>NZ_JAQAHF010000002.1:0-417283 GCF_027871645.1 Agrobacterium sp. ST15.13.015
CTGTGCGTCCGAAAACTGTGATGCTTTCATCGTCTTCCGTTCCTTTCCCAGCCAGGAAAATGCACCGGAAAACTCTAACCAAAAACGGTCCAGTTTGAAGGGTTCAGATCATTTGTGGGGCGACGTTCTCTTCAACTGCCCAAAATTGTGGACTTATTGGTCGAGGGAAAGCCAAGAAAACAAGCACTCACACGTCTCAAGATGAGGGTGCAGCGCGTCAAGGAGGGCATCGCGATTCTGGGATTGTCATCCGAAGACGGGCTACTGTACTTGGAGGCCGCAATCGATTTCAACTCCGGGCGTTTGGTTTTTGACCCGATGTTGGAGCACTTTAATTTGGACGACGGTACTATCCGGGCGGCAGAACGTGCAGCTGAACTAAATGAATTTTGGGCTGAGGTGTTTTTGAACGGGGTCTGCCAATTGTGGGACTCAGAGAATTCGAGGTTACTTGCCGAGGCAAATGCTTACTTGCCGCTCAATTGCTTCTTCAATGCAGAAGGGCACAATAAGTCAGTAGAAGCGATACAGGCGGAGATCGAAAGGAGACGTCTTATTGCTGGAGAAAGGGTTAATTGAGAGGGACTTCTTTTCTCCGACAAGCCGCCATAATTGTCTGCCGCTTCACGTCAAAGCTATGCAATTTTGCACCTCGAACGTTTGAAATGGGCGCAAACAGAAGCGCCGCCATTGATGAAGCGAGCCGAATGGGCGTTTCACCCGCGGTAAACGCGAGAGTGGCACAAATGCCGACTACCCTTGACGGCTACACTCCCAACTTCTATTTTCATTATTACGTGAACGTAAAAGTAATTCATCAATCATCAGGTTGTCTGACAATTGGCTGGCGTGCGACATGTTTTGCCGCTATAGAAGCTCGACAAAGGCGTCCTGCTTTGCGAAGACAGGCGCTGGTGGATGCGGTGTCGCGTATGGCTTTTTGACCGGCGCAGGCGATGCGCCGGGAATGCCGGAAAGCGGATATAACAACAGCCGGATGGGACCGGCGATGCGGAGAGGATGAGATGACGGAAGCGATGGAACTGCCCGAACGCGAAGCGATGGAATTCGACGTTGTGATCGTTGGCGCGGGTCCTGCGGGCCTTGCCGCCGCGATCCGGCTGAAGCAGGTGGAGCCGGAGCTTTCGGTCGTCGTTCTCGAAAAGGGTGCCGAAGTCGGCGCGCATATTCTCTCCGGCGCGGTTGTCGATCCGATCGGCATCGACAGGCTGCTGCCGGGCTGGCGCGAAGAGGAGGGGCATCCCTTCAAGACCGAGGTGAAGGACGACCAGTTCCTGTTTCTCGGCCCGGCCGGCTCTATTCGCCTGCCGAATTTCATGATGCCGCCGCTGATGAACAATCACGGCAATTACATCGTCTCGCTCGGGCTGGTCTGTCGCTGGCTGGCGGAAAAGGCGGAAGCGCTCGGCGTCGAGATCTATCCGGGCTTTGCCGCAACCGAAGTGCTCTATAATGATGAGGGTGCGGTCATCGGTGTCGCCACCGGCGATATGGGCATCGAAAAGAACGGCGAGCCGGGCCCGAACTTCACCCGCGGCATGGAGTTGCACGGCAAATATGTGCTGATCGGCGAGGGCGTGCGCGGTTCGCTCGCCAAGCAGCTGATTTCCAAATTCGATCTGTCCAGGGATCGCGAGCCGCAGAAATTCGGCATCGGCATCAAGGAACTCTGGCAGGTCAAGCCGGAAAAGCACAGACAGGGTCTCGTGCAGCATTCCTTCGGCTGGCCGCTCGGTTTCAAGACCGGCGGCGGTTCCTTCCTCTATCATCTCGAAGATAACCTCGTCGCCGTCGGCTTCGTGGTGCACCTCAACTACAAGAACCCCTATCTTTATCCCTTCGAGGAATTTCAGCGCTTCAAGACGCATCCGGCCATCCGCGAGACCTTCGAGGGCGGCAAGCGCATTTCCTATGGTGCGCGCGCCATCACCGAAGGCGGCTACCAGTCGGTGCCGAAGCTGACTTTCCCCGGCGGCGCGCTGATCGGCTGTTCCGCCGGTTTCGTCAATGTGCCGCGCATCAAGGGCAGCCATAATGCGGTGCTGTCGGGCATGCTGGCAGCGGAAAAGATCGCCGCGGCGATTTCCGCCGGCCGCGCCCATGACGAGGTGGCGGAGATCGAGGCCGAATGGCGCGAAGGCGATATTGGCAAGGATCTGAAGCGGGTCAGAAACGTCAAGCCGCTGTGGTCGAAGTTCGGCACGCTCATCGGTGTTGGTCTCGGCGGTCTCGACATGTGGACCAACCAGATCTTCGGCTTCTCCGTCTTCGGCACGCTGAAGCATGGCAAGACGGATGCGGAGAGCCTTGAGCCGGCCGCAAAGCATAAGCCGATCGCCTATCCGAAACCGGATGGTGTGTTGACCTTCGACCGCCTCTCCTCGGTGTTCCTGTCCTCCACCAACCATGAGGAAGACCAGCCGGTGCATCTTCAGGTGAAGGACATGGCGCTGCAGAAATCGTCGGAGCACGACGTCTTTGCCGGCCCTTCGACGCGTTATTGTCCGGCCGGTGTTTACGAATGGGTGGAGAAGGACGGCGAAGAAGTCTACGTCATCAACGCCCAGAACTGCGTGCACTGCAAGACCTGCGACATCAAGGACCCCAACCAGAACATCAACTGGGTGCCGCCGCAGGGCGGCGAGGGGCCGGTTTACGCCAATATGTGATGGCGATTACGGCCGAAGCCTTCTCTTCCGTCATGCTCGGGCCTGTCCCGAGCATCTGCAACGGATTGATTTCACGATACGTGGATAGGTCCTCGGGACAGGCCCGAGGATGATGCCGAGCGTGGGAAGACCGCTCGCAATCACTCTCAGCCGTTGTGTCATACGGCCGAGAGTGACGACATTTGCGGAACGAGCAGACCTCTGATCGAAGGGCCAATTTCCCGCGAAGCAGACGCGTCGTTAACGGTTGCCGTGTCTAGCCCGGGATGAGAGAGCGGCGTTCACAGCCCGTCTCCCCGTCAGTATTTGTGGATTGCTCTTCGATTTCCTACATATAGGATGTTGGGGTGTTGCGTGGTCGCGTGGCCCGTGGATTGTGGTTCAGCGATGCGGTAACGCCTTGAATGTGCATATGGTCCTAGGTACCGTCGCCCGACGGCAGGGAGTGAAGGAATGTCCGGCTTTCAAAGGCTGAATATCGTGCGGAAGACAGGGTTCGTTGCCGGTGTGGCGGCGCTTGCGATGATTGCCGTTTCTTTCAGCGGCGGTCCGCTGGTGGCCGCAAGCTGCCGTACCGACGCCATGGCCGGCATCGACTGGCGCGAATGCAACAAGCGTCTGCTGATGCTGGGCGGCAGCAATCTCGATTCGGCAATGCTTTACGGCACGGATTTCACCTATACCGACCTGCGCGGTTCATCGCTGAAGGGGGCCAATCTCGAGAAGGCGAAGCTCATCCGCACGGCCCTTGGCGAGGCGAACCTGCAGGGCGCCAATCTGACCAAGGTGGAAGCCTATCGCAGCGATTTCTCCGCCGCCGACGCCACCAACGCCAAATTCGTCAATGCTGAAATGCAGCGGACCAAATTCGAAAACACCAAGCTGGACGGCACGGATTTCACCAAGGCTGAACTCGGCCGCGCCGATTTCGAGGGCGCGACACTGAACGGCTCGAAATTCTCCCTGACCAATCTGTCGCGGGCCCGTTTCGGCGGCGCCAAGCTCGGCGGCCCGGTGGATTTCACCAGCGCATTCCTGCTGCTGACGAGGATCGAAGGGCTCGATCTTTCCATGGCCACCGGCCTTGATCAGAAGCAGATCGACATTGCCTGCGGCGACGCCAAGACCAAATTGCCGAACGGCCTCACCGCGCCGGCCTCCTGGCCGTGCCCGGAAGATCCGGACGACGATTGACAGGAATAGCCGGGCGTTTTTGCGCTCGGCCCAAACATCTCCATAAGCGGAAGAGAAGCGTCCGCGATGCGGACGCCTCGCCGGCGATCAGAAGCCCGAAAGCACGATCTTGCCCTTGGCCTTGTTGCTCTCGATCAGCGCATGCGCCTTGATGAGATTTGCGGCATTGATGGTGCCGAAAACCTCGGTCAGCGTCGTCTTGATCTTGCCGGCATCGACAAGCCCGGCCACATGGTTGAGCAGCCTGTGCTGCTCGATCATGTCAGGCGTCTGAAAAACGGCGCGGGCGAACATCATTTCCCAATGGATCGATACGCATTTGCGCTTGAAGGCCATGACGTCAAAACCGCCAGCCGGATCGTCGATCAGCGCGAAACGGCCCTGCGGCGCGATGGTCGCCACGCTGTCGGCGGCATGAATGTCGCTATGGGTGGTGGAGAAGACAAAGCCCGGCGCACCGAGCCCGAGCGCTTCCACCTGCGGGGCTATCGGCTTGCTGTGATCGATGACGTGATGCGCGCCGAGTTCCTTCACCCACGCAATCGTCTCGGGCCGTGAAGCGGTGGCAATGACGGTGAGATCGGTCAGCGCCCGCAGAAGCTGGACGGCGATGGAGCCGACGCCGCCCGCGCCGCCGATGACCAGAATGGCGTTGGCCGCGCCCGGAACCGGCTCCTTCACCCGCAGCCGGTCGAACAGTGTCTCGTAAGCGGTGATGGCGGTGAGCGGCAGGGCGGCGGCTTCCTCGAAATTCAGAGACTTCGGCTTTGCGCCGACGATACGCTCGTCCACCAGATGGAACTCGCTGTTGGAGCCGGGGCGGTTGATGACACCGGCGTAAAACACCTCGTCGCCCGGTTTGAACAGCGAGACCTTGTCGCCGACGGCTTTCACCACGCCCGCCGCATCGAAGCCGAGCACGCGCGGTTCGCCGTTTTCCGGCGACTGGTTGCGGCGCACCTTGGTATCGACGGGGTTCACCGAAACGGCCTTCACTTCCACCAGAATATCGTGCCCCTTTGCTTCCGGCTGGGGCAGGTCGATATCGACGAGGGCGTCTTTCGCGGTGATGGGCTGGCTGGTCCTGTAACCGATGGCGCGCATGAACAGTCTCCTTTGCTTGTTTGCGTGCCTCTTACTTGATACATATGAACATCGATCGCAAGAATGCACATTTTGTGATGATACATACAAAAAGGATACTGTGATGTCGCGACCGCGCGCCAAGCTCACCGGCAACTTTCCCGGCTGCCCGGTGGAATCGGCCTTAAGTTTCCTCGATGGCAAATGGAAGGGCGTGATCCTGTATCACCTCATCAATGAGGGCACGCTGCGCTTCAACGAGTTGCGCCGCCATATTCCGAGCGTCACCCAGCGCATGCTGACCAAGCAGCTGCGCGAGCTGGAAGAGGCCGGCCTGATTTCCCGCACCGTCTTCCCGGTGGTGCCGCCGCGCGTGGATTATGCGCTGACACCGCTCGGCGAGACGATGATACCGGTGATTTCGGCGCTGAAAAGCTGGGGCGACGCCCATGTCGTGTGCAAGAACGGCGCGAAATATACCCGCCTTCCCGAGGCGAAGGAAAAGGCCGCCTGAAAAATCACAGGTAAAAGCGCACCCCTTAGTGCGCCTTTTTCATGGTGCGATGCAACATGTATTTGCCCCGATTGATGCATAATGCTGCGATCTCGATTCGCAGCAGGGACATCAGGACACATGAGCATCGGTTGGTTGGAGGCCGCATTTCTCGGCTTTTTGCAAGGGCTTACGGAATTTCTTCCGATTTCTTCAAGCGCGCATCTGAGGATCGCCGGGGAGTTCCTGCCCTCCGGCGCGGATCCGGGAGCCGCCTTCACCGCGATTACGCAGATCGGCACCGAAGCGGCCGTGCTGGTTTATTTCTGGTCGGATATCATGCGCATTGCCATCGCCTGGCTCCGGCAGAACTTTCGCCTTGGCGAGTATAACAAGGCCGATGCCCGGCTCGGCTGGCTCATCATCATCGGTTCTGTGCCGATCGTCTTTCTTGGCCTGTTCTTCAAGGATGCCATCGAGCACTCGCTGCGCAACCTTTACATCACCGCCGTGATGCTGATCGTCTTCGGCATCGTTCTGGGCGTTGCCGATAAAATCGGTGAAAAGCGTTACAAGCTGAACCAGCTTATCTGGCGAGACGGTATCCTGTTCGGTTTCGCGCAGGCCATGGCGCTCATCCCCGGCGTTTCGCGCTCGGGCGGCACCATCAGCGCCGGCCTGCTTTTAGGCTAT
This sequence comes from Agrobacterium sp. ST15.13.015, assembly GCF_027871645.1. NCBI lineage: Bacteria > Pseudomonadati > Pseudomonadota > Alphaproteobacteria > Hyphomicrobiales > Rhizobiaceae > Agrobacterium > Agrobacterium sp. ST15.13.015. The sequence continues at coordinate 6,154 of NZ_JAQAHF010000002.1, forward strand.
ACCCGCGAGGCGGCCGCACGTTATTCCTTCCTGCTCGCCGTTCCCGCCGTCTTCGGTTCCGGCTTTTACCAGCTCTTCAAAAGCATCGGCGAAGACAATCCAGTCGGTTGGGGCCCGACGGGGCTCGCGACCCTGATCGCCTTCGTTGTCGGTTATGCGGTGATCGTCGTCTTCCTCAAACTGGTATCCACCAAGAGCTACATGCCCTTCGTCTGGTACCGCGTGGTCATTGGCTTTATTTTGCTCGGGCTTCTGGGAGCGGGTGTTATTAGCGCGGGTGGGTGAGGGTAGGGCTTTTCGCTTTTCCCCACCGCAAATGAAAAGGCCCGCTCTTCCGAGCGGGCCTTTTGTCTTTTACAGCAACGTACCGCTGAGGATCACCAGCGCCACCGAGAAGTAGATGATGAGCCCGCTGACATCCACCAGCGTCGCGACGAAGGGGGCCGAGGCGCTGGCGGGATCGAGCCGCAGGCGCTGCAGCACGAAGGGCAGCATGGAGCCGGCGAGCGAACCGAAGGTGACGATGCCGACGAGGGCTGCGAAAACGGTGGCGCCGACCAGCAGCCAGTGTTCGCCATAGTCGTAAAAACCGGCCTGCTGCCAGAGGCTCAGGCGCAGGAAGCCGATGGCGCCCAGAATGCAGCCGAGCGTCAGGCCCGTCGGGATTTCCCGCAGCAGCACCCGCCACCAGTCGGAAAGCTTGAGTTCGCCAAGCGCCAGCGCCCGGATGATGAGCGAGGTGGCCTGCGAACCGGAGTTGCCGCCCGACGACATGATAAGCGGAATGAACAGCGTCAGCACCACGGCCTTTTCCAGCTCGCCCTCGAAATGCTGCATGGCGCTGGCCGTCAGCATTTCACCGAGGAAGAGCGCTGCGAGCCAGCCGGCGCGCTTGCGGATCATGTCCGGAAAACCGATCGTCATATAGGGCTTGCCGAGCGCTTCCATACCGCCGAACTTGTGGGCGTCTTCCGTCGTGTCGGCGATCATGGTGTCGATCACGTCATCGACGGTGACGATGCCGAGGATATGCGAACGGTCATCGACGACGGGAAGCGCCAGAAGATCGTGCTTGCGGATCAGCCGGGCGACATCCTCCTGCGACATCAGGGGGCTGGCGCAGACGATGCCTTCCTTCGATGCGACGGAGAGGATGGAGGCGCCAGCTTCGCCGGTCAAAAGGCGACGCAGCGTCACGACGGTGCAAAGCGTTCCGTCCTCAGCCAGCACATAGATGGCATAGACCGTTTCACGCGACCGCTCGACGACGCGGATGTGCGAAAGGGTCTGTTCCACCGTCCAATTGTCCGGCACGCTGACGAATTCCGTGGTCATGATCGAGCCGGCGGTACGCGGCGGATAACCCATCAGGTGCTGGATGGAGAGTGCCGTCGTGCGGTCCAGCCGGGAAAACAGCTTTGCGCGCGGCTCTTCGGCCATTTCCGCCATGACGTCGGCAACGCGGTCGTCAGACATCAGATTGACGAGGCGGGCGGCCTGTTCGACAGGAATATGGGCGATTATGGCGGCGGCGCCATGCAGTTCCGGCCGGTCGAGAATGGCGACGGCCTTTGCCTGCGGCATGGCGAGGAGGGCGGTTACGGCCTCGGCGACATCCAGCGTGTTGAGGTGCTCGACGCGTTCGGCAATGGTGGTGGAGGAACCGGCGTTTCCGCTACGAAGAAGACGTGCGGCCTTGCTGGCCCTCTGGGAGAGGTTGTGGAAGTTCATGATTGCTCACCTTTCCGTCGATTCGCCGATCACGGCGAACGCGGTGGTGAGCCGACAGCGGTCGGATCAGTTCACGTTCGCCGGTCTCGGCAAAGGCAATCGACTGCTACTGTCGCTAGACATCCAATGATGCTCCGTTGAAATCCGCGCCGTGCTGATTGGCCTGCGCGTAAGGCCGTGTTGCGCCTGAAACCGAAAAGAGTCAAGCACCCGATTGTGAAATTTCCGTAAGCTGCGATAGGGCCGGCTCAGGCCGCCTTTTCGCGCCGTTCGACGGTGACGGAAACAAGGAAAACGCCAAGCCCGAGAAGGGAAAGAACCGCGCCGACATAACCAGTGGAGGCGTAACCGAAACCCATGGCGATGACGAGGCCGCCGAGCCAGGCGCCGAGCGCATTGGCGATGTTGAAGGCGGAATGGTTGGAGGCGGCGGCCAGCGTCTGCGCATCCTGCGCCACATCCATCAGCCGCGTCTGTACGGCCGGACAGGCGGCGAAACCGCAGCCGATCAGGAAGACGCAGAGGCAGAGCATGAAAGGATTGTCCGCCGTCATGCCGAACACGGTCATGACAAGCACGTTGAAGGCAAGCATGCCGCCAATCGTGCCGTTGAGCGAGATATCGGCCAGCCGCGAGCCGACCACATTGCCGACATTCATGCCGATGCCGAACAGCGCCAGCACCATGGAGACGGTGGAAACCGGCATCATCGCCACATCGGTGGTGGTCTTGGCGATATAGCTGAAGACCGAGAACATGCCGCCGAAGCCGACGGCGGCTATGGCGAGCGTCAGCCACACCTGCACGCGGCGGAAAGCGCCGAGTTCGCGCCACACGCTGGCGCCTTCCTCCACCCTGTCACGCGGCTGGAAGAACCAGAGCAGAGCCACCGTCAGAAGCGCGATGCCGCCGACCAGCATGAAGGCCGCGCGCCAGGAAAGCAGCTGGCCGAAGAAGGTGGCGAGCGGCGTGCCGAGCAGGGTGGCGATGGTGAGGCCGAGCATGACGCGGCCAACGGCGCGGGCGCGCTTGTGGATCGGCGCCATGGAGGCCGCCACCAGCGCCGCAACCCCGAAATAAGCCCCATGCGGCAGGCCGGTGATGAAGCGCAGAACGGTGAAGCTCAGGAAATCCGGCGCGACGGCGCTCAAGATATTACCGGTCGCAAAAAGCCCCATCAGGCCGAGAAGCAGCGTGCGGCGCGTCATGCGCGCGGCGAGAACCGCGATGATCGGCGCGCCGATGACGACGCCGAGCGCATAGGCCGTGATGACATAACCCGCCTGCGGAACGGTGACGCCATAGGTGGTGGCGACGTCCGGAAGGAGACCCATGATGGCGAATTCGCCGGTGCCGATGCCGAAGCCGCCGGCGGCAAGCGCCAGTTCGATGAGCGCGATGGCAAGCGGGGAGAGGGCCACGGCAGGAGCGTCCGTGTAAACGGTTTCATTCTCCGCGCCAGGGCGGGCTTCGGACATATTCGACTGGCTCATCGTGACCTGAAAAGCGGGAAGGGCCCACAGAAAAAAGGGCAAGACCGTATGGGAGCGGTCTGCCCTGACTGGAGATGCGCGGTCATGAAAATGACCTTAAGTGATCCCTAACATGAAATGATGCGTTGCGGTAGAGCGATTCTCGGCAAAAGAGCATCTTCACGCGATGGTGTTCGGAACCCTATATAGGGTCAGGCATTTACGCGCGGCTGCCTCACTGGATCGGGTTGGAAACATGAAGCTCATTGCAATTTTCAATCGTGACGGCGGCACGTTTCGCACCACTGACATGGAAGCCTATTGCGACCATGCCCGCGAGGTCTTCACCCGCGCCGGCCACGCCATCGATTGCCGTCTGGTCTCCGGAAAGGATATCGTTGAGGAAATGGAGCGCGCCGCCGATGAGCCGGGCATTGAAGGCATCATTGCCGGCGGCGGTGACGGCACGATTTCCGCAGCAGCCGCCATCGCCTGGAAACACGGCATCGCGCTCGGCATCGTTCCGGCCGGCACCATGAACCTCTTTGCCCGCTCGCTGAAGCTGCCGCTCGATATTCGGCAGGTGCTGGAGATGCTGGCGAATGGCGAGATTGCCAGTGTCGACATCGCAAGCGCCAATGGCCGCCTCTTCGTCCACCAGTTTTCCGCGGGCCTGCATTCGCGCATGGTGCGCTATCGCAACAATCTCGCTTTTGCTTCCCGCCTCGGCAAGATCAAGGCAAGCATCCGCGCCGCCATCAACGTCATCCTCAATCCGCCGGTCTTCGAAGTGGAATACACCGTCAACGGCGAAACGCAGCATCGCAAGGTCTCGGCCATTTCCGTCTCCAACAATGAATTCGGCCAGAGCTCGCTGCTGGTGGCGGATAATGTCTCGGGCGGCCATCTCGGCTTTTATCTCACCGATCCGTTGCGTCCTTCCGGTGTCGCGAAACTCGCTTTCGACATTCTGCGCGGCAGGCTGAAGGAAAACGCCGCCGTGACCGCCATGACGGTGACGGATGTGGAACTGCATTTTCCGAAGAGACGCCATGACCTGCGCTGCGTCATCGATGGCGAATTGCTGCCGATGGAGCGGGATGTGGCGCTCGAAGTCCATGCCGGCGAATTGAAGGTGCTGGTGGGTCGGTCGTTCTTCGCATAACGCGTGACTGAGGAGCAGCGACACCCGCCTATGGACAGGGTGTTTGCCGCTTGTTTCTTCTCCCCGAGGGGGAGAAGTCCGCGGCAGCGGGATGAGGGGGCTACGGTAGAGATATTCGGAGAGCTAGCCCCCTCATCCGACCCTTCGGGCCACCTTCTCCCCGGCGGGGAGAAGAAACCCAGCCGCACCCGTTCGTCCAAGCCGCCCCCTAAAAAACGCCAGCCTTGCCAAATCGAAGCCGCCCGGCCATGTTCGGCGGGCGCGGTGGCGTGAGCGCCGCTGCCTTTATGGGAGTGCGATCTGTCATGAATGAAATCTCCAAGCCGATGTCCAATCTTGCCGTCATCGATGCCGCCCATCACCTCCACCCCTTTTCCGACATGGGCAAGCTCAACGCCGCCGGCACCCGCATCATCGAGCGCGCTGAAGGGGTGTTCATCTATGACAGCACCGGCAAGAAATACCTCGACGCCTTTGCCGGGCTCTGGTGCGTGAATATCGGTTACGGACGCCGCGAGATCGCCGATGTCGTGCAGCGCCAGATGAACGAACTGCCCTATTACAACGCGTTTTTCGGCACCACCACGCCGCCCGCGACGCTTCTGGCGCAGAAGATCGCCTCGCGCGCCGGGCCAAAGATGAACCATGTGTTCTTCACCAATTCCGGCTCGGAAGCGACCGATACCTGGTTCCGCATGGCGCGCGTCTACTGGAAGGCGCTCGGCCATCCGACGAAGACCAGGGTAATCGCAAGACGCAACGGCTATCACGGCTCGACGGTGGCGGGCGCTTCGCTCGGCGGCATGAAATGGATGCACGAGCAGGGCAACCTGCCGATCGAGGGCGTGGCCCATATCGGCCAGCCCTATTGGTATGCCGAGGGCGGCGATCTTTCACCGGCCGAATTCGGCCTGAAGGTGGCGCGCGAACTGGAAGCGAAGATCGATGAACTCGGCGAGGAAAATGTCGCCGCTTTCGTGGCCGAACCCATTCAGGGTGCGGGCGGCGTCATCGTGCCGCCGGAAACCTACTGGCCGGAAATCGCCCGCATCTGCAAGGCGCGCAACATCCTGCTCGTCTCCGATGAGGTGATCTGCGGTTTCGGCCGTCTCGGCTCCTGGTTCGGTTATCAGCATTTCGGCGTGGAGCCGGATTTTGCGCCCGTCGCCAAGGGGCTGTCTTCCGGTTACCTGCCGATTGGCGGCGTCATCGTCTCGGATCGTGTGGCGGAGGTGATGTTGTCCGAGGTCGGTGACTTCAACCACGGTTTCACCTATTCCGGCCATCCCGTCTGCGCCGCCGCCGCCCTGGAAAACCTCCGCATCATCGAGGAGGAGGGACTGGTGGAACGGGTACGCGACGATATCGGCCCTTATTTCTCCGAGGGCTGGAAAAGCCTGACGGATCACGAATTGGTCGGCGAGGTGGTGAACGTCGGCCTGATGGGCGGCCTTCAGATTACCGCCGACAAGGCGATGCGCCGGCGTTTCGCCAAGCCGGACGACATCGGAACCGCCGTGCGCAACCATTGCCTGGCAAACGGCCTCGTCATGCGCGCCACCGGCGACCGCATGCTGGCCTCACCGGCACTGACGATCAGCCGCTCGGAAGTGGACCAGATCATAGAAACGCTGCGCAAGGGGCTCGACCACCTGCGCGATACGCGAGAGCATTTCCAGTAAAAGGGCGTAGCGGTTTTACGTTCGGAAAATGCGACGAAAAAAACTCTTAGGGAGGACTAACATGGCAGGACAGGAACATCATTACGCCGTTCAGGTGAAATGGACGGGCAATCGCGGCAAGGGGACGTCGGGTTATCGCGACTATGAACGCGACTACACGATTTCCACTTCGGGAAAGGCGGACATCGCCGGCTCTTCCGACCCCGCCTTCCGTGGCGATCCCGCCCGCTGGAACCCGGAAGACCTGCTGGTCGCCTCGCTCTCGGCCTGCCACAAGCTGTGGTACCTGCATTTCTGCTCGGTCAACGGCATCATCGTCGAAGACTATGTCGACAATGCCGAAGGCACGCTGGTGATGGAAAAGGATGGCGCGGGGCAATTCAGCGAAGTGGTGCTGAAGCCGGTCATCACCATTTCAAAGGGGGATGCCGCCCGGGCGGATGAGCTGCACCATGATGCGCATGACAAATGCTTCATTGCGCGCTCGGTGAATTTTCCGGTGCGGGTGGAAGGGACGGTGAAGGTGGTTTGAGGCTCACGCCAGGCGCAGACCGAGATGATCGGCCATCGGCTGAAAGTCTCGGTCATTTTGCAACAGCTTGTGCCCGTGCTCGATACAGTAGGTACCGATAATGAGGTCGTTGCTTTTTCTGATCGTATAGCCGCGCTCCCGCAGGAAGCGGTAATTGGCGGCGGCCTTGATGGCGAGCTGGGGCGACATCATCGCGACGCAGGGAAATTCGCCCAGCATCTGCTCAAGTCGGCGCGCATGATGACCGTCACGCGCGCCTCTAAGCACCTCAAGAAGAATGATATCGCCGATCAGAATTTCGCCCTGCGCCATTAAGGCGCGAAACTTGGCGGAGAGGGTAGGCGCGTCTTTTCGAATAAATGAAATCCAGGCAGAGCTATCTGCTACGATCATTTGGCGTTCTTCACATCCCAGTCCGTCTCAGCATCCCAATCCGTCCGCATCTCGTCCAGATCACCTTCCCAGCCCATGCCCTCCAACGCATCGAGGGCGCGCATCTGACGATGAATGCGCACCAGATCGCGCAACGCCTTTTCCACCGTTGCCTTTTTTGTCGAAAGACCGGTGATTTCCATCGCCTCGGCGAGCAAGGCGTCATCGAGTTCAATGTTGGTGCGCATCGAAAAATCCTTGGTGTATCGATTTTCGAAACGATACACCAACGACGCTTTCCGCGATATCTGTTTTTACTGGAACGCCGTCTCGTAAAAGCTTCTGAGCTTGCGCGAATGCAGCGTTTCCGTCGGCATGGCGGCGAGCTTCTGCACGGCGCGGATGCCGATTTGCAGATGCTGGGCGACCTGGGTGCGGTAGAACTCCGTCGCCATGCCGGGCAGTTTCAGTTCGCCATGCAGCGGCTTGTCGGAAACGCAGAGCAGGGTGCCGTAGGGCACGCGGAAGCGGAAGCCATTGGCGGCGATGGTGGCCGATTCCATGTCGAGCGCTATGGCGCGCGACTGCGACAGGCGCTTGACGGGGCCAGCCTGATCGCGAAGCTCCCAGTTGCGGTTGTCGATGGTGGCGACGGTGCCGGTGCGCATGATGCGCTTCAGCTCGAAGCCCTCGTAGCCGGTAACTTCCGCGACGGCGCCTTCCAGCGCCAGCTGCACTTCGGCAAGCGCCGGGATCGGCACCCAGACCGGCAGGTCGTCATCCAGAACGTGGTCCTCACGCACATAGGCATGCGCCAGAACATAATCGCCAAGCCGCTGGCTGTTGCGCAGGCCAGCGCAGTGGCCAACCATCAGCCAGGCATGCGGGCGCAGCACGGCGATGTGGTCGGTGATCGTCTTGGCGTTGGAGGGGCCGACGCCGATATTGACCAGCGTGATGCCGGCATGGCCCTTTTTCTTCAGGTGATAGGCGGGCATCTGCGGCAGGCGCGCGAGCACGGCATCCGTTTCCGGCTTGTCGCAACCGGCGGGGGTGACGATATTGCCCGGCTCCACGAAAGCCGTGTAACCCTCGCCACCATTCTTCATCAACTGCCGCGCCCATGCGGCGAATTCATCGATATAGAACTGGTAGTTGGTGAACAGCACGAAGTTCTGGAAATGGTTGGCGCTCGTCGCCGTATAGTGGCTGAGGCGGGCCAGAGAATAGTCGATGCGCTGCGCGGTAAAGGGCGCGAGCGGCGCGGGTTCGCCGGGCACCTGATCATATTCGCCATTGGCGATGAGATCGTCGGTATTGTTGAGGTCGGGCGTATCGAACAGATCGCGCAGCGGCACGTCGGACAGCGAGGAGGCCGCCGCCGCCTCGACATAGGCGCCTTCGCCGAAAGCGAAATGCAGCGGAATGGGCGTGGCCGATTCCGAAACCGTGACCGGAACGCCGTGGTTCTTCATCAGAAGCCCCAGCTGTTCCTTGAGGTAATGGCGGAAAAGCTCCGGCCGGGTGATGGTCGTCGTGTAAACGCCGGGGGCGGTGACATGGCCGTAGGAGAGACGCGAATCGACATGGCCGAAGGTGGCGGTCTCGAGGCTCACCTGCGGATAGCAGGCGCGGTAGCGCCCGGCAATCGGCGCGCCCTTGGCAAGCTCGGTGAAGGAATTGATCAGGAACGCCGTATTGCGTTCGTAAAGCGCGGTCAAAGCCGCCACAGCTTCTTTCGGGTCCGTGAAGGACTGCGGCGCGAAAGGCTCGGGGCTGATGAAGGTGAGGGGCGGAATCGTTCGTTTTGCTATTGTCATGGCCCATTATAAGAGGCCAATTTCGACAGGCAAGCGACAGAAATACGAAGAAACTGAAAAGAAACGCAAAAAGGCAGTTCGAATAACAGCGGGTCGGCGGAAATTTCAGCCGAGCGCGCCACGCTGCAGGCTCATCAAAAGCACGAAGCCGGCGCCCTTGGAGGCGGGGCGGGGATCGGCCTTGTAAACCGCAAGTCCGGCGACCGGACCGAGAAAGATCGAGGCCATCAGCACCAGCCGCAGCGCGGAAAACAGGCCGTTGGAAAAACTTGTCGTCATCGGCCTGTCCTCACAACACGACGGGGCAATTGTCGGCGGGCGAGGGACTGTGCTGGCAGGCGATTGCCGCGCCTGCATTCACCCGCTGGAAACTGCGGTTCGGATTAACGACGAGCGAGGCGAAGGACATGGCGAAGATCGCCATGAGAAACGCGAAGATTGCCAGTCGGCTGATCAGCTTTGCCATGTCCATTCCCCTTATTGGAGTTGATGGACAGAGTTTTGCCACACTCGGACTGAACGGACCCTGAGACCCCGGTTCATATGGCATTCAGGGATGTTAACAGGCGGTGACATGGCAGATTGATGCCGCAATGGCGCCGGGCATCTCGCGGGCCACGCGATTTTCGATCAGGACAGAGGGGCTTCCGCACGTGCAGCAAGATCGGTCAGCAGGGTCTCGAATGCCTGAGGCTGCGTCACATCGACAACCGGCACGCGGTGCTCCTGCGCGGATGCCAGCATGTCCGTATTTTCCTGCAACGAACGCTCGATAAAGGCGTCGATGATCCGCCGCTTCTCAGCCGCTGCATCTTCATAGCGGGCGTGAGAGCGCATTCTCTCGAGAAGAAAATCATTGCCGGCATGGAGAAAGACACCGGCGACCTCGCCGCCAAGCAGGGGCGAGATGAATTCCGGCCGCAGCGCCGCGCCCTCGAAGATAGTGGGAGTGCCGGTGCCGGACCTGCTATCGATCATCGTGCGGATCAGCGGCCAGATGTTCTGATGATGTATCTTCAGGAACCAGTGGATCGTTTCCGCCGAGAGCCGTGTGTAATATTCTTCCACCGGTGCCGGAATGCCCGGCCATGGCCTGCCCGGATGACGGGCGAGACTGTCGGTCGATATCGCCTCGCAGCGCAGCCTTCCGCTCAGCAGGCCGGCAAGGGTGCTTTTGCCGACATGTGAGGTGCCCGCAATCAGGATTGTCGAAAGGGTGGGGCGCATGCGTCGCTCTCGTTGGTGTTGGGCGCAACGATACATCAACGGATATATGGCTTCCATGCGGCGTGCGCCCGCAGTCTCGAACGTAATCCTTGGGCAGCGCACCGTACCGTCAGGCGCGGGACCGCAGGCGGCAGGACAGAAGCCCGCCCGCCGCCCTGTCGATTACAGCCGCGTCCAGGTCTGCGATTTGCACAGAACCTTCAGCACGCAGCCCTTCATGCTCAGCGAGTTGCCGGAAACGGTGCCGGAGCCGCTATAGGTCTTGTCATTGGCGGGATCGGTGATTTCACCCGAATAGCTGTTTCCCTTGCCGGAAAGCTTGCCGATCTGTTTTCCGGCGTGTTTGCCGGTCTTCAGCGTCACGCAGAAGGCGCCGCCGCAGGGGCCGATCACGGCAGTTTCGCCACTGGCGGTCTTCCAGTTGCCTTCGATTGCCTCGGCGGCGAAGGCAAGGTTGCCGCTCAGCATGAGGGCGGCGGCAATCGTCATTATACGCTTCATAAAATTCCTCCCGAAATTCGCGCAGGCTTTCTCGAGCCGGCGGCCCAAAGACGTAATGCGCAGATCAAACCCTTTTGGCGTGCGAATGCGCCATCTCTGGCCCAAGCCGCCTGCGGCGCAACGATTGCTCCTTGCACCGCGTTATCCTGTGCCCGTTTCATCCTCATGACGGGCAGGGCGGATAGTATTTGACGTTCACGTAAAAGGAAACAGAAATTTGCGGCCCCGGCGCGGCATTTTCAGCGGCGGGAGGAGCGAAAGAGGGAGAATTGGAAAATCGCTGTTTTGATCGTGGTGAAGGAAGGGTTTAAATCCAATTCTAAACTTTTCGTAAAATTCGCCGCAAAGTCCTTAATTTCCGCGGCTCGTGATATTTAACGAAAACCCAATTTTACCAATCGTTTGCAGTTTGTTTGCGGCCCATTAATCATGCCTTTTAAGCGACCGTTGAAGGCCCCGTGGCATAGTGAACTCATCAAAAGCGCAGGGAAAACCTGCCGGACGAAAGGACAAAAAAGCCGCAAAAGACGGCAGGTCCGGACGATGGCCTCGACAAGAAGGCGAATGATGAAACAGGCAGAAGGACAGGGATTAAAACAATGGCACGCTTTGAAATTCGCGATATCGAAATGGCTGCCGGTGGCGAAACCCGCGCCGACACTCTTTGCAATCTCGGCCTGGTCTATGCGACCGGCCGGGGCTGCAAGGTGGACCTGATCGCCGCCCATAAATGGCTCAACATCGCCGCGATCCGCGGATCGGAAAGAGCCGCTTCGCTGCGCGCCGATCTCGCCCGCAACATGACGAAATCGGAACTGGCCGAAGCGCTGCGCGCCGCCCGCGACTGGATGACGATGCACTGATCGACCCAGCCATTATTGAGATTGCCGGCCCGGTTCCCTCCAGTCCCGATGACCGGCGCAAAGGAAAGTAAACCCGAAGGGGAACGCGGCGAGGCCTTTGAAAAGGGCTTTTGCGCTGACACATCAAACCGCGACCGGCAGGAACAAGGCCGGCGCGGTTTTCTTATGTTTGGCGATGTCGCTTCGCCGGAAAACGATTCGCGGGCAGGGGCTTGCGGGCGGATGTTGAATCGCATTCGCATCATCCTGTGATGAGGATGAAACCGCTACGGCAGGCATGACAGGTGCGGTTTTCGAATCGCTTCCTTCTTCCGTCATGCCGGACCTGATCCGGCATCCAGCCACGCCGCGTCTGCGGCGTGAAAGGGTCTTTCGCGATCAAGGACTTGATCGCGCTGGATTCCGGCTCAAGGCCGGAATGACGGCACTCGATATCAGCCGATCGACTTAAGAACCTTCGGCAGCGCCTGCTCGAACAGATCGAGCTTGTCACCCGGCCCCACGCTCACGCGAATGCAGCGGTTGAGCGGCGCGACGCCCGGCATGCGGATGAAGACGCCATGTTCCATCAGCCCATCGACGATGGCGCGGGCATAAGCCCCGTCGCGGTGGCAATCGATGGTGACGAAATTGGTAGCGGAGGGGAGCGGGGAAAGGCCGTTATTGCGCGCGATTACCGAAATGCGCTCACGGGCGTCAGAAATTTTACCAACGACTTCACGCAGATAGTCCTGATCCTTCAGCGCCGCCAAAGCGCCGGCGACCGAAATGCGCGCCATCCCGAAATGGTTGCGGATCTTGTCGAAGGCTTCGACATTGCCGAGCGTGCCGATGGCGTAACCCACGCGCGCACCCGCCAGCCCATAGGCTTTCGAGAAGGTTCGCATGCGCAGAATGTTCGGCTGGCCGATCAGCGCGTCGATGGCTGGGACGGCGCTTTCGGGCGCGGTTTCGCAATAGGCCTCATCCAGAATGAGCAGGCAGGTTTCCGGCAATGCGCGGGCAAAGGCGATCACTTCGCTCGCTTCCCACCAGCTTCCCATCGGATTGTCGGGATTGGCGAAATAAACGAGCGGCGCATTTTCCCGGATGACGAGATCGAGAAGCCCGTCAAGGTCTTCGTGATCGTCGACATAGGGTGTGGTCACGAGTTTCCCGCCAAAACCGTTCACATGGTAATTGAAGGTGGGGTAGCCGCCAAAAGAGGTGACGACAGGCGTGCCGGGCTCGACGATCAGCCGCGCGATTTCACCCAGCAGCCCATCGACGCCGCTGCCGATGGCGATATTGCCGCGTGCAACGCCATGGTGGATGGCAAGCGCTTCCTTCAGCTCATAATTTTCCGGATCGCTGTACATCCACGTCTCCGCCGCCGCATCGCGCATGGCCAGAAGCACGGAAGGGGCGGGGCCGAAGCCGCTCTCATTGGCGCCGATACGCGCTTCAACCTTCAGGCCGCGGTTGCGCTCGATGGCTTCGGGGCCGACGAAGGGAACGGTTGAGGGAAGCGAAGCGGCAAGCGGCGTGAGGCGGGAAAAGGCTGACATTGGCTGAGAGTTCCGGTACCTGTGTTTAAAACCCGGCTCACAATAGGTGCAAAAAAACCGGACGCAAGGCGCAGCCGGTTCCGGCACGACTGTTTTGGAACAGAATTTTACGTCCCGGCGAGGAGACGGAAAAGCCATCGGCCTGTCATGTCAGGATCACGCGTTGGTCTCGAAGCTCAGGCGTCGCACATGGTGCAGGAACTCCGCATCGATCAGCATATTGAAGCCGATCGTCACTTTTTCCTCTTCGCGGCGGATCAGCGTGCAGCCGATCTCATCGCGGATACCGAGAATTTCCAGATAGAAATTGGCCGGCATTTCCAGATCGGGACTGACATCCAGTTCCGCGCCGTAAAGGGAAATGGTCCGCACCAGGCAGCGCATGGTGTCCTTGGCGCTGAGATGATGCCCGATGAAGGTGATCTTGCCGGGCCGGTCGATCTGAAATTTCTCGTACATCTCGTCCTGGGGGACGTTCTGACGGGGATCCATATGCAAAGCCATGACAACCTCCCGGATTGCCTCTTTTGATGCCGATTTTAACGCCGCTTCCTTGCCAGGGCATGAAGGAAATCCGCGCAATTGTCTGTTCTGTGTCTCGATCTCGACCAATCTTCCCTTCGGAAGCCGATGTTTCCGCTATGGAAATGCATTCGGCCCCATCCGGTTGCAGCCTGTGCTGATACTGCGTCACGCTTGCACGGGGCTGGTGTTGACTGGGGCCGTACTTGGCGTTACGCCTGAACCTTGCAATATCGCATCTCGGGGCCCGGCAGGACCGGCGCTTCGTGATTCTTCTGGGAGTGGATTGTGACGGGAAGGCTGGTAATCGTCGGGGCGGGGCAGGCCGCTTTCGCGCTGGCGTCGAAGCTTCGGGCGCTGAAGGATGAGCGCCCCATCACCATCGTCGGTTCCGAGGATGCCTATCCTTACCAGCGGCCGCCGCTCTCCAAAAAATACCTCCTCGGCGAGATGAGCTTCGACCGGCTGATGTTCCGGCCGGAGGAATGGTACGCCGAAAACAATGTCGATATCCGGCTTTCTACCTGGGTCGAGGAGATAGACCGAGCCGCCAAATCCCTGCGCATGCAGGACGGCAGCACGCTTTCCTATAACAGGCTGGTGCTGGCAACCGGGGCGGCTCCCCGCCTGCTGCCCGCCAGCATTGGCGGCGATCTGGAAGGCGTCCTGACCGTTCGCGACAAGCGCGATGCCGACCGGCTTATGGAGGAGATGAAGCCCGGCCGCAGGCTGCTGGTGATCGGCGGCGGTTATATCGGTCTCGAAGCAGCGGCCGTCGCGCGCAAGCTCGGCCTCGAAGTGACCTTGATCGAAATGGCCGACCGCATTCTCCAGCGTGTGGCGGCGAAGGAAACCGCCGATATCATGCGCGGCATCCACCAGGCCCACGGCGTTTCCATTCGCGAAAAGACCGGCCTTGTGCGCCTTGTCGACATGGACGGCCGGGTGGCCGCCGCCGAACTCTCCGACGGCTCGACGCTGGATGTGGACTTTGTGATTGTCGGCATCGGCGTGACGCCGAATGATCGCCTCGCTCGCGAATCGGGCCTTGATGTCGGCAATGGCATCGTGGTGGACGACCACACCCGCACCTCCGACAACGCCATTCATGCGGTGGGCGATTGCGCGCTGCTGCCCTGGCGCGGCCAGCATGTGCGTCTCGAATCGGTACAGAACGCAGTCGATCAGGCCGAGGCGGCTGCTGCCGTGCTGACCGGGGCTGAAGCCGCCTATGATCCGAAGCCATGGTTCTGGTCGGATCAATATGACGCCAAGCTGCAGATCGCCGGCTTCAACCTTGGTTACGACGAGACGATGCTGAGGCAGGGCGCGCGTGAGGGTAGCTGGTCCGTCTGGTATTTCCGCGATGGACGATTCGTGGCGGTGGATGCCGTCAACGATGCCAAGGCCTATGTCGCGGGCAAGAAATTGCTCGATACCGGCGCGGAGCCGGATCGCGCCATCCTGGCGGATGCTTCCGCCGATCTGAAATTACTGCTTTCCTGAGGACATCATGCCTGCTCCCGAAAACCGTTTTAAAACCGCCATCCATGCCGGCAAGCCGCAGATCGGCCTCTGGCTCGATATGGGCGAGGCGATCACGGCGGAAATCGCCGGTACGGCGGGGTTCGACTGGCTGGTGATCGACGGCGAGCATGGGCCGAACGATCTGCGCAGCATCATCGACCAGCTGCGCGCCCTTGCCACAGCGTCTGCCGAACCGGTGGTGCGCGTGCCGGTTGGCGAAAGCTGGATGATCAAGCAGCTTCTGGATGCGGGTGCGCGCACGCTTCTGGTGCCGATGGTCGATTCGGCAACCCAGGCGAAGGATCTGGTCAGCGCCATGCATTATCCGCCGCGCGGCATTCGCGGCATGGGCGCTGCCGTTGCCCGCGCTTCCGCCTTCAACACGATAACCGACTATGCCGACAGCGCCTCGGACAGCGTCTGCCTGCTGGTGCAGGCAGAAACGCGCGCGGCGATCAACGATCTCGACAATATTCTTGCGGTGGAGGGCGTGGACGGCGTCTTCATCGGCCCCGCGGATCTGGCCGCCGATATGGGCTATCTCGGCAGGATAGATGAGCCGGAAGTGCAGGCGGTGATCGAGGCGGCCATCGTCAAGATCGTCAAGGCCGGCAAGGCCGCCGGCATTCTCACCTTCAACGAAGCCTATAATCGCCGCTATCTTGAACTCGGCGCGTCCTTCGTGGCCGTCGGCGCGGATGTGACGGAATTCGCCAGTACCCTGCGTGCGCTGTCGGCCCGTTACAAGGGCGGGGCAGCGCCTGCACCATCACCATCACGGTCTGGCTATTAATTCAGTCGTCGTTGCTGGCGTTCAGCTTTTCCGGCGGAATGCCTTCTTCGCCGGAGGCGAGATAACCGGTATTGATAAGCGCGGAGCGAATGATGCGCTGGATGGCCTCATCCCTGTCGACGCCGTGATCCCTCGCAAAATCCGACAGAGCCGCTTCAATATCGTCGCTGAATCGCATATTCGCCCCCATTTACCGCATTTCAAACCAGTAAGAAAAGGCAAGGCAGGATAGACCCGCCTTGCCTCAATTTTAATTCGGTCAGGCGATCAGCGCCAGCGATAAAGGCTGTTGTTCGACGAGTTCTGCTGCGTGCCCGCGCCAACCGCATAACCGATGGCAAAACCGAGTGCGCCAACGATCGTCAGCAGGGAAGTCGCCGTTCCGGGATTTTCCTTGACGGCTTCCACGACATTCTGGCCCTGGGCGCGGACATTATGCGCGGCCTTGCGAACGCGTCCGCGCGCCTCATCCAGAAATTCGGACGCATCCTCGCTCACACCTTCCGCGCGGGCGGAGACGGATTTGGAGAGGGACGAGATCTGCGAACGCAACTCCGCAATCTGGTTTTCGATCGTGTCTTCGACAACATTCAGTTTGGTCTGAGCCATTAGAACACCTCTTTTGTTACCGAAGGCAGAACGTGCCGACCTGCAAGAAGTTCCCGAAAGGCCCGCAAAGTTTCGCAGGAGGATGTTCAGCCAACAGGTTTTTGTGCTTCTTGGCGAAAAAGCCTTGCAATCATTTTTTTTACGCAATAATCAGGCCGCACCGGAGAGGTGGCCGAGTGGTCGAAGGCGCTCCCCTGCTAAGGGAGTATACGTCAAAAGCGTATCGTGGGTTCGAATCCCATCCTCTCCGCCACTTCGGCGCAAGACCGGAAAATTCCAGCCCAATCATTCCCAGTACCAAGCCACCGCCGGAGCGCTTTGGCGACGGTCTTCGCATGTCGCTTGTTCTCCCGTCTGTTTCGAATTGACACGCGTGACAAATCGGCTGCTGCCGATATTGACGGGCAATTGTCAAACGCGAGGTCACGTCATCAAATCAGTTCTCACGACAAACCTGACGGGTGGCGGCGTATCGGTATCTTAACCGACATGCGGCGAGCCTTTCGAATCGTTATGCGGGGAATCGGGCGGCAAACGGCATGGGTTTTTCCATCGTTTCTTCATGCGCGCTGCGAAGGAGTGTCAGGTGCAGGGGTGTGAGGAAGCAAAAGTTTCCATCATCCTTGCCCGGCGAGGCAAGTCTTCGCCGAAAAAGCCGGTAGTTTAGAAATACCTTGTTAACCTCGCTAACTAATGGATTTTCAAGCAATTTCTTAACGCATGGTAAAGCCGCCTGCGGGCCGGCTGCGCACTGTGTGTTGTTTCCGCAACAAACCGAAATGAAGCATATACGTAAATGCTATTTATCGGATGTTGGCGATTGCAAGCGGCGAAACCTTTTGTATTTTCACCACCAGAAGCGAGGCGGTGGATCGTTTGGCTTCTAAGAACACGGGAATGGGGCAGGGAATGCTGTCCTTCAGCGAAAGTACCCAGACCCACTTAAAAACTTTGACTGGAGGTCAACCATGAACATCAAGAGCCTTCTGATCGGCTCCGCTGCGGCTCTCGCAGCAGTATCCGGCGCTCACGCTGCCGACGCTATCGTCGCTGCTGAGCCTGAGCCCCTGGAATACGTTCGCGTTTGCGACGCTTTCGGCACCGGCTTCTTCTACATCCCCGGCACCGAAACCTGCCTGAAGTTCGACGGTTACATCCGTTTCCAGACCGACTTCGGCCGCAACAAGTCCGGCACGTCTGACTGGGATTCGTTCACCCGCGCCCAGTTCAACATCGACACCCGCACCGACACCGAGCTCGGCGCTCTGCGCGGCTATATCGGCTTCCGCGGCCAGGCCGACAACGACAGCAACCGTGGCGTTGTTGTTGACCAGGCTTTCATCGAACTCGGCGGCCTGAAGGTCGGTTACTACTACAACTGGTGGGATGACGGTCTCTCCGGCGAAGTTGACGTTCTCAGCTCTAACCAGACCCGTCTGAACGCTATCCGTTACACGTACGACGCTGGCTCGTTCTACGTTGGCGTTGCAGCTGAAGAACTCGAAGCTGCTCGCGGCGGTTCCAACATCTCTGACGACTTCGTAAAGGGCGGTTTCTTTGAAGGCGCTAACAACGTTGGCGTATCCGCTATCGTTGGCGCGAAGTTCGGCGGCGTAAGCGCTAACCTGCTCGGCGGCTACGACACCGACGCTGAAGAAGGTGCAATCCGCGCTATCGTCACGGCTGACATCGGTCCGGGCACGCTTGGCCTCTCCGGCGTTTGGGCTTCTGGCGCGAACCGCTACTACGAAGAGTCCGAGTGGGCGGTTGCTGCTGAATACGCCATCAAGGCAACTGACAAGCTGACCATCACCCCCGGCTTCCAGTACTTCAACACGATCGACCTCGGCTTCGATAACGACTGGGTTGGCGATCGCGATGCATGGCGCGCTGGTGTAGCTGTTGGCTACAAGATCACCGACGGCCTTTCCTCGCTCGTTTCGGTTAACTACCAGGACGTCGACGGCGTCGATGGTGTTAACGGCGGTGGCGACAGCTGGGTTGGTTTCGTTCGCCTTCAGCGCACGTTCTAATCTGATCTGACATTGTCAGTGATGGAAAGCCCGGCTCTCGAGCCGGGCTTTTTGTTTGAATTGCATCTTGATAGGGCAGGCATCGCCACAGGTGACGAGATCGTGGCGGCGTTCCGATTTTCCGCAGGTTTATCCTCTGAGCAGACCGCTACACATGCCCATCGATTCGCTCGGTAACGGGAGCCTTGAGTCGTTTAAGGAATCCGAATCTGCGGGTTTTTGCTTTTTGCTCAGTTTTTTCTTGCAGAGGTAGGGTCCTCTGCACATTGCAATCGTCTTTTGAACAATTTCCGGTGGCCTGATCGTGTCCAGATTCAGGTGATCTCGTGGGTTTTCTCACGGCGGATTTTTCGACCCTCTTGTTAAGTTATTGAAAAGCATAAGTTATTAATGATTTTTTAACGAATGGGGTCCCGTCGGTTAGAATTGTAGCTATTTCGCAACAATGAAAAACTAAGGACACCTTACTGTCTTCCTTCTGTCATGATTACGATTGCCTGAGCGACCGGTTTTGGCTCTAATCATCTTCATAAGCGGCACGCATTTCTGAAGTGCTTTCCCACCCGCTGCTTAGAAGATTAAGCGTTTGACTGGAGGTCAACCATGAACATCAAGAGCCTTCTCATCGGCTCCGCTGCGGCTCTCGCAGCAGTATCCGGCGCACAGGCCGCTGACGCTATCGTCGCTGCCGAGCCCGAGCCCCTGGAATACGTTCGCGTTTGCGACGCTTTCGGCACCGGCTTCTTCTACATCCCCGGCACCGAAACCTGCCTGAAGTTCGACGGTTACATCCGTTTCCAGACCGACTTCGGTCGCAATCAGTCTGGTACGTCTGACTGGAACTCGTTCACGCGCGCCCAGTTCAACATCGACACCCGCACCGACACCGAGCTTGGCGCTCTGCGCGGCTACATCGGTCTGCGTGGTCAGGCTGACAACGACAGCGATCGCGCTGTTCGCGTTGACCAGGCTTTCATCGAACTCGGCGGCCTGAAGGTCGGTTACATGTACACCTGGTGGGATGACGATCTCTCCGGCGAAACCGATATCCTGTCTTCGAACACGACCCGTGGCAACGCTCTGCGTTACACCTATGACGCTGGTTCGTTCTACGCAGGTATCAGCGTTGAAGAACTGGATGCCGGCCGTGGCGGCTCGAACATCTCCGGCGACTTCGTTAAGGGCGGTTCGTTTGAAGGCCCGAACAATGTTGGCGTAAGCGGTATCATCGGCGCTAAGTTCGGTGCAGTTGCTGCGAACCTGCTCGGCTCCTACGACACCGACCAGGAAAATGGTGCAATCCGCGCTATCGTAACGGCTGACATCGGTCCCGGTACTTTCGGTCTCTCTGGTGTTTGGGCTTCTGGCGCAAACTACTACTACGAAGAGTCCGAGTGGGCAGTTGCTGCTGAATACGCCATCAAGGCGACCGACAAGCTGACCATCACCCCCGGTGCTCAGTACCTCGGCACGATCGACATCGGTGCTGACAACGACTTCACTGGCGACCGTGATGCATGGCGCGCTGGTGTAACGGTTGACTACAAGATCACCCAGGGTCTGGATGCCAAGGTCGCTGTTAACTATCAGGACGTCGACGGCACCGAAGGTCTTGACACCGGCGCTGGCGACAGCTGGGTTGGTTTCGTTCGCCTTCAGCGCACGTTCTAATCTGATCTGACATTGTCAGTGATGGAAACCCCGGCAGAAATGCCGGGGTTTTTCTTTTGGAAGGCTAGATGAGACTACAGGTCGTCGGACACCGCGTCGGCTGCATCGACCAGCCGGCCTCTCGCTTATCGGCAAATCTGCCCAAGCCGTCGACCTTATCCCCGGGACTTGCCCCAGTGATCCAATCACGTCGCATGAAATCTAAATGTTGCAGATGCTCGGGACAGGCTCGAGCATAACGGAAGAGAACTTCAGGCTTTTCAGCGGTCTCGAGCGCTGGCCGGCAGGCGCTTGAATGCTCCGCTCGTCAGCCGGGGAAGCCGCCTTTACCCCGCACGCCCATGGCGCAGGTCGTCAACGATATCGGCCTGTTGCCCGAGCCTCGTCTTGTAGACCTGATAATTCTCCATCACCCGCTGCACGTAATTGCGGGTTTCGGGGAAGGGGATGCGCTCGATCCAGTCGACCACCTCGTCGATCGGCTTGCCGCGTGGGTCGCCATAGCGGGCGATCCATTCCGGCACGCGCTTCGGCCCGGCATTGTAGGCGATGAAGGTGAGGATGTAGGAACCGCCGAAACTGTCGATCTGCTCGCCGAGATAATGCGCGCCGAGCGTGGCGTTATAGCCGGCATCGGTGGTCAGTCGCGCCTGGGTGTAGGGCAGGCCATGGCGTCCGGCCACGCCTTTGGCGGTTCCGGGCAGCAGTTGCAGAAGACCGCGCGCATTGGCGGCGGAGACGGCGGCCGGGTTGAAGGCGCTTTCCTGCCTGGCAATCGCGTAAGCAAGCGCCTTGCCGGAGCCGGCAATATTGGCGCTGGCGGGAATGACGCCGAGCGGATAGGCGAGTGCGGCCGCATCGATGCCGCGGCTGAAAGCCGTCTTGCCGATCTGCAGCGAAACCTGATGATTGCCGTTGCCCTCCGCCCTTGCCGCCAGAATGGCAAGCTCGCCGGGACTGTCGAGCTGTTCGGCCAGCGAGCGGTAAAGGCTGTCGGCCCGCCAGCCGTAACCGGCTGCTTCCAGCCGGTCGATGGCGCGCACGGCTTCGCGGCCGGCGAAACGTTCGCGGTCGCCGCTGCTGGGGCTTGGATAGGTGACATTCAGTGTCTTGGCGCCGATTCGCGCAGCGGCAAGCTGGCCATAGAACGTGCCGGGATGAGCGGCGGCTTTGGTGAAAAAGTCGCGGGCATCCCCCGGTCCGCCGGCTTCCGCCGCTCGCCCGAGCCAATAATAGGCGCGCGACGCCGAAAGTGGCCGGTTCGAAGTCTGAAGCAGCGTGTTGAAGTGGCGTGAAGCCGTGGCCGGATCGCGCAGCGCTCTTAGCGCATACCAGCCGGCATGGAATTCCGCATCGGCGGTATCGACGGCAGAGGTGGCCGAATGATTGGCGACGATGCGATAGGCCTCGGCGAAATCGCCGAGATCGGCGACGCCGCGCGCGATGATGCGCCGCTCGTTCCACCATTCGCCCGGATTGACGAGCTTGGCCGTTTCCTTCGGGGCCTGCCTCAAAAGCACGGCGGCTTCGGAATATTTCTGCTGGTTGCGCAGGTTTTCCACCCGCGCGAAAAGATAGGCGGGGTCGCTGCGCCAGGAGGCGTCGACTTTGCCGAGCAGCGCAGTCGCAGTAGTGGATCGCTGCAACACGGCCGCCCACGCATTGTAAAGCGACTGCGCCTTGCCGAGATCGCCGAAACGCTTCGCCTGGCTGATGCGGCTGCGATACATCAGATAATCCATGCGCGCCTTGTGGTCGGCGGGCGTCAGATAGGTGGGAAATTCGGCAAGCACACGGTCTTCCATGTCCTTGTCCATGCCTTCGCTCACCCAGAGCTGGCGAATGAGATGCTGCGATTCCGCACCCTTGCCGGAGGAGGCGAGCGCCTTGGCGAGCACCACGCTGCCTTCTGCGGTTTCCGGCCGGCTATTGCCGAAGGCGGCAAGCACCTGCGATGCCGGCGGATCTTCGCGGTAAAGCGCTTTTTCGGAATTGGCGCGCAGGGTGGCAGCACCCGGCCAGCCGGAGAGCTCGCGCTGGGCGGCGGCGATTTCGGCCGAAGCGACGTCCTTCTGGCCGGAAACGGCGATTGCCCAGGTAAGGATATGGCGGTCGAGGCTGCCGGTCGGCATGGTGTTGCGCAACGCAATCGCCCGGGCCGCATCGCGGCTGGAAAGCGCGTCGAGGCCGGCCTTCAACTGGCTTGTATCGTCGGGGCGGTCGAGGCGCGGTATGGCCCCGGTGATCTCGGGTGAGGCCGGCATGAAAGCCGGAACGGTCGGCGCATTCGGCTTGACATAGGGAAGCGGTGCCGCACCTTCCGGCAGCGGCCCGGCCAATGCGTTCCAAACGGTTGCGGCAAGGCCCGCCGCCATCAATCCCCAGACTGTCTTTTTCATGCCGTTCTTCATCGTGTAACGGAGTTGCCGACTTTCTTCCAGAGCACGTCCTGTTAGACGGAATCGTTCGACATGCTCTGGCTCTTTGTTTTTCCGCATTTTCCGGACGTAAAACCGCTACGCACTTTTACTGGAAATGCTCTAATATCATTTCATTGCAGCGGGATTGCCGAAACCGGTCTGATGTCCCGCCCGGAAATCTTGGGATTTCAGGCTTAATGAAATGTTAATCGCCGCCCTGCAATTCAATCAACTTTTATTCACCGTCCCGCGAGCGGCGTCTCATTTCGACGCCTGCTTTTTTTGCTTGCCGATTGCGGCCCGGAGACTGTCATACTTCCGACAATTTCGGACAAAATACCCTGCCTTTGCGCTTGTCGGCGCCAAGGGCTGGCACTAATGTGTGCCGGTTTTAACCATCGAATGCGGCCGAAGCATGAACCGGCTCGGCGCCAGGAGCTTTGCATGTTCAAGGGATCAATTCCCGCCCTCATTACCCCGTTCACGGACAATGGCGCCGTGGACGAACAGGCATTTGCCGCCCATGTGGAATGGCAGATAGCCGAAGGCAGCAACGGACTTGTGCCCGTGGGCACGACGGGGGAATCTCCAACCCTCTCCCACGACGAACACAAACGTGTCGTCGAGCTGTGCATTGAGGTAGCGGCGAAACGGGTTCCGGTCATTGCGGGTGCTGGCTCCAACAATACCGATGAGGCGATCGAGCTTGCGCTGCACGCGCAGGAAGCCGGCGCGGATGCGCTCTTGGTGGTCACCCCCTATTACAACAAGCCGACCCAGAAGGGCCTGTTCGCGCATTTTTCCGCTGTCGCCGAAGCGGTGAAGCTGCCGATCGTCATCTACAATATCCCGCCGCGCTCGGTGGTGGATATGTCGCCGGAAACCATGGGTGCGCTGGTCAAGGCGCACAGGAACATCGTCGGCGTCAAGGATGCGACGGGCAAGATCGACCGCGTTTCCGAACAGCGCATTTCCTGCGGCAAGGATTTCATCCAGCTCTCGGGCGAGGATGGCACGGCGCTCGGTTTCAACGCCCATGGCGGCGTCGGCTGCATTTCCGTTACCGCCAATGTCGCGCCGCGCCTCTGTTCGGAGTTCCAGGCGGCGATGCTCGCCGGCGATTATGCCAAGGCGCTGGATTATCAGGATCGCCTGATGCCCCTGCACAAGGCGATCTTCATGGAGCCCGGTGTTTGCGGCACCAAATATGCGCTGTCGAAGACGCGCGGCGGCAACCGCCGGGTCCGTTCGCCCTTGATGAGCACGCTGGAACCGGCAACGGAAGCAGCCATCGATGCAGCGCTGAAGCACGCCGGCCTGATGAACTGAGACAGGCCCGAAAGCGTTTAAGGCGCGCCATGAACCGCTTCGCAACAGAAGCCGTTCGGCGCGCCTTTTCTTTTCGCGGCGACAACATTAAATAGGGGTTCGAAAACCGCTCTCGGCGGTAAGCCGAAGGCGCAATAAGAAAAACAAGGGATTGAAATATCATGGCCCCCAAAGGCAGCCAGCGCGTGGTGAACAAGATCGTTGCGGAAAACCGCAAGGCTCGTTTCAACTACGAAATCATCGACACCTATGAGGCAGGGCTCGTGCTGACCGGCACCGAGGTCAAGTCGCTGCGTGAAGGCAAGGCGAATATCGCCGAATCCTACGCATCGGACGAGGGTGATGAAATCTGGCTCATCAATTCCCACCTGCCGGAATATCTGCAGGCCAACCGCTTCAATCACGAGCCGCGCCGCCGCCGCAAGCTGCTTTTGAGCAAGCGCGAGATCAACCGTCTGCGCGCCGGCATCAACCGTGAAGGCATGACGCTGGTGCCCTTGAAGATTTATTTCAACGACAGGGGCCGCGCGAAGCTGGAACTGGCGCTTGCCAAGGGCAAGAAGCTGCACGACAAGCGCGAGACGGAGAAGGAACGCGACTGGAACCGGCAGAAATCGCGGTTGCTGAAGGGTGGGGCGGCTTAAGTCTCGGTGAGTTTTGCGTATAAGGCGTGCCGCCTTTTGCAGCATACTCCTTCGTCATGCCGGACTTGATCCGGCATCCAGCCACGGCGCGTCTGCGCCGTGGAAAGAGTCCTTTCAGCCCAAGGACTTGGGCTGGCTGGATCCCGGCTCAAGGCCGGGATGACGGGAGTGTGTTGCTGCCCGCTGCGCCCGTCACGCCGCCCGGTACGTCCGTTCCACATGCGCCTTCGTTGTCGAAACGCTGAACCGGCTGACAAGCGCCGCCAGATTGGCGCTGACATCGCTCAGATTATGCGTCGCCGCATTCGTCTCTTCCACCATGGCCGCATTCTTCTGGGTCAGATTGTCCATGCTGTTGATGGCGGCATTGATTTCCTGAATGCCGACGGACTGTTCCTGCGCCGCCTTGGTCAGCGAGGCGATATGCTCCTGAATATGATCCACCTTGTTGCCGATCGTATTCAAGGATTCGCCCGTCTTGTTGACCAACGAAACACCCTGCATCACGTCTTCGGAAGACTTGGAGATCAGCGTCTTGATTTCCTTGGCGGCGGTGGCGGAGCGCTGCGCGAGTTCACGCACTTCCTGTGCGACGACGGCAAAGCCCTTACCGGCATCACCGGCGCGGGCGGCTTCGACACCGGCATTCAGCGCCAGAAGATTGGTCTGGAACGAAATCTCGTCGATGACGGAGATGATCTGGGTGATCTTCTGCGATGAGTCCTCGATGGCCCCCATTGCTTTCACCGCTTCCGTCACCACATCGCGTGAGCGCGCGGCTTCAACGGCCGAGCTTTCGACAATGGCCTTGGCCTCTTCGGAACGCTGCGCCGACAATTTGGAAATGGTTGTGATTTCCTCGACGGCGGCGGCGGTTTCCTCAAGGGCGGCGGCCTGCTGCTCCGTGCGGCGGGCCATGTCGTCGGTCGCGGAAGTCAGCTCGCGCGTATTGCCGGAAATCTTGTTCGCCTCTTCGACGATCTGCGCAAATGCGCCGGAGAGATTGCCGACCGCCGCGTTGAAATTGGCCACCAGCCCTTCGAATTGCGGTGCGGGTTTTTCGCCGATGCTGGAGGTGAGGTCGCCATTGGCCAGCCTGTCGAGAGCGCTGTTGAGCAGTGCGAGAACGTGCTCCTGTTCCTTCTTCATCTGCGCCTGTTCGGCTTCCACCTTCTGCCGCTCGGCGGCCAGCACGTCGAGATAGACGGAGATCGAATAATCCATGTCGAGAAGGGCGGCCTTGATGGTGGCCGACAGGGCGTCCTTCACCTTTTTGGCCTTCTTTTCCATGAAAAAGCCCTTCAACTCGGACTCGATCACCGCCTTGACGATGCCGTCGAGCATCAGCGCATAACCGCCAATGTACCATCTCGGCTCCAGCCCCAGTCTCGCATGGGTACGGCCAATGGCGGTCACGGCGTCGGTATAATCCGCATTGAAGGTGCCGGAGGCGATCCTCTCCCAGTGTTTGAGCTGCATGCTCTTGGCGTGGTGGATATGGGCCTCGCTGGAGAAAAACTTTGCCGTCTCCGGCACCGAGCGAACCTTCGTATAAAAACGATCGAGAGACGCATCGAGAGAGCCGGTGATAACACCTTTCATCTCGGAGAGATTTTTCCGTTGCTCGTGACCAAGTCCCAGAAAATTCAGTCTTTCGTCGAGTTGTCGGTCGGTTTTTGCTTGGCCATGCATGTCTAAACATCCTGATTTGGCACCGAAATCATATCGTTGGCGCCGTTACATCTTTTAGACACCTCTAAAATTAACCAAGTTATAATTTTGACTTATCGAATTTGATGTTTGTTAATTCTAAAAAGAATTTTTAACGCGCCGGCGTCACGCCAAACAAAAACGCGCCCGTCTGTTGGACGGACGCGTTGATGATGTCTTCGCAGCAAAAGCTGGGATCAGACCGTCTCAGGACCCTCGGCGTGCCGGGCAGGGCGTTCGTTCGGGTCGCGCCCGATCTCGGCCTTCAGCGTCATCAGATCGATGAAGTGATCGGCTTGGCGGCGCAGGTCGTCGGCGATCATGGCGGGCTGCGTGGCCATGGTGGAAACCACGGAAACCTTGCGGCCCTTGCGCTGCAGCGCGTCTACCAGCGTGGTGAAATCGCCATCGCCGGAGAAGAGCACCAGATGATCGACCGTCTCGGACTGTTCCATGGCATCGACTGCCAGTTCGATATCCATGTTGCCCTTGATCTTGCGGCGGCCGAGAGCGTCGGTGAATTCCTTCGCCGGCTTCGTCACGACCTTGTAGCCGTTATAATCCAGCCAGTCGATCAGCGGGCGGATCGAGGAATATTCCTGATCCTCGATGAGCGCGGTGTAATAATAGGCGCGCAGCAGGTATCCACGCTTTTGAAACGCCTTCAGGAGCTTGCGGTAGTCGATATCGAATCCCAGGCTTTTCGATGCTGCATAAAGATTGGCTCCGTCTATGAAGAGCGCAATTTTCTCCCGTGGATCGAACATTCCATCCCATTCCTTTTTTTGGAAAGGCCATTATCTGGCTTTTATTTCCGGTCGATAACGCAAAAAAACATGTCGTATCAACGAGCTTTGCGTATCGCCGTTGCGTTTTAAGTAAGCTACCTTCCCCCTTATTCCAAGACAATTCTTCTAGACATTTTGTTCATCAGACGCCAAAGGTGGGCAATAAGGTGCCAAAAGACGCCAAAGACAGGAAAAACTTGAATTCCGCGGCCAATGGCTGTATCGGAAGCTGGAAAGCATCGTCGCGAGAAATCTTGAATGTTTTTCGCAAGGCACGAAGCGCAGATTCAATAGGTTAGAGCAACCCTTGTGCACCCCGAACACCGCACGGCGCTCTGATCCACGACATTACGACCCGCAAAGGACAGGCAATGGCCCGCGTCACAGTTGAAGATTGCATTGATAAAGTAGACAACCGTTTCGAGCTGGTGCTTCTCGCCAGCCACCGTGCGCGCCAGATTTCTCAAGGGTCCTCCATCACGGTTGACCGCGACAACGACAAGAACCCGGTTGTGGCGCTGCGCGAAATCGCCGACGAGACGCTGTCTCCCGACGATCTGAAGGAAGACCTGATCCACTCGCTGCAGAAGCATGTGGAAGTGGACGAGCCCGAGCCCGATCCGGTCACGCTCGCCGCCGCCGCTGCCGACAGCGAAGAAGACGATCAGCCGGAAACCGTTACTTTCGACCAGATGTCGGAAGAAGAACTGCTGGCCGGTATCGAAGGCCTTGTGCCGCCGGAAAAAAATGACGACTATTGATAGGATTTTATGATGCCTTTGGCAGGCGGCGGTTACCGTCTGTCAATAGTTGCCGTCATAATCTGATCCCTATTGATGCAGCATTGTGCGCCGACCCTCAGGTTGGCGCGCTTTCTTTTTGTGGAATATCGCATGATGCGGCAATACGAACTCGTCGAGCGGGTTCAAAAATATAAACCGGATGCGAATGAGGCCCTGCTGAACAAGGCCTATGTTTACGCCATGCAGAAACACGGCCAGCAGAAGCGGGCCAATGGCGACCCCTATATTTCGCATCCGCTGGAAGTTGCCGCGATCCTCACCGAAATGCATCTCGACGAATCGACCATAGCGGTGGCGTTGCTGCACGATACGATCGAGGACACCACCGCCACCCGCGCCGAAATCGACGAGTTGTTCGGCGAAGATATCGGCCGGCTGGTGGAAGGGCTGACCAAGCTCAAGAAGCTCGACCTCGTCACCCGCAAGGCCAAGCAGGCGGAAAACCTGCGCAAGCTGCTGCTTGCGATTTCCGACGACGTGCGCGTTCTCCTGGTGAAGCTCGCCGACCGTCTGCACAATATGCGCACCATGGAATATATGCCGGCCGACAAGCGCAGCCGCATTTCCGAAGAAACCATGGAAATCTATGCGCCGCTCGCCGGCCGCATGGGTATGCAGGATATGCGCGACGAGCTGGAGGACCTGTCCTTCCGATATCTCAACCCGGAAGCCTATGGCACGGTGACGAACCGCCTGCAGGAACTGGAAACGCGCAATGAAGGGCTGATCAAAAAGATCGAGGACGAGCTGCGCGAGCTTCTCGTGGCGAATGGTCTGGTCGGCGCCAATGTCAAAGGGCGGCAGAAGAAACCCTATTCGGTGTTCCGCAAGATGCAGTCGAAGTCGCTTTCATTCGAGCAGCTTTCCGATGTCTACGGTTTCCGCATTCTGGTGGATGATATTCCGTCCTGCTACCGGGCACTGGGTGTCGTGCATACCCGCTGGCGCGTCGTGCCGGGCCGCTTCAAGGATTATATCTCGACACCCAAGCAGAACGACTATCGCTCCATCCACACCACCATCGTTGGCCCGTCGCGCCAGCGTATCGAGCTGCAGATCCGCACCAAGCGCATGCATGAGATCGCCGAATTCGGTATCGCCGCTCATGCGCTTTACAAGGATGGCGAGAACGGGGAGGGCGATCTGCTCTCGCCGGAATCGAACGCCTATTCCTGGCTGCGCCACACCATCGAATCGCTGGCCGAAGGCGACAGCCCGGAAGAGTTCCTCGAGCACACCAAGCTCGAGCTTTTCCAGGACCAGGTGTTCTGCTTCACGCCCAAAGGCAAGCTGATCGCCCTGCCGCGCGGCGCAACCCCCATCGATTTCGCCTATGCGGTGCACACCAATATCGGTGACACCACGGTTGGCGCGAAGATCAACGGCCGGATCATGCCGCTCGTCACTCGCCTGAATAACGGCGACGAGGTGGAGATTATCCGCTCCGGCGTGCAGGTGCCGCCTGCCGCATGGGAAGAGGTGGTGGTGACGGGCAAGGCCCGCTCTGCCATCCGCCGCGCGACCCGCATGGCCATCCGCAAGCAATATTCCGGCCTCGGTTATCGCATTCTCGAGCGCACCTTCGAGCGCGCCGGCAAGGCTTTCTCGCGGGAAGCGCTGAAGCCCGTGCTGCATCGCCTGGCGCAGAAGGACGTGGAAGATGCCATCGCCGCCGTTGGCCGTGGCGAGGTTTCCTCGCTCGATGTCCTGCGCGCGGTATTCCCGGATTATCAGGACGAGCGCGTGACGGTGAAGATGACCGGCGACGATGGCTGGTTCAACATGCGCAGCGCTTCCGGCATGGTCTTCAAGATTCCCGGCAAGTCGCGCTCCGTTCTGGAAGATGACGGTGCGGCCGAGATGCTGGATGGACCGGACCCGCTGCCCATCCGTGGCCTTTCCGGCAATGTCGACGTGCATTTCGGTGCCGCCGGCGCCGTTCCGGGTGACCGCATTGTCGGCATCATGGAAAAAGGCAAGGGCATCACCATCTATCCCATTCAGGCGCCGGCGCTGCAACGCTTCGACGACGAGCCGGAGCGGTGGATCGATGTGCGCTGGGATCTCGATGAGGCGAACAAGTCGCGCTTCATGGCGCGGGTGATGATCAATGCGCTGAACGAGCCGGGCACGCTCGCCTCGGTGGCGCAGTCCATCGCCACGCTCGATGTCAATATTCGCGGCCTCAACATGGTCCGCATCGGCACGGATTTCTCCGAGCTGGCGCTGGACGTCGAAGTCTGGGATCTCAGGCAGCTGAACCAGCTTCTGTCGCAGCTCAAGGATCTCGATTGCGTCTCGACCGTGACGCGTGCCTTCGATTGAGGCATTTTTGATCCTTTGCAAATACTAAAAGGCCGCCGTTATGCATTGAGCGCATGGCAGCGGCCTTTTCCTGTCTCTGGTGGTGAAGGCGGTTTGAGACTATTTTCTTCTCAGAAATTGAAGAGAAGGAAACGCGGCGTGCCGGTGGATGAACACCGATGAGAAACGCCAGTTCCAAACCGAAAGGACCGAAAATCATGTTTACTCCGCTTCGCAAGATCGCCCGCGCCGTTCGTGGCAAGACCACCCAGGAACGCGAATTCGAATATCTCAGCGGCTCGGTATCGAATGTCGACCTGGAATTCCGCCAGCGCGAAATCGACCGCGGCCTGTTCCGCCGGTAATGCACTCAGCGCATGGCAGCCCATCGCCATGCGTATGAGACTCGGAGGGTGCGCGGCCGTTGTTGGCGCGCTCGCCCCTGTATCCTGCAAAACTATGTTCAAGCGGTTGTCCCAAACTGGTTGACAAATACGTCGCGAAAAATCCCGGTTCAGTCCCCTGTCACAATAGACGACACTAAATTGGGACTGATATCGAAGGCTCGATATTCACTTTATTCTTGACATCCCGCGTCCGTCATGCCGGACTTGATCCGGCATCCAGCCAGCCCAAGTCCTTGGGCTGGAAAGAGTCTTCTCGCCGCGCAGACGCACGTCGGCTGGATTCCGGCCCAAGGCCGGAATGACGGACGCGGAGAATACACCTGCAAAAGAAATCCCTGCGTCATCTATGATGCTCTTGGCGCGGCCGGGGCGATGAAATAGACTGCCCCCATGCCGTTTCGCCGCCGTGAACCCGTTGGTTTTTCAGAGAAGATTCGCGACCTCTTCTGGCCGCGTACGGGTTTTTCCCGTTCGTTGCGCTATATGAAGCTGCGCCTTCTGCGGCTTTCCGCCTCTCCGCATTCGGTTGCCGCCGGTGTCGCTCTCGGTGTCGGCGTGGCGTGGACACCGTTTCTCGGCGTTCACATCATCATCGCCATGGCGCTGGGTTTTCTCATGCGCGTCAATCTCGTGGCGGCGGCGCTCGGCACCACCTTCGCCAATCCGCTGACATTTCCCTTCATCTGGGCATCTACCTGGGAGCTGGGGCACCTCATCCTCGGCCGGCAGAAGACGGAAAGCGCTGCGCATGTGGATTTCGTGGCGCTATTCAGCCATCTCGAATTCCGGCAGATATGGACGCCGGTGCTGGAACCCATGACCATCGGTGCGCTGCTTCCTGCCGTTATCAGCGCAATCATCGCCTATATCGCGGTTTATGGTCTCATCAGCGGTTTCCAGCGCCGCAAGATGGAAAACCTCGCGCATCGCGCCGCCAACAAGAATGCTTCTCTGGAGATGTTGAAATGATCATTGGATTGGGCAGCGACCTGATCGATATTCGCCGCGTTGAAAAGTCGATCGAACGTTTCGGCGAGCGCTTCACCCATCGCTGTTTCACCGATATCGAGCGCGCCAAATCCGATGGCCGCAAGAACCGCGCCGCTTCCTATGCAAAGCGTTTCGCCGCCAAAGAAGCCTGTTCCAAGGCGCTGGGAACAGGCCTTGCGAACGGCGTTTTCTGGAAGGATATGGGCGTCGTCAATCTGCCGGGCGGCAAGCCGACCATGGTGTTGACCAATGGGGCAGGGGAGAGGCTGGCGGCCATGCTGCCCGCCGGCCACCGCGCCAATATTCACCTGACGATCACGGACGATTTTCCTTACGCTCAGGCATTTGTGATTATCGAGGCGCTTCCCGTGAACGGGTAAGACCCGGTGAAGCCGCATTGGCGTCCTATTTGCGGACGTGTCACAGAAGCGCTTCCCTTCGGGCTGGAAAGGTTCTAGAGAAGTCGCAGAAATATGAAAGCGTTGCCGGCTGCGTAAAAACCGCTTGCCCGCCGCATATGCGATAAAACAACGGCCCGGCCGCCTTCGTGAAACCGAAGAAGCCGGGAAACAATCAGGCAGGTCTTTAAGTGTCGGAAAAAGCTGAAAAGAAGCAGAACGCCCTCTGGGAGAACGTCAAGGTCATCATTCAGGCGCTGCTGCTGGCCATGGTCATCCGCACCGTGCTGTTTCAGCCCTTCACGATCCCGTCCGGCTCGATGATGCCGACGCTTCTGGTTGGCGACTATCTTTTCGTCAACAAGTTCTCCTACGGCTATTCGAAATATTCGCTGCCTTTCTCGCCGAACCTGTTTTCGGGCCGCATTCTGGAATTCAGCAAGCCGAAGCGCGGCGATGTCGTGGTCTTCCGCCTGCCGCCCAATCCTGAAGTCGATTATATCAAGCGCCTCGTCGGCCTGCCGGGTGATCGCATCCAGGTGACGAACGGCGTGCTGTTCATCAACGGCCAGCCGGTTCCAAAGCAGCCCGACGGCACCTTCACATCAGATTATCGCGCCGATCCAGGCGCCAATGTACCTGTCTTCCGCGAAACGCTCGACAATGGCGTCACCTACGACACGCTCGACCAGTCGCCTGATTCGCGTGGCGACAACACCCGTGAATTCGTGGTGCCGGAAGGCCATTATTTCATGATGGGCGACAATCGCGACAATTCGCTCGACAGCCGTTTCGATGTCGGTTTCGTACCGGAAGAAAACCTGATCGGCCGCGCCAGCGTCATCTTCTTCTCGCTGGGCAATGACACGCCGTTCAGCCGCATTTGGGAATGGCCGGCCAACATGCGTTGGGACCGCCTCTTCAAGGTTGTGGAATGAGCAAGACCAAGCCGCTTGCGGCGGACGAGATTTCCCGTCTGGAAGCGTTGATCGGATATGAATTTAAGGAAAAGGCCCGGCTCGACCGGGCCTTGACCCATGCCAGTGCCCGCTCGGCGGCGGCCGGCAATTACGAGCGGCTGGAATTTCTAGGCGACCGTGTTCTCGGTCTCTGCGTTGCCGAATTGCTGTTCTCCACCTTCCGCAACGCCACCGAAGGCGAGCTTTCGGTGCGTCTGAACCAGCTCGTCAGCGCCGAATCCTGTGCCGCGATCGGTGACGAGATGGGCCTGCATAATTTCATCCGCACCGGCTCGGATGTGAAGAAGCTGACCGGCAAGGCGATGCTGAACGTGCGCGCCGATGTCGTCGAAAGCCTGATCGCCACCATCTATCTGGATGGCGGGCTGGAAGCATCGCGCAAATTCATTCTGAAATACTGGCAGGGCCGCGCAACCAGCGTGGATGCCGGGCGGCGCGACGCCAAGACCGAGTTGCAGGAATGGGCGCATGCCAGATTTGCGGTGACGCCCTCTTACCGGGTTGACGATCGCTCCGGACCGGATCACGATCCCCGCTTTACGGTGACTGTCGAAATTCCCGGCGTGAAGCCGGAAACCGGTGTCGAGCGCTCCAAGCGCGCGGCCGAGCAGGTGGCGGCAACAAGATTGCTGGAACGCGAAGGCGTCTGGCAGAAGACCTCCACCCGGAACTGAGCGCCCGGCGAAACGGGTGCTGAACATCGAGCGCATGACGGGCCCTTTGGCCGCATGTTGAATACCTCTGACCTTGAATGGATATCATGACCGATCACGAAAACCCCGCCATCACTGGCGAAGATGCAACCCTTCCGACCCGCTCCGGCTTCGTGGCCCTCATCGGCCCCACAAATGCCGGCAAGTCGACGCTGGTGAACCGTCTGGTGGGCGCCAAGGTTTCGATCGTCAGCCACAAGGTGCAGACGACGCGCGCCGTGATGCGCGGCATCGCCATTCACGACAATGCCCAGATCGTTTTCATGGACACGCCCGGCATCTTCAAGCCGCGCCGCCGGCTGGACCGCGCCATGGTCACCTCCGCCTGGGGCGGCGCGAAGGATGCCGATCTCATCCTGCTGCTGATCGACAGCGAACGTGGCCTGAAGGGCGATGCGGAAACCATTCTCGAAGGTTTGAAGGATGTCCCGCAGAAGAAGATCCTCTGCCTCAACAAGATCGACCAGGTGAAGCGCGAAGACCTTCTGAAACTCGCCGCCGCCGCCAACGAGACGGTCGCCTTCGACCGCACCTTCATGATCTCGGCGACCAACGGTTCGGGCTGCGAGGACTTGATGAACTATCTGGCCGCCGAACTGCCGGAAGGCCCGTGGTATTATCCGGAAGACCAGATTTCCGATCTGCCGATGCGCCAGCTCGCCGCCGAAATCACCCGCGAAAAACTGTTCCTGCGCCTGCATCAGGAGCTTCCCTACGCCTCGCATGTCGAGACCGAAAAGTGGGAAGAACGCAAGGACGGCTCCGTGCGCATCGAGCAGGTGATCTATGTCGAGCGCGACAGCCAGAAAAAGATTGCGCTCGGCAAGAACGGCGATGCGATCAAGGCCATCTCCACCGCCTCGCGCAAGGAGCTGTCGGAAATCCTAGAGCAGCCGGTGCATCTCTTCCTGTTCGTCAAGGTGCGCGAGAACTGGGGCGATGACCCCGAGCGCTTCCGTGAAATGGGACTGGAGTTCCCGCGGGGGTAACGCGCAGGCGCGATATGCGCGGCGCGAAACCACACCCGCTTCCGTCATTCCGGCCTTGAGCCGGAATCCAGCCAGCCCAAGTCCTTGGGCTGAAAAGAGGGCCTCTCGCCGGCCGACGCGCGTCGACTGGATTCCGGCTCAAGGCCGGAATGACGGGCGGGAAATGTCGCGAACCAACGCGAACGTCGAGATTGCCCAAGCCCTTCGTTTTTTTGTGTTCGAGACGGGGCGCGACGCAATCCCGGAACGAACTGAATATCTTCACTCACCATCGGGAACCGAATACGTTCGGGCGGGTTGTTCCAAAACAATTGGGCGCAACCTTTTTCGATGATGGATATTCATGTCGCCAAAAAAACCGAACGGAATTTCCACCACTCCGTGCCAGCAATGTCCCCTGCGCGACCTGCCGCATTTCCGGGATTTTTCCTCTTCCGAACTGGATTTCGTCTCGCGTTTCAAGACGGGGGAACTTGCGGTGGAAAGCGGCTCCGTCATCCTGATGGAAGGCTCGCACAGCGCCCATCTTTACACCGTTCTGCAGGGCTGGGCTTTCCGTTACAAGACGCTTGAGGACGGTCGGCGGCAAATCCTCAACTATGTCATGCCCGGCGATCTCGTCGGTCTTCAGGGCACGGTGATGGGGGAAATGCAGCATTCGGTGGAGGCGCTGTCGCCGGTGACGCTCTGCGTCTTCGAGCGCTCCCGCCTCAACAATCTCTTCACCGATCACCCGACGCTTGCCTATGACCTCACCTGGATCGCGGCGAGCGAGGAACGCATGCTGGACAACCATCTCCTCAGTATCGGCCGCCGCACCGCGCTGGAACGCGCCGCCTATCTGATCGCGTTTCTTTATCGCAAGGCGAAAGCGGTCAACCTCATCCCCGGCGAAACACCGATCCCGGTTACCCAGCAACACGTTGCCGATACGCTCGGCCTGTCCATCGTTCACACCAACAAGACCTTGAGAAAGCTCGTCGATCGCGGTCTCATCCGCTGGACGGACAAGGGCTGTCTGGTGCTGGACGATGCCGGCTTGACCAACGTGGCGGGATGGGAAAGCGATGAAAAGCGGCAAAGGCCCTTCATCTGATCTTCCTTTGACATGTCTTTTTTAAATGACGGCGCAGCCGCAATTTGCGACTCCTGTCGTGTTATCTGACGGGAGAATCATGTCGGAGACCGCAGCTTCGAGCCGTGCGGTCCTCTTTTTGGAAAGAAGAAAACATATGGTGCCACAACGGGTTATCATCGTTGAGGATGAATATCTGGTGGCGCTCGATGTCGAAGCGGTTCTCCAGTCCATGGGGGTGGAATCCGTCGCCATCGCCACCACGCTTGCGCAGGCGAGGCAGGCCGTCGAAGAGGATGGCGCCGATTGCGTGCTTCTCGATGTCAGCCTCACCGACGGCAAGAGCTACGATTTCGCGCGCGGGCTGCGCGATGCGGGCATTCCCTTCGGTTTCGTCAGCGGTTATGGCGACACGACGGGTTTTCCGGAAGATCTCGCGCACGCGCCGTTGCTCGGCAAACCCTTCGGGGAAAACGAGATTATCGATTTCGTTCTCAACCTCGTCGGCGTGGTTGACGGTGCCGTAAAAGAATAACGTTTTGCCGCCAGATCGGGTATGATCGGGCCTGAATCGAAATCCTGAATCGAAATTCGGACGCGTTTCATGCAGTGGCAGGAAGAGGCAATCATTCTCGGCGTCAAACGCCATGGCGAGACGAGTGTCATCGCCGAGGTGATGACCCCTTCGCGTGGCCGCCATCTGGGGCTGGTGCGTTCCGGCCGTTCCCGCAGCATGCAGCCTGTGCTACAGGCGGGCAACCGGGTGGATGTCATCTGGCGGGCGCGCCTTCACGATCATCTGGGTGAATTCCGCATCGAGCCGCTGCAATTGCGCGCTGCGCAGCTGATGGAAACAGCGACCGCCGTTTATGGCGTGCAGGCCATGGGCGCTCTGCTCAGGCTTCTGCCGGAGCGTGATCCGCATCCGCATCTTTATCAGGCGCTGGATATCATTCTCGACAATCTGCATGACCCAGTCGATGCCGGAGAATTATTCGTGCGCTTCGAACTGGCGGTGCTGAACGAACTCGGTTTCGGGCTCGATCTCACCGAATGTGCGGCGACGGGGCTGCGCACCGACCTCATCTATGTATCGCCGAAAACGGGCAGGGCGGTTTGCCGCACGGCAGGTGCGCCCTATGCGGAGCGGATGCTTTCGCTTCCGGCTTTCTTAAGCGAAGGCCAGTCGAAGGCCGCCGATCCTGACAGCCTCGCGGCTGCTTTCCGCCTCACCGCTCATTTCCTCAACCGGCATGTCTACGATCCGCGTGGCCTCAACGAAAACGCCGCCCGCGACGGTTTCGTGCAGGCGGCGCTGAAGGCGCTTGAGCGGAGGGCGAAGGAGGGCAGGGCGATGTCGCCCGCCCTCGATAAGGCCGTCTGACTAGGCCATTGCAGGCCTCGGAGCCGGTCGCTCCTGAATGGGCCAATGCACGATGGCCGCGAAAATCCCCATGCCGACGCCCAGCCACCAGACGAGATCATAAGAACCCAGCCTGTCGTAAAGGAAACCGCCGAGCCAGACGCCGAGGAACGAGCCGATCTGGTGCGACAGGAACACGACGCCGCCGAGCATGCCGAGATGGCGCGTGCCGAACATGATCGCCACCAGCGCATTGGTCGGTGGCACGGTGGAAAGCCAGAGGATGCCCATGACGGCCGCAAAGATGATGACTGAAAGCGGCGATTGCGGCAGGAGCATGAAAGCGGTGACGGCAACCGAACGGGCGATATAGATATAGGCCAGCAGATAGGGTTTCGAATAACGCTGGGCGATGACGCCGGCGGCAAGCGATCCGATGATGTTGAAGAAGCCGATCAGCGCCATGGCGATGACGGCGTAGCGCGGTTCGATGCCAATATCGCCGAGATAGGCCGGGAAATGCGCGGTGATGAAGGCCACCTGAAAACCGCAGACGAAAAAGCCCGTGGTCAAAAGCAGGTAGCTTTTATGGCCGAGCGCTTCTTTCAGCGCTTCGCCCGCCGTCTGCTGGAACTGCGCCTGCGACTGGCTGCCGGAAGAGGAATTGCCACGCATCGGAAAGGCGAGCAGCGGCACGAGCATCATCATCGCGGCAAGCCAGACGAGGCTGTCCGACCAGCCATAGGTGGAAATCAGGCCCTGGCTGATCGGCGCGAACAGGAACATGCCGGCTGAGCCCGCCGCGGTGCCGATGCCGAAGGCGAGCGAACGCTGCTGCGGCGTGACATGGCGCGCAAAGGCCGAAAGGATGACGCTGAAGGAGCCGGCGGCAATGCCGAGCCCGACGAGAACGCCGCCGCCGAAATGCAGCCAGAAGGGCGAGGTGCCGAAGGACATGCAGATGAGGCCGGCAGCATAAAGCAGGCCGGAAAGCACGAGCACGCGGCCAGTGCCGTATTTATCGGCGATGGCGCCGAAGAAGGGCTGACCGAGCCCCCAGAAGAGGTTCTGCAGGGCCATGGCGAGACCGAAGGTGGAACGGTCCCAGTCGGTATCGGCGAGCATCGGCAGCTGGAAAAAGCCCATGGCGGAACGGGGGCCGAAGGTCATGACCGCGATCAGCGACCCGGCGGCGATAATCAGCCAGGGCATGGTCTGGCGTGTGGCTTGCGACATGAATATTCTCCCATCGCGGCGCCGCGTCCCAAAAAAATAGGGACATGGCTTGCCGCAGATTCCGCTACGATGGGATGAATATTATCTTTTGTCAGCCGGTCCCACTAGCGACTTTTCTTGACGGCCACTATTCATGGGATTGATAAGACGCTGTCAGCGCATCTTGCCTATCAAAGCCTCGTTTTTGCCGAGAATATCCTCAACGCTCTGCTGCCGCTGCTGAATATCGCCCAGGAGCGAGTCTGATTTGTCTATCGATGAGCTCAGATTCTTCTGGATTTGAAGCCAATTTATCTTTGGCGTAAAGGAATTATCCGACCCGGCGGCAGGCGTGCTGGCAAATGTTTGCACCACGGTGTTGAGTGCCGCCAGCCCCTGTTTCACTTCCTCGATGGCTTGCGTTTGCTTAGCGACGGTCGTCGCCAGTTCAATATTGGCCTTCTGGCTATTGGTCAAAATCTCCAATCCGTCCCTATTGACCTTCATGCTGGTGATGAAGGGCAGAGCGGTAAAAACGGCGCCGACAAGAGCAAGCAGGAGCCCATGTGTTTTGCCAACGGAAAAGAAGCACAGAAGCAAACCCGACACGCACATCAATATGCCTATCGTTGCTACGACGGATATATGATTATTTGAAATGACATTGAAAAAATCGACCATGGAACATCTCCTGAAAATAAACCCATGATTGATTTTTGTTATTCGAAAATCAACTTAAAACTACGGCCTCCGACTAACGCCGCTTGATCGCCCAGCCTTCCGGCCTTTCCTCGATCACCTTCGCCACATCGCCAACCGACAGCCTGCCTTCGCCACGCGGCGTCACGTTCCAGCCGAACAGCGGGCCGGGCACGCGCCGGTCTCCGGACATGCGGATGCGGCCCATGGCTTTCATGGGGGAGGGCACATCGCGGGATCCGGTCGTCTGGTCCTGTGTGGTCATGATGCAGCGGGCGCAGGGTTTGACGAGATCGAAGCGAATGCCGCCGATCTCGATGGCCGCCCAGCGGTCCTCGGCCCATGGCTCGTCCGTATCAAGCACGATATTGGGCCGGAAGCGTTCCATGCCGACCGCGTCCTCGCCATTGGCGCGCATATTGTCGTTCAGCGCGGCAAGCGAGGCGGTGGTGGTGACGAGGATCTGGTAACCGTCCGCAAAGGTGACGGGCGTTTCGTTGCCGGTCCATTCCAGGCTTGCAATGCGTTTCGAGGCGTCGTCGAAGAACACCAGCTTCACCTCGCGCTCCAGCCATGCCGAGAGCGCCTCGTTGGTCTCGCGATCGGCGATATTGGCGCTGACGATCGATTTCCACACCGCTACATCCATGCGCTCTCCGGAAGGTCTTGCGAGAACCTCGCCATTCGCTTCCCGCGAAAGCACCATGCCGCCATCCTTGTGCCGGGCCAGAACCGTGGCAATTGCCGGCAATTCGCGCTGGGTGATGAAATGGCCGTTGGGGTCGATGAGCATGGCGCGGCGGTCGCCCGGCAGGCCTTCTGCCGAAACAGTGCTTTCGGAGAGGGGAATGCCGCGCGCGCTTTTCAGAGGATAGATGTTTAGCTCGGTCACACGCATCTCGGGTCTCCTCAAATTTCGTCGAGAAACAGGTCCAGCACCTGTTTCAGCCGCTCATGGCGGGCCGTGGCCATCTGCCGGCCCGTCTCGGTGCGAAAGCCGTCGGCCAGCTTGAACAGCTTGGTTTCGAAATGGTCGATGGCAAAGGCGCGGTCGTCAAGCGGCCGCTCCTTCGCCAGCGGGTCGACCGGGTCGTAGAGAGCCGAACCCATGCGCCCGGCAATATAAAAGCAGCGCGCCGCTCCCACCATGCCGATGGCGTCCAGCCGGTCGGCGTCCTGAAGGATTTTCGCCTCCAGCGTCTGCGGCTCTATATTGGCGGAAAAGCTGTGGGTGGTGATGGCATGGGCGGCGGCGTCGATATCCTGCCGTTGCCAGCCGAGAGACTCGAGAATGCCCGAAGCTTTTTCCGCAGCCAGCCGTGAGGCCTGCGCGCGGAGCGGCGAGTTCTTCTCCACCGCCACGCAATCATGCAACAGCACGCTGGCGGCCAGCACGGTGCCATCGCCGCCTTCGCCCGCATGGATGCGCATGGCGTTGCGGAAGACGCGGTGAATATGGGCAAGATCATGCGAGCCGTCGCCCGTATCGGCGGCGTGCGGTATCAAATCCTGCGCAAGCGCCGCATAGGGCGCGAAAGCCTCGGCCGCGATCATGCCTGCGGCTTCCGGGTGAGGATTTTCTGGTAGAACAGGCCGATGCCGATCAGCACCGCGCCGAGACCGATGAAGGACAGGGCCCTGAGCACACCTTCTAGATTGCTCATGTCGATCAGGAAGGCCTTCGCAACCGAGATCAGCACGAAGGCGGCCGATGCAAGACGCAGGCTGCGGGCATTGAAGCGTGAGCCGAGCACGAGAAGCAAGACGCCGATCAGCAACCAGACCACCGAATAGCTATAGGTCTCGCCCTGCAGGAAGCCCTTCCAGTCGGCAATGTTCTCGCCCTGCCAGAAACGGCGCACCGAAAGCGTGGCCCAGGCAAAGCCGAGTGCCGCACCTGCCACCGCCAGCATGCTGACATAGGGCGGCGGACGTTTTCCGCGCGCATAATAGGCAAGGCCGCCATAGGCGAGCGCCGGCAACAGGTAGCCGATCAACATCAGGTTGAGGAACGGGATGCTGCCGGTATTTTCGCCGGTGAAATAGGGGTTGAGCGTGAAGAAATGCATCGTCAGCACGTTGATGACGGCAATCACGCCGGCAATCATCGAGCCGTAACGGAAGACGGGGCTGGGGCTCTTCAGGTCCAGGGTCATCAAGACGCCCGAGAAGCCGATGGTCAGCAGCGTGTAGATCGACTGTTCGCCAAGCGTCGGCACGCTGTCATCCAGCGTGCCGCCATTCATCGCGTGGCGGATGAGGATGGCGACGGCGAGAAGGCCCATGACGCTGGCAATCGCCTGCAGGAAGTTCTTCGCCCTGACCCCCGGCCAGTCGCGCAGCAGCCACGCCGAGGCGACGGCCAGCAGTGCGGGAATGCCGTAACCCGGCAGAAGCGCGTTGAAGACCGGCGTGGTGCCGAGGTTCTGCGGCCCGACAATGGTGGGTTCCCAGGCGATACGGCCGAGAACGGCAACGCTCGCCACGGCCATCACCCAGGGCAGCACATCCCAGTTGCGGTAACGTGTCGCGAGCACATAAATGAAACCGATGACGGAGAGCAGCACGGTCGTCGCAAGCCCCTCCGTCAGCGTGTGCAAGCAAAGCGCAAAGGCGGCGAAGGAGCCGAGCACGAGGATGTTCAGCGGCTTGCGATAGGCCTCGTTGTTCTGCCGGTGCAGCCACTCGGCGCCCGCAAGCAACACCAGCCCAAGGCCGAGGCCATAGGCGGCGTGCAGCCAGTCACGGCCGAGATTGCCGTATTCGACAAAGCTTGAGGTGGCGAGCCAGACGGGGAAAAGTGCTGCGATACCGGCCCAGAGCTGGGCGAAATCCGCATCGTCAGCGCCTTTGCGTTTCAGGAAAGAGAAGGCGCAGAGCACGAAGACAGCCCCGAGGCCGAGCGCCATGGCGATTTCCGCCGTGTAGCCGACCGATACGGGCGGAAGGGACACGGACGTATCGTTGATAAGGCCGATGAAGTCGATGCCCTGCCGCGACATCAGCGACACGGCAGCCTGCGCACCGAGCGCTGCGATAATGGCGGGCCATACCGCATAGTGGCGGGCGGCGCCAAGGGCCGCAAGGGCGGCGATGAGCGCTGAAACGATGAGCGCCGGATGGGTGTCGATACCGCCATCGGCAAACAGGAAACCCATGGCCGGCAGGATCACGGCCATCGAAACGGTGAGATTGAGGGCGAGCGACGGCCGCAGCAGAAGCCGCATGGCGCGGATGGCGCGCCGCTCGGGAGCGGCGGTTTCGCCGGTCTCCGCAGGCGGCGTGTCGAATGCCTTGCCCGGCCAGAGGAATATGGTTCCCGCCAGCATGACGAGCAGGGCAAGCGTTGGCGGTTCGGCGCTGATCGTTTCGGAAAATCCGATATAGCCGAGCGCCCAGATGCCGAGGCCGGCATTGGCGAGAGAGGGAACCACGGTCCAGCCCTGCCTGCGCGCCGCGGCCGCTGTTGCCAGCCAGGAGATGGTGAGGAACACAAAGAGCGCCCAGATATTCGGCGTCTCGGTGGAAATCAGCGCCGGCGTCAACATGGAGCCGAGAAGGCCGAGACCGGCCAGCGCTTGCCCGTGCAGCAGCGAAAGCCCGATGGTGGCGAAGGCGACGAGCCCGAGCAGGCCAAAAGCCATGCCGGGGCCGATATAGCCGTAAATGCCATAGGCGGCGTAGACGACGCCGAACAGCGTCAAGGCGCCGGCCGCCGTCAGCACGCCCGGAATCATGGCGTTGGAATAGGTGGCGGCGATGCCCGGCACCGCCTTGCGGCGGACAGCCTCGCCGGCAACGCCGAGAACGAGGCCGAAAATGGCGGCGAGCGACAGCCTGACCGCCGGGCTGAGCAGCCCCGATTCGATCGAATATTTGACGAGGAAAATACCGCCGAGCGCCAGCGCCAGCCCGCCGGCCCAGACGGCCCAGCGCGCGCCGAGCAGGCTTTCGAAGCTTTCCTTCGTCGCCGGAGCGGATGCCGTATCGCTCGCAGGAGCGGAAGGTGCTTCCTCGCTGACGGGGTCTTCCGCCTGCGCGATGGCGGCGGCTTCCTGGGGTTCGGAGGCGTCTTCCGCAGGCGCCCTGCTTTTCTCTTCCGCCTCGAAATCCGGTTTTGCCGTGGTTTCCGCGCTCTCCGCCTGCGCCGCCACAGGCGACGTCACGCCCGCAGCCATCAGCCGCTTGAGACTGAGAACTTCCCGTTCCAGCGACTTGATTCGACTTGAATTGCGGATGCTCGCGACCAGCGTGTAGACGAAGGCCGCGACGAGGGCGAGGATAAACAGCGGGATTTCCAAACGGACTCTCCAATTACGAAGCTGTTTTTAAAGCCCTTTTGGTGAATTTATGCAAGGCCCGGTTGATGAATGGCTGGGTGGCGAGTGGGTGGCACACGCCCTCCCGCCGTGTCAGGAAACATCCGCCAGCCAGCGCCGCGCCGCTTCGATATCGGCAAGCCCGAGCTCATGCCCGTCCTCAACCGTTTCCATCTCAGCTCTTGCTCCGCTCGCCGCCAGCCGGCCCTGCAATTCGTGCGCCTTGTCGAGATATTTGTCGCGTTCTCCCGCCACAAGCATGACATTGCGGCCGGAAAGATCAGCCTGCGGCCATGTTTCCAGAACCGGCATCGGGCGGTAGAGCAGGGCGTCTCCGGCAAGTTCGGGATAAAGTGCTGCAAAGGCCGCGTAGAAATTTGCGCCATTGGAATGGCCGATAAACTTCAGTTTCGAACGGTCGAGACCATAGGACCGTATCGCCCCCTCCACGAAGGCGGCGAAGGCTTCCGCTTCCGAGGCGATATCCTTCTGGTCGAAGCTGAAATCGGGATTGCGGCGGAACCAGCGGGCGATGTCTTCCTCCGTGCTGCGGCCGCGCACGCCGAGAAGCGTTGCGCGCGGCGCTGCCCGGTGCGCCAGCGGCATCAGGCTCGTTTCGCTGCCGCCGGAACCGTGCAGCAGGATGATGGTGCTGCCATCCGGCTCCTCGGGCGTATAGAAACGGTGCACGAAGGGCAGGTCGCGATAGACGATGCGCTCTTCGCCCGGCATCGCAAACTGCGGCAGGGCGACACGCACATCCGCCTCATCCTTCATGAAGAGCGGTGGGATAAACAGTTTTTTCCCCAGCGATTCCAACGGTTCGTCCACGGTCATGCCCGGCCCGTCGGTCGCCATTTCGATCAGCACGCCGCCCGGTTCGCGGACATAGAGCGAGTGGAAATATTTGCGGTCATGGGCATTGGTGGTGCTGGAATTCAGCGATTTCAGCCCGGCATGAACCGCGTTCAGCTCGTCCATGTCCTTGGCCCGGAAGGCGATATGATCGACGGTGCCGGTGCCCGGCGCGCTTGACCAGAAGCCGGCGGCGTCGCGCACGTCGATAATGTCGCCGCTTTCGGAAACGAGCCGGCGGATTGCGCCTGCCTGGCTTTCCTGCCGGTAACCGAAATGTTTCTCCAGAAACGCCACGGTTTCTTCCGGCACTTCGCTCAGCACCGTTGCGCCATAGATGCGGCGAATGGCG
The DNA here is from genome assembly GCF_027871645.1 of Agrobacterium sp. ST15.13.015. Classification (NCBI taxonomy): domain Bacteria; kingdom Pseudomonadati; phylum Pseudomonadota; class Alphaproteobacteria; order Hyphomicrobiales; family Rhizobiaceae; genus Agrobacterium; species Agrobacterium sp. ST15.13.015. The sequence goes on from NZ_JAQAHF010000002.1 coordinate 50,574, forward strand.
TCCTGCGCGGAAATGTCGTCCGTCACATGCGGCGTGGCATCGGCAAAGGCGTGGGTGCCGACCAGCTTGACGATCAGGCCGTCAGGGTCTTTCAGCCGGATGACCGGAGCGCCGAACTCATCGGAGGGGCCTTCCGCCCGCATGCCGAATTTCAGTGCCCGCGTTAGCCAGAAGCCGATGGCGGCGGGATCGATGGCCACGGAAATCTCCAGCGTCTGGCCATAGCCGACACGGCCTTGACCACCATCTTCCCAGACGAGAAATGTCAGAAGCGAGCCGGGCGAAGCGATATCGTCGCCATAAAGCAGGTGCAGCTGCATAGCGTCTTCGAAACCGGCCGTGCGCTTGGCCAGCCTCAGGCCCAGAAAGCCGGCGTAAAAATCCACATTCGCCTGCACCTTGCGGGTAATCATGGTGATGTGGTGTATGCCCAGTGCAGAATTCATCTTGCCGTCCCGCTGTTTCGCCTGCTGTTCGTGGCCCCATTTGTCGCACGCTGCCCCTGATCCGCAACCCCGGCAAATGAGAACGCTGTGTTCTCTGCGTGAACGATCCCGCTTTCGCTTCGTTGCATGCGCGATGGGCAAAATGCCGGCTTTTTGCCTGCCCTGCGCCCGTTTATGCATATAAAATAAGCATACAAAATAACGGCTATTTTGTATGCAATTTTATCTTGCCTTGAGGGCTGGAATTGGGTCTTATGCAACCAATCCAACAAAACCATCAGGGGGAATAGATGATTTTAACGCGCAGGTTGTTGACCAGGGCTCTGACCATTGCCGCCATCGGTGTAACCGCTGGTTTTTCGCTGCCGGTCGTCGAGGCGCGGGCCGAAACGCCGGTGAAATTCACGCTCGACTGGAAGTTCGAAGGCCCCGCTGCCGGTTTCCTGCTGGCGCTCGATAAGGGTTACTTCAAGGCTGAAGGTCTCGATGTCACCATCGATAGCGGCAACGGCTCGGTGGAAGCCATTCCGCGCGTGGCGACCGGCGCCTACCAGATGGGCTTCGGCGACATCAACTCGGTGATGAAGTTCCTCGACGAGGATCCGAGCCAGAAGATCAAGGCCGTTTATATGGTCTATGAGCGCCCGACCTTTGCCGTGGTGGGCCGCAAGTCGCTCGGCGTCACCGGCGATCCGAAGTCGCTGGAAGGCAAGAAGCTCGGCGCGCCGCCACCGGATGGCGCGTTTGCGCAATGGCCTGCCTTCAAACAGGTAGCAGGTCTCGATGACAGCAAGATCAAGATCGAATCGATCGGTTTTCCGGTGCGTGAACCGATGCTCGCCAAGGGCGATGTCGACGCCGTTTTCGGCTTTGCCTTTTCGGTGATCCTCAACCTCAAGAAACAGGGCATCGCCGATGACGATATCTCGACCATCCTGATGGCCGAGCACGGCTTGAATCTCTATGGCAATGCGGTGCTGGTAAACACTGATTTCGCAGAGAAAAACCCGGATGCCGTGAAGGGCTTCCTGAAAGCGCTGGCCAAGGGCTTCGCCGATTCCGTCAAGAACCCGGAAGAGGGCGTGGCGGCCGTGCTCAAGCGCAACGAGACGCTCGACAGCGCCATCGAGCTTGAACGCCTCAACATGGCCAACAGCATGAATATCAAGACGCCCTATGTGGTGGAAAACGGCATGGGCGGCGTCGATCCGGCCCGGCTTTCCGCCTCCATCGAGACGCTGAAAGTTTCTCTTGGCCTGAAGGGCAACGTCAAGGCGGAGCAGGTCTTCGACGCGACCTATCTGCCGGCCAAGGAAGAACGCATGCTTCCCTGATTGGGATAGCCGTTGCGGATAGAGCGAGCGGGCGCCGCAAATTTCTTCTCCCCGCCGGGGAGAAGGTCGCGGCAGCGGGATGAGGGGGCAAGGGTGCGGTCTATCGCTGACGTTGCCCCCTCATCCGACCCTTCGGGCCACCTTCTCCCCGGCGGGGAGAAGAAACAAGCAGCGACGCCGGGCGTAAGCGATTGCCTCGAAATTGAGGCGAGGATGATGGGGCCGCGGGCGCGCGCCAAAATAGGGAACAGCAATGTCACATCTCGTGGAAATAGACAGTGTGGACATGCGCTATGGCGGCTCCGCCGGCACGCTGGCCGTATCCGGCTTGAATCTCACGGTCGACAAGGGTGAATTCGCCGCCGTGGTCGGACCCTCCGGCTGCGGCAAGTCGACCCTGATGAAACTGGTGACAGGGCTGCACATTCCGCAGAGGGGCAATGTCATCGTTGCCGGGCGGCAGGTCACGGAGCCGGTTTCCATCGTCGGCATGGCGTTTCAGAACCCGACGATGCTGCCGTGGCGCACCACGCTTGAGAACATCCTGCTGCCGCTGGAGATCGTCGAGAAACATCGTCGACGCCTGCGCGCCCACAAGGCGGAGTATGTCGCGAAAGCCGAGCGCCTTCTGGAAATCGTCGGCCTGAAGGGGTTCGGTTCGAAGTATCCGTGGCAGCTTTCCGGTGGCATGCAGCAGCGCGCCAATCTTTGCCGGGCCTTGATCCACGAACCGGAACTGCTGATGCTGGACGAGCCTTTCGGTGCGCTCGATGCCTTCACCCGCGAGGAATTATGGTGCGTCATCCGCGACCTGCACGCCGCGCAGCGCGTCACCATCATCCTCGTGACCCATGATCTGCGCGAGGCGACATTTCTGGCCGACAAGATTTTCGTGATGAGCGCAAGGCCGGGCCGGGTGCTGGCGGAACACCGCGTGCCGTTTGCCCGCCCGCGCCAGCTCGATATCATGTATGACAAGGGTTTCAACGACATGGTGCAGGAACTGCATGGCGAGATCGCGCAGGCGAGGGTGGCGGCATGAGCGCGATCATGGAAGGCACCGTTGTGGCCGAGCCGCGCAAGCCGCTGATTGCCCGCGTCAACTGGGTGAAAGCCGCGCCCTGGCTTTATACGCTGGCGCTTTTCGTGTTGTGGGAACTGTTGGTCTACGCGCTGAAAATGCCGCCCACCATTCTGCCGTCACCGGTAAGGGTCGGACAGGCCATCTTGCAATATTGGTCGCCGATCTGGAAGAATTCGCTGCAGACGCTTTATACCACGACGCTGGGTTTCGCCATTGCGGTGGCCGCCGGCCTCGCCATCGGCCTGTTCATCGGCTGGTCCAAAACCATTTATGCCGGGCTTTATCCGCTGATGATCGGCTTCAACGCCATCCCGAAAGTGGCGCTGGTGCCCATCCTCGTCATCTGGTTCGGCATCGGCACAGTGCCTGCCGTGTTGACCGCCTTCCTGATCTCTTTCTTCCCCATCGTCGTCAACGTCGCGACCGGGCTTGCCACCATAGAGCCGGAAACGGAAGATGTGCTGCGGGCGCTTGGCGCAAAGAAGATGGACATCATGCTGAAGGTCGGCATTCCGCGCTCCATGCCCTATTTCTTCGGTTCGCTGAAAATCGCCATCACGCTCGCTTTCGTCGGCTCGGTGGTGTCGGAAACCGTCGCCTCCAATTACGGCCTCGGCAACATGATGAGTTCGGCGCAAAGCCAGTTCAATGTGCCGCTCGTCTTTGCCGGCCTGCTGATGCTCGCGGTGGAAGGCATCGTCATGTACGCCATCATGGCCTGGCTTGAAAAGCGCATGACCGGCTGGGCGCATCGCTCCACTATGGGGCAATAAGGAATGCAGCACGGGCATGAAGAATATGCCCGTGCCGGAATGTCGTGCGAAGTTAATGCGCCGCCATTTCTTCGACGATATCGCCGCCGTCCATCAGGAACGGGTAGTAGGTCGGCCAATTGGTCACTTCGTCCAGCAGTGCCTTGCGGTCGTTGCCCCAGTAGAGATGGTAATGGCCTGCCTTGACCGGGGCGATGGAGTGGTCGCTGAACTGGATGAATTGCGGCGCGGCCTCATCGCCGCCGGTTTTCTTGAAGATGTAGCGGACACCGCGATTGCCCTTCTTGTAGGTCAGGATTTCATGGCCATCGCTGACATAGATGCCTTCAGCGGGTTTGCCGTCCTTATAAAACGCCACGCTGTCGCTCTTGATGACGATGCGGTTCACATCGGTCTTGTAACCGATCTCGTAATAGGCGCGGTACTCCGCCGCCGTCTTGTCGCCATGCGCCGCCTTTTCGGCCATGACGGAATCAAGCGAGCCGTTCAGCAGATAGGGATAGACAGACTGCCAGTCGCCTTCCCAGTCGGAAAGCGTGCGCGCCTTCACCTGCGCATCCTCGAAATAACCCTTGTAAATCTGCTTTTCAGCTTCGGTCATCTGGTGGCCGTGATCGTGCCCATGGTCGTGGCTGTGGGCTGCGGATTTGTCGCCACCGGCAGCCATTGCCGCGGTTGCCGCCAGCAGCATGGAACCTAGTGCGACGGCGCCGGTGACGCGGGTGAGTATCTTCTGCATTGTTTCGGCCCTCTCATATCGACGAAGATAGTTACGTAATAACATTACGTATCGACCTATAGAGGCCGCATTCGCGGGATGCAAGTGCGCGCTGCTACGTGGCGCAACGAAAAAGCGCGATGGCTGTTGTAGCCACCGCGCTTGGAAAAAAGGAAAACGTGAGGTCTCAGGCCGGCTGGGCGCTCACTTCCGCCTTGCGCTCGTCGAAGGCGAGTTTCATGGCTTTCGTCACATCGCGGGTCGTCGCGAAAAAAGTGTCGCTGCGCACCCAGTAGCGCAATTTGACGGTGGCGCTGTCGGCGCTGACCGAATCGACGAAAGTAACGGGGGCGGGGTCCAGCAAAACCCGGCTCTCCGAACGCACGACTTTCATCAGCATATCCTGTGCGGCCGCCAGATCCTCGTCATTCTTGACCGTCAGGCTGAGTTCGTGACGGCGCGAGGGAAAGCGGCTGTAATTGGTGATGGGCACGTTCCAGAGCGTGGAGTTGGGCGCGAGACGGTAAAGTCCGTCGCTGGTCTTCAGCTCGGTCGCAAACAGCCCGATCTCGATCACCGTGCCGCTGACCGTGCTGGTCTCGATATATTCGCCGACCCGGAAGGGGCGCAGCACCAGAAGCATGATGCCGGCGGCAATATTCTGCAGCGTGCCCTGCAACGCAAGGCCGATGGCCAGACCGGCGGCGCCAAGGGCGGCGAGAATGGAGGCCGTCTGCACCCCGAACTGGCCAAGCACCATGACCAGCACCAGAATGAGAACCACATAGCGGATGGCGCCGGCGAAGAAACCGGCGAGTGTCGCATCGAAACCGCGAATGCGCGACAGGCCCTGAAAAGCCCAGCGTTGCAGGAAAGTGGCGGCCAGCCAGCCGACGATCAGCAGCAGAAGCGCACCGACGACCGAGAAGGAATATTGCACCGCAAGCGCGCTTGCCTGCTGCAACGCCGCCTGCGATGCGACGATGATATCCGTTGCCTGTTGTTCCATGAATTATCCTGTGATTTTCATTGCTCTTCAGGGTTGGTAACGACTGGACGCCGTGAGGGTTCCGCCAAAACCACCTCAGTTGCCAAGCGGCAGCACGAAGGGCACGTTACCATCCGTATCCGCGCCCCTGCCGATTTTTTTGATCGCCGCCACCAGCCGGCCATCGCGCCCGAGCAGACGGTCGCCGATGGCGATGATGCGGGCATTGGGCGTGGCATAGGGCGAGACGGCGCGCAGGCGCAGCGCAAGTTCGATCTCATCCTGGTCCGGATAAAGGCTGAGCGCGGCGATGACGGCGGCGGCGGGTGAGCGGGAAACACCCATCCAGCAATGGATGAGCAGTGGTGCTGACTGGTCCCATTGCCGGGCGAAATCGATCAGCTTCAGCACATGTGCATCGTCAGGCGCGATGAGATCGGCGGTGCCCTTGAATGCGATGTCGTTCATGGCAAGCGTCAGATGCCGGTCTGCGGCAATGACGGCGGGGCGGTGAAAGGACTGCTCTTTGGCGATCAGCGTCACCATTTCGCGGGCCTTGTGTTTGACGGCCATCTCCGCGATCCGCGACAGCGGCGATACGACAATGGCGGTCATGTCGCACTCCCCGTCTTGACGGCACGCATCGCCTCGATGGCCTCGAAACGTTCGATGAACAGCTTTTGCGCTTCGGTTGAGGGCAGGGGCGTGATGTCGAACATGTCGCGGGTAATGCCGCGCGGCAGGCCGAAGAATTTCTGCGCCTCGGCGGTGGAAAAACCGGCAAGCTCCGTCGCCTCGAAAAAGGCGGCGACCGTATCGGCCTTCTTGATGCGGTCCTTCAAATCGCGCGATGCATGCGGCGGCAGGCCGAAACGCAGATGCACGGCGGCTTCAAGCCGTTTTTCCACGGTCTTGTAACCGCCGCCGACCACGGATTTGAACGGCGAGATCATGTCGCCGATGACATATTCCGGCGCATCGTGCAGAAGCGCCATCTGCATGTCATCAGGCGTCGCACCTGTGCACATGCGGCGGAAGATGGTCTCGACGATGAGGCAATGCTGGGCGACGGAAAAGGCGTAGTCACCGCGCGTCTGGCCGTTCCAGCGGGCAACGCGGGCAAGGCCATGGGCGATATCGGCGATTTCCACATCGAGCGGCGACGGGTCGAGCAGATCGAGCCGCCGGCCGGACAGCATGCGCTGCCAGGCGCGCGGGCTTTTTGCAGGCGCCACTCTCAGTCCTCCGCCCGCGCTGCCGGATCGGCGGCCGGGAAGGAAAGGCCGCTCCAGGCGGGCAGGGCCACGGTCACGGGAACAGTCTCCGCCAGAAGCGGCGTGCCGGATGCGAGCGCATCGGCAATGCGGTCGATCCGAACGATGGCAAGCGCCCTGTTGCCGCAAATGGTTCCGAGCGTGCCGACCGGTTTTCCATCGGCGGTCATCTCCGTCCCACTGGTGGGAAGCGCGCCTTCGGCCGAAACGGTGACGACGCGGCGTCTTGCCGTGCCGCGATGTTTCATGCGCGAGACGACTTCCTGACCGACAAAGCAGCCCTTCCTGAAGGAAACGCCGTCATTCACATCCATCAGCACATCATGGGGAAAGGCATCCTGCAACGCATAGTCCCGGCCGGATTGGGCAATCCCATGCTCGACACGGAGCGCATCATAGGCGGCGATGTCGCCGGATGCGGATGCGCCCGGTATACGGTAAAGATCGATGCCAGCCTTGCCGAAACGACCATCCCGAATGCCTGCCGTCGGCGCAGTCTCGTTCCAGAAGACACTCACGCCTTCGACAGTCTCGGCTTTGAGATCGACCGGTGCACGCAGCTTGTACATGGTCAGGCGGCGCAGCAGCGCGTCTTGTTCGGCGACGCCCGTCTCGATCAGATAATCGCCGCCATCGCGCCAGATCATGAAATCGAACAGGATCTTGCCCTGCGGCGTAAGAAGGGCTGCGGCCCGTGCTTCGCCTTCCGGCAGGTTTTCAACGTCTGCGGTGATGAGGTTGTTCAGAAATTCCTCGGCGCCGGTGCCGGAAACCCGGATCAGGCGGCGGTTGGCAAGAAGGGCGGAAGGCATGGCGTCACCGTTCGGTTCGTCGAGACTCTGTGAACTCCGGCAAAAGCCGATGCGCTTTGCCGGAATGCTCATTCCGCACAGTTAGGATTTTTGCCAGAGAACGGCAAGCACCGCGATGCGATCAATCGCCGGCGGTGAAGAACTTCCACTTGCCATCGGGCGAAATGCCGACCCGGTAGAAGCTGTAATTGCCATATTCCTGCATGTCCGCCAGATCGCCCGCGGTGATGATGCGCAGAAGCTCCACCTTTTCCGGCGCAGTCAGCGTATTCAGCGGCTTTCCGGCGAAATAGGGGAAAACATAGGCTTCGTCAGGCGTGCCGGCATCGATATGGGCATATCCGGTCGACAGCAGGTCGATGATGATCGCCAGCACTTCCAGCCCGTCAGGATCGCCGGAATAGCTTTTCAGCGCCGCAATCGGGTCTTCGCCGTCATTGCCGTCGATGCGGAATTCTTTCTGGCCGGCGGCGATGAAGGGCCGCAGCTTTTCGATATCGCCCGAGGCGGCAGCTTCGATGATCTGCTGGCGCAGCTTGCGCACGGGTTCCGGCGCCTTGGAAATGTCGTGCTCGATCACAACGGACATTTCCGGCGTGTTGTCGGGCTTGGAGGATTGCTGGTTCGACTGGTTGGCGGAACGGTCCACCAGAGGGTCGGGCAGGGGAATGCCTTCCGAATCGCCTTCGATCTCGTCCGGCTCTGCGGGCTGGGCCTGCTGCGGCTCACCGCCATTCTCAGCCTTAGGCTCGCTTTCGGTGTTCTGCGCCGGCTTCAGCTCGGAAAGGGCAAAGGCGCGGCCTGGCATGCCAATCGGCCCGGCGGTCAGGGCAAGCAGGATGGACAGCAGGGCGGAAGAGCGCAAAAGCCCCTTGCTCAGGCAAGACATGATAGACCCCGGCTTTACTGTATTACCCGCTGCGGCGAAAATTCGCCCTGAAGCATGCGCTGGCGCAGCGATTCCAGCATTGCTTCAGCGCCGGCCTCGCCATGGATACGGATGGTTTCGCGCATGGCCAGAGCGATGGCGGCATCGGCGATGATCTCCGGCTCGATGCCGTCGGCCATGCCGTCAGCCCATGCCTCGTTCTGGTGTTCCAGAGCGACCTGCATCTTTTCATGCACGATCATATCGTCGATTTCGTTACGGCTTGTCTGCATCTTTCATCCTCGACAGGGCGGGCAAGTCCTTACCACCCTGTTAACAACACTAGCAGCCTTTTATCAAAACGGCACGGCCTGCGGCGAAAAGAGGTTAATAATCCTCTAATTTCCGAACCGGGACGCGATTTCCTGCGCGAGTGTTGCCCCTTCGTTACGGTAGTTCTCTTCTGCCATGATGGCGGCGCGTGTGCAACTGGTGTGGATGGCCGCAAAGGAGCGGTATCCACGGTTGAATGCAGCCGTCATGCGCTGACGTCGTTCAGGTTCGTTGGCCGTGTCTGCAGCCAGAAGATCGCTCATCGATCTGCGCCAGTCCTCCGGTCCGGAAGAAGGGCACAGGGTTCTGAGATATTGCACCGCGCCCAGTATCTCCGACAGCCGTGCGAGCTTGTCGTCATAAGGAGCGGGCTTGGGCGGCGCGGCTTCCGCCGGACGCACCTCGGAACCGGGTTTTGAAGGCTGCGCATAAGCGATGCCCTGCTGCCCGGCGGTGGCAAGCATTGTCAGAAAAAGAGACAGGAAGATGGTTGGCCGTATCAAAATTCTATTCTGCCCCACACATACTCGTGAACTATTGGCTCGTGAACTGTTGGCTCGCGACCATCCGGCGGGCGGATCGGCCCTAGATAATAGCGATTCTGGCTGGCTGGCAATCATGCAAGCAGGCGCTCGGCGCATTCGACGACGCTTTCCGGCGCCGGCAGAAGGCGGATTTCCGCCAATGTGTACCAGCCCGCATCCGCCGCATCGTCACCGACAGTCACGAGCGGATCGGCATCGGTTTCCACGGTAAAGACCGACAGGAAATAATGGCTCGTCAGCACCCCTTCGGCGTCGCGGGAGGGAAGATCGTATGTCGCGAAAAGCTGCGGCTTGCGCGCCACGATGCCGGTTTCCTCGTGCAATTCGCGCAGCGCCGTCTCGGCCGGCGTTTCGCCGTCTTCGCCGCGACCGCCCGGAAAGGCGAACATGTCCTTCGAAGGCGGGTTGATGCGGCGCACGAGAAGCAGCCGGTCGCCGTTCCTGACGATGGCGGAGGAGGCGGGGCGGGGCTTGATACGGAGGGTCATGAATGGTTTCGCTTGTTTCGGCCGTTGCCGGCCTGTCTATAGTGGTACATGGCTCGGAAAAATCGATTCCGGTTTCCGTGCCGATGCTTATAGTCCGGAACTGGCGCGATTGTGCATGTTAAAGACGGTGGAATGAAGGTCTATCTTATCTATGTCCTGGCGGCTCTTGCCGAAATTGCCGGCTGCTTTTCCTTCTGGGCCTGGCTGAAACTCGGCAAGACCGGGTGGATATTGCTGCCCGGCATGGTGGCGCTGGCGGCTTTCGCGTGGCTTCTGACGTTGGTTCCGACAGAGGCGGCGGGCAGGGCCTATGCCGCCTATGGCGGGATTTACATTGCCGCTTCGCTCTTCTGGCTCTGGGGCGTGGAAGGGCACGCGCCGGACCGGTGGGATATTGCCGGCGGCGTCGTCTGCCTTGCCGGCACCGCCATCATCCTGTTCGGGCCAAGGGGTTGAGGAGAAAAGCATGTGCGGACGTTTCGTGCTGAAGGCGACGCCCGAGGAGATCGCCGACTATCTCGATCTGATCGGCCTTGAGGATTTTCCCGCCCGTTTCAACATCGCGCCGACGCAGCCCATTCTGGTCGTGATGGAGGGCGAGCGACCGGAGCGCGGCAGCAACCTGCCCAATCGCCGGGCCGTGCTGGTCCGCTGGGGTTTTCTGCCGGGCTGGGTGAAGGATCCGAAGGATTTTCCGCTGCTCATCAATGCGCGGTCGGAAACCGCCATCGGCAAGGCCTCCTTCCGCGCCGCCATGCGCCATCGCCGCGTCCTCGTTCCCGCCACCGGCTTTTACGAATGGCGACGCCCGCCGAAGGAGGAGGGCGCCAAACCACAGCCCTATTTCATCCGCCCGAAAAGCGGCGGCATCGTCGCCTTCGCCGGTCTTATGGAAACCTGGTCTTCCGCCGATGGCTCGGAGGTCGATACCGGCGCGATCCTCACCACCGCCGCCAATGCCGCGATCGGCCGTATTCACGATCGCATGCCTGTTGTCATCGCGCCCGAGGATTTCAGCCGCTGGCTGGATTGCAAGGCCCAGGAGCCGCGCGAGGTCGCCGATCTGATGCGGCCGGTTCAGGATGATTTTTTCGAGATGATCCCGGTATCGGACAAGGTCAACAAGGTCGCCAATGTCGGTGCGGATCTGATCGAGCCGGTGCCGGAAAGCGCACCGCTGGCGAAGATCAAGCCGGCAAAGGACGAAGGGCAGATGTCATTGTTTTGACGGCACCCGAGAGAATCAGCCGTTCCGCCCGATCTTCTGCAGGCCTTCCTGGATCATGATGTCGGAATAAACGCGGTTACGGCCATTCGCCTTGGCGAGATAGAGCAGCTGGTCCGCTGCATTCAGCTGGTTGTCGAAGGGTTCGCCCTTTTCGATCTCCACGACGCCGAGCGAAATCGTCAGGGCGAGGCTGCTACCGCTCAGCTGCCGGCCGTTCTTTTCCACCTGTCCGCGCAGCTCCTCGCAGAACTGATAGGCGGCGTGCGCATCCAGCCCGCGCAGGAACACGGCAAACTCCTCGCCGCCCAGGCGGGCGGGAATGTGGCGTTGCTCGTCACACATGTCATGCAGCAGTTCGGCCAGCTTTTTCAGCGCCCTGTCGCCGGCATCGTGGCCCAGCGTGTCGTTGATCTTCTTGAAATGGTCGATGTCGAGAATGGCAATGGCGCCGCTCTCGTCATTGCCGTTGATGACATCCATCAGCGCCCGCGTGCGCTCGAAGAAGGAGCGGCGGTTCGGCAGGCCGGTAAGGTGGTCGCGTTCGGCCAGTTCGCGCAGGCGTTTGAGCTGCTTCAACGTCTCGATATTGTTATCGATGCGGCACTGCAATTCTTCCGGCACGAAGGGGCGGTAGACGAAATCCGAGGCGCCAGCCTTCAGGAAGCTTGCCGAAAGCAACCGGTCTGTGGAGGACGATATGCCGATCACCCGCAAATCTTCGGATGAGCGGCTGTCGCAGATGCGGCGCGTCAACTCATAACCGTCCATGTCAGGCATATGATAATCGGTGATGACGAGCTGGATCGTCGGGTTCTGCGACAGGATTTCCAGCGCCTGCTTGCCGGAGTGGGCCTCGCTGACCCTGAAATTTTGCCGCTCCAGAATTTCCACGAGGCCGGACCGTGCCGCGCGCACATCATCGACCACAAGAACGGAGAATAGCTTGTTGTTCAAAATCCGCTGGACGGTTCTGACGACTGCATCGACGGTGCGATGACCGTCCTTGACGATGTAATCGATGATCTTCTTTTCGGCGTAGCGCTTGCGCGCCTCCTCATCCACCGTGGCGGTGAAAACGATGGCCGGCACCTTGCGCTCGGATAGAAGTGCGAGAATCTCGCCCTTCGGCGCATCGGGTAGGTTGAGACCCGTCAGCGCCAGCGTGAAACTATGGGCCTGCATGAGGGTATCGGCTGCGGCCATGCTGTCGCAATGGACGACCTCGGCTTCCGTTTCTTCCGAAAGCCGCGTCTTCAGCAGCATGGAAAGAGCAACGGAATCTTCAATCAGAAGGATTTTATCCTGCATGGCCGTCCCAAGCCCCCCTGGCCTGTCTTCACAATCTTTCCTCAACGCCGAATATTCGTCATCCGCGTGTCTGCGGATTCGAAAGCCGGCTTATGCATTGTTGTGGAAAAAAATGCGGAATAGAAAAGTTCTTTTGTATTCACTAATCTATACGTCGGTGTTCGTATAGCCTTCTTGTGGAAGGCGAGATTTTTACTACACTTTCGTTGCAGCTTCGTTACAGAAGGCTGCCGATTTTATGAATGACTGACGCGCTGCAATTTAGCGGCAGTGCTTGAAACAAAAACGGCGCCCGGAAAGGCGCCGCGTGATTGTCGATTTTCCGGTGGGAACGTTCCGTTTTCCGGACAGTCCGCAAAATTCGAAAAATCAAAAAACCAAATATTTTCAGGCGGTTTTGGCGGCAGGTTTGCGCTTCAGCATCAGGGCTGCGGCCGCAACGGCCTTCAGTCCGAGCGGGCGGTAGTGGCTGTTGAGGTCGGGCTTCGCCTGCGGCTGCGCCTTCGTCTCGTTCGTCATTTCTCTCTCTCCACAATTCACGCCAATCGCCGTTGCGATGCGTGTGAGCCACTTCTTTCGCGGCTAATCTTGACGGATTCGAGGCGAAGAAAAACGAAGCCGGCTTTTCAGGCTGCGACATTTTGCGTCACATCCTGCGCCGGCTTGTGCGAGAAAAAATAAACCTGCGGTTTTAAATACCGCGATCGAGGCCGTTGCCGCCATTGGCGTCGTCATGCCCGTCTTCCTCGATGGTCAGCGTGCCGTAGCGGCGATGCCAGAGGCGGGCGCTGATGGGAATGAAGACGAGATAGGCGGCAACCGTCAGAACCAGAACCTCCCAGGTGAAGCTCATCAGCATCGCTACATAAAGCACGACGACGAGGATCATTGGCAGCACCAGATCGCGGCGAATGCGGCTGGTGCCCGATTTTCCCGACCAGACCGGCAGGCGGCTGATGAGGAGGTAACCGATCAGCACGGTATAGGCGGCGGCGACATAGGCGAAGGGCTTGTCCGGCTCGACGCCGAGGAAGCCGAGATAAACCGGCAGCAGCACCAGCATGGCGCCCATCGGGGCGGGAACGCCCACGAAGAACTCATTCTGCCAGGGCGCCTTCACCGGCCGCTCGATCATGACGTTGAAACGCGCCAGACGCAGGCCGGCGGCGATGACGTAAATGAGGGCGGCGATCCAGCCGATGGAGCGTGCCTGATCGAGAAGGTAGGCATAGACCACCAGCGCAGGGGCGACACCGAAATTGACGATATCGGCCAGAGAATCCATCTGCTCGCCGAATTTGGACGTCGCTTTCATCATGCGGGCGATGCGCCCGTCTATGCCGTCGAGGAAGGCGGCCAGCAGCACCATGCCGACGGCCAGCTCGAACCGCCCCTCGATGGCGAGACGCACGCCGCTCAGCCCCGCACAGATGGCCAGAACGGTGATGAGATTGGGAACGACGAGGCGAAAGGGAATTTCCCTCAGCCGCGGTCCACGGCCGCTGTCGCTGCGGCCCTCTGGTTTGCCGTTCTGTTGCGGCTCGGCGATCGGCGTTTCCATGCGCATGCCCTTCCTGTTTCCGTCAGCCGCGGCGGCTGACGACCGGACCCTTGGCGGAGCCGAATTCGGCGAGCACGGTTTCACCGGCAATCGCCGTCTGGCCGACCGATACACGCGGCTCGAAACCTGCGGGAAGGAAGATATCGAGGCGCGAACCGAAACGGATAAGACCGAAACGCTCACCGGCATCGACTGGTTCATTCGGCTTTACCCAGCAGACGATGCGGCGTGCAACCATGCCGGCGATCTGCACCACGCCGACCTTGCCGTGCGATGTCTCGATGACGAGGCCGTTGCGCTCATTGTCTTCGGAAGCCTTGTCGACTTCGGCATTGAGGAAGAGGCCGGGACGGTAGGCGACATTGACGATACGGCCGCGCACCGGCGAACGGTTCACATGGCAGTTGAACACGTTCATGAACACCGAGATGCGCACCAGCGGCTCCTTGCCGAGTTCCAGCTCCAGCGGCGGAACGACGCTCTGCACGGCGGAAACCTTCCCATCAGCCGGGCTGATGATGAGGTCGTCATCCTGCGGCGTGACGCGCTCGGGATCGCGGAAGAAATAGGCGCACCAGGCCGTCAGCACCAGACCGACCCAGAACAGCGGTTCGGCGATCCAGCCGAGCACCAGCGATGCGACGAAGAAGGCCGCCACAAAGACATAACCTTCCTTGTGGATCGGTACGATGGTGTTGCGAATGGTGTCGAACAGATTCATGAGATTCCTTGCTCCGGTTTCCGTCTGTCGCGTCTATATGGTCGCGATACGACACGATCCAAACGGCAATGCGACAAATTTTGCCTAGCTGGTTACAGCCAAAAAGGCCGCCCGGCAATGGTGGGGTGCGCCCGTTGGCCCTGTTACCCCGGCGTACAGCCATCAATGGGCGGGTTCCCCGCGGTCGATGACACCCAGATCGTCGGTTTCGCGGACATGGCGCAGCATTTCCTCGGCGCGGATCGCCTCGCGCTGGCGGCTCCACATCGAGGCGTAGAGGCCGTTCTGCCCCATCAGCGAGCTGTGCGTGCCGCGTTCGGCGATCTGCCCGTCCTTCAATACGATGATCTCATCCGCGCCGATGACGGTGGAAAGGCGGTGGGCGATAACCAGCGTCGTGCGGTTCTTCGAGACGATGTCGAGCGCGCTCTGGATTTCCTGTTCCGTATGCGTATCGAGCGCCGAGGTGGCTTCGTCGAGAATGAGGATCGGCGGCGCCTTGAGGATGGTGCGGGCAATCGCCACGCGCTGTTTCTCCCCGCCGGAAAGCTTCAGGCCGCGTTCGCCGACCATGGTGGCGTAACCCTCCGGCAGCTTGCCGATGAAGGCGCTGATCTGCGCCGCATCCGCAGCCGCCCTCAGTTCCTCGTCGGTGGCCGAGGGACGGCCATAACGGATGTTGTAGGCGAGCGTGTCGTTGAAAAGCACGGTATCCTGCGGCACCATGCCGATCACCGAGCGCAGGCTCTTCTGCGTCACATCGCGAATATCCTGCCCGTCGACGGTGACGGAGCCTTCCTGAATATCGTAGAAGCGATAAAGCAGCCGCGAGATCGTCGATTTTCCCGCACCCGAAGGGCCGACGATGGCCACCGTCTTGCCCGCCGGCACGTCGAAGGAAACGCCCTTCAGGATCGGCCTTTCGGGGTCATAGGCGAAATGCACGTCGCGGAAGGAAATCGCGCCGGGTCCGGCTGCGAGCGGTTTTGCATCCGGCCTGTCGGTGACTTCCGCCTCCACCTCCAGAAGATCGAACATCTGTTCGATGTCGGTCAGGCCCTGGCGGATTTCGCGATAGACGAAACCGATGAAATTGAGCGGCACCGAAAGCTGCAGCAGCAGCGCATTGACGAAGACGAAATCGCCGATGGTCTGTTCGCCGCGCTGCACGGCAAGCGCCGACATCACCATCATGACGGTGGAGCCGATGCCGAAGATCACGCCCTGACCGAAGTTCAGCCAGCCGAGCGAGGTCCAGATCGAGATCGCCGATTTTTCGTAACGCTCCATGGCGACGTCGAAACGCCGCGCCTCCATCTCCTCATTGCCGAAATATTTGACGGTCTCGAAATTTAAGAGCGAGTCGATCGCCTTGGTATTGGCGTCGGTGTCGCTGTCGTTCATGGCGCGGCGGATGCCGATACGCCAGTTGCTGGCCCGCACGGTGAACCAGATATAGGCCCAGACCGTGATGACCGTGACGAGCACATAGGAAAAACCGTAGGAGGCCCAGAAAATGATCGCCGTCAGCAGGAATTCGATAAAGGTCGGCGCGGTGTTGAGAATGGTGAAGCGGACAATGGTTTCAATGCCCTTGGTGCCGCGCTCGATGACCCGCGACAGTCCGCCGGTCTTGCGCTCCAGATGGAACCGCAAAGAAAGCCGATGCATGTGCACGAAGGTCCTGTAGGCGAGCTGGCGTACCGCATGCTGGCCGACGCTGGCGAAAAGCGAGTCGCGAAGCTGGTTGAGTCCGACCTGGATCAGCCGCGTCAGATTATAGGCGATAACCAGCGCGACGGCGCCGAGCAGGAAGGCGGGAACAAGCCCGGCCATATCCAGCCGGCCGTTCAGCGCATCGGTCGCCCATTTGAAGAAATAGGGAACGGAGATCAGCACCAGCTTGGCGACGACCAGGTACACGGTGGCCCAGATCACCCGCATCTTCAGGTCCCACCGCCCTTCCGGCCACATATAGGGCCAGAGATTGATCAGCGTCTGGGTGGGATTGCTGGAATCCGCCAAAATGGTTTTTTTCTTCGTGGCCATCATTCGCTCCGGTCACTGCCGGAAGCCGACAGCAGGGCAGCGGCTTTGGTCAAGCCGCCGCGCGTGTCACAGATAGGGTCGTTGCGGGTTCACCGCAACGCTCCAAATGCTCAGGAGCCGCTCTTCAGCCGCTTGCGGTGAAGTTCTTCCGCATTCGGCAGCGCCTCTTTCGGCACGCCGAAAATCTGGCCGGGCTCGATCAGATCGGGGTTTTTGATCTGATCTTCGTTGGCAAGGTAGATCGTGGTGTAACGCACGCCCTGACCATAAACGCGACGGGAAATCTGCCACAGCGTATCGCCACGGCGGATGATGACGCTGTTCTGGCTCTCGGCCAGCGGCGCCTGCTCGAAGGTCTGCGTGCCGGCGGGCGCCTGTGGCGCGGGCGCGGCGGGTGCCGTGATGTGGAGTTCGGCAAGGCGGCTTGCCAGCGACGCAATACCCTTGCCGATTGCCGCCACATCGTTCGGCCATGCTTCAACCGATGTCAGCAACTGACGCGCTTTGGCGGTGATATCGCCCGCAAAAGCGGTGAAGGCGGGTTCGGTCGCGGCTGCGGTGCGGAATTCCGAAAGCGACTTGAGACCAATGACGACGGCGGAGCGGCCGGCAATGGCCTGATCGAGCGCAGGCGTGGCCTGATCCTTGTAGAGGTTGGAAAGAATGCCGAAGGCCTTGGCGACATCGGCGCGCAGCTTTTCGAAAGCGGCGCGGTCGCTTGCCGTGCTCAGGTTTTCGGCCGGCGCCGCGGTCGTGGTCGCTGACGACGAAGCGGACGGCGTCTGCATGGCGACGGTTGCCTGGTCGGTCTGCGGCCGCTCGAAGGGAACGCGCACACGCACCTTCGCGGTGCCGTCGGCATTCAGTTCCTCGACGGTGATGATGTGGCTGCCGACGCTAAGATCGACATCGCCTTCGACGACGAAATGGCCGGAGGCTTCCGTGGTGCTCTTGCCGATTTCCCTGTCATCGACCAGCGCACGCACCGTCGAACCGGCAGGTGCGGAGCCCGCAACGAAAATCTTCGATCCCTCGAACTCGACGGCAGTGACCTGGACGCTCGACGTCAGCGGGGCCGCGGCGGACGGAGCCGCAGTACCGGCGAGCGGTGCGGAAGCGGTGTTGGCGCTGGGCTCAGGTGTTGCCGCGGGCTGTTGCGACGGCGCGGCTTGCGGCTGAAGCGCCGGCGGAGCCGCCTCCGGCATGGCCAGCACGCGGCTTGCCTTGCCGGGCTTGGAAACCATGGCCAGAAGCTCGCCCGTCTTGCCGTCAGGCACGGAAACCGTGGCCACTTCTTCGGATTGCGTTGCCTTGCCGCTGGCATCGGTTGAACGCAGCACCAGCTCGTGATCGCCCGGCGGAAGCGGATTGTCGAAAACGGCGGCGAAATCGCCGGTGCCGTCGATGGTCGTCTGGGCGACCACCTTGCCGTTGCTCAAGATTTCGAGCTTTGCGCCGGGCTGTGCCTTGCCGGCAATCACGGCCGAACCGTCCGGCTCGACGCGCAGCACGTCGAAAGTCGGCGTGGCGGCAGACGATTGTGCCGTATCGGCCGGTGCTGCGGCCGGTTTTGCCGGTTCGGGCGCGCCATCGTCGGTGCCGGCGAAAACGCCTGCCAGACGACGCACCTGTGCTGCCGCCGCCGCCGCATTGTCGGGCAGGCCGCGCAGGAACGCCGTGGTGCGTTCAGCGGCCGTGCGGGCGGTGGTGATGAGGCGCGACGTCGTTTCGTCGAGCGACTCTGGAATTTCGATATTCGTCAGTTCCTTGAGCGAGGTCTCGACCTTCTTGCGCGCCGCCGCGAAATCGGCGTCTGAGGGAACCTTGCTATCGGCGAAAAGCGTCGTCAGATCCTTGATCGACTGGGTGGCGGAAGCGGCCCGCCGCCCGACCTTGTCGGCGATATTGGCGGTTTCCTCGGCGGCGTCGGAGAGAATGTCGCCCGCCTTGTCTGCGCCCATTTCAACGCTGTTCTTCACGGCGTTGCCGGCTTCGTTGATGGCGTCGCCGATCGGTTTGCCGTCGTTTGAAATCCGCGGCAGGACGAAAAAGATCATGAGCAGGGACGCAACGCCCAGCACGATCAGCGCCAGCAAACCGGCCTTATTGTTTTTCATCCTGGAATCTCCGGGTATTTCAAGCTTTTCACACGAGTTGAGATTGCTAGCGTCTTACCTTGCGCCAGACAAGCGGCGAGTGGCCAAAAGGCCATATTTGCAAGGGATTTCCCAAATTTTCTTGACGTGCCGCATCGCACATAGTTCCTTCCCTTCATGACGGACAAAAATACAGCGATTCGATCCATCTGCGTTTATTGCGGCTCCCAGCCCGGACGTGATCCGGCCCATATGGAAGCGGGCCGCGCGCTTGGGAAATCCATTGCCGAAAACGGCATTCGCCTCGTCTATGGTGGCGGCACCAAGGGCATCATGGGCGCAGTTGCCAGCGGCGTTCTTTCCAATGGCGGCGAAGTGACCGGCATCATACCGGAATTTCTGGTCGATATGGAGGCGACGCGCCATTCTCTCGGACAATTGAACGAGCTTGTCATCACCAAGGACATGCATGAGCGCAAACATATGATGTTCGAGCGCTCCGATGCCTTCGTGACATTGCCTGGCGGTGTCGGCACGCTGGAGGAGATCGTCGAGATCATGACCTGGGCGCAGCTCGGCCGCCATGCCAAGCCGATGGTCTTTGCCAATATCAACGGTTTCTGGAACCCGATGCTGGAACTGGTGCAGCACATGCGCGACCAAGGTTTCATCCACCGCGCGCATCTTCTCAACCCGCTCGTCATCGACGAGGTGAAGGATATCGTGCCCGCCATCATCGACCGGGCGCTGGCGCAGCAGAAGCCGGAAGGCGATCCTTCGGTGATTTCCCGCCTCTAGGCCGGGATGGCGAAAAGCGTAAGCGGTTTTCGCCTTGAATCCCGGTCTGTTCATCCTGATCGGTGCGACGATTGTTAACGGCCGCCTCACGGCTCGTTACAATTTTAAATGTATATTAATACAGATTTAACGGCGGCATTGCTCCGCCCTCTCTTTTCATGGCCCCGCGACTGATCCTGTGCCAGCCTCAATAAGGCGTTGGTGTCGCGGAATTCGTTTCGCCGCCATGAGAGTGGGTGTCATCGGGAAATGATTGCTTTTGTGGTGCGGCTCAAAAGCCGGGCGCATTTTATTATTCAGAGAAATTCCGCGAAGGGCAGGGAGGCGCTCCTCGGTTCCGCCGCCCGCCGCAGGGTCGATGCGCGCATGAGGCTCGGCATCGTGATCGCCGTCTTCGCTGTCATCTATGGCGTCGTCGCCGCGCGTCTCGTGCAATACGGTCTTGCCGAACCCGTGGCGACCGCATGGATCAATACTGGCGTCAACGCCGTCGCCTCCCGGCCGGATATTGTCGATCGCAACGGCACGCTTCTGGCGACCGATCTCAACATGGTCTCGCTTTATGCGGATCCGCGCCGGATCGTCGATCCGGATGAGGTGGTGGAGAAACTCGCGACCGTCATTCCCAATCTCGACTGGCGTGAAACGCACCGCCGGTTGCGCTCGGACACCGGTTTTCAGTGGCTGCGACGGCAGCTGACACCCCGGCAGCAGGCGGATATTCTCAATCTCGGCATACCGGGCATCGGCTTCCGGCCGGAAAAGCGAAGGTTTTATCCGGGTGGCCCCACCGCTTCGCATATTATCGGCCACGTCAATGTCGACAATCAGGGGCTTGCCGGCATGGAGCGTTATCTCGACCAGCAGGGCCTGGCCGATCTGCGCGCCGTGGGTCTTGCCAGCGGCGCGCCGCTGGAGCCGGTGCGTCTCTCCATCGATCTCAGGGTACAGAACATCGTCCGCGAAGTGGTCGTGAAGGCGAAAAGCGCCTATCAGGCCGAAGCGGCAGGTTCAGTGATCCTCGATGTGGAGACGGGCGAGGTGCTGGCCATGGCCTCCGTGCCGGATTACGATCCGAACGAACCTTCCCGCACCCTTGCCGATGGCAGCATAGACAGGGAGTACGAAAAGGGCTGGTTCAACCGGATGAGCAACGCCACCTTCGAAATGGGCTCCACCTTCAAGAGTTTTACGCTCGCCATGGGGCTGGATGCCGGGGCGATCACACTGGGTTCGGTGGTGGATGCGTCGCGGCCGATCCGCATGGGCGGCTTCACCATCAAGGATTTCAAGGGCCGGAACCGGCCGCTCTCCATTCCGGAAGTGTTTCAATATTCATCGAATATCGGCACGGCGGCGGTGGCTGACAAGGTCGGGGTAGAAGGCCATCAGCAATTCCTGACGAAGCTCGGGCTGCTTACCAGAATGGACACGGAAATGCCGGGCGTCGCCACGCCCACCCAGCCGAGAAACTGGAAGAAGATCAATTCCGTCACCATCTCCTTCGGCCACGGCGTCGCCACCACCCCGTTGCAGACGGCGGTGGCCGCTGCCGCGCTGATCAATGGCGGCAACCTGATTTCGCCGACCTTCCTGCCACGTTCGAAAGAGGCCGCCGCATCGCTCGCGCGCACCGTCATCAACGACAGGACGAGCGCCGATATGCGCTACCTGTTCAACTGGAACGGCATCAAGGGTTCCGGCCGTGGCGCGCAGGTGGAAGGATTTCATGTGGGCGGCAAGACCGGAACCGCCGACAAGGTGATCAATGGCCGTTACGCCAAGGATATCAATTTCAACGCCTTCGTGGCCGGTTTTCCCATGCACAAGCCGAAATATGTCGTGCTGACGATGATCGACGCCCCGAGAACCGGCGTGAACGGCGGGCGCACGGCGGCCTCCACCGCAGCCCCGATGACACGCGAAATCATCGCCCAGACGGCGGGCCTTCTCGGCGTCAAACCGCGTTTCGGTTACGATGCCAACCCGCAATTGCTGGTGGATTATTGACGCCACCTCTCCTCATTCCCGTGATGAGCAAAGGAATGAGGGAAGCAGCCCGGATTAGCGCTTGAGCCGCAGCAGGCTGGAGCCGGTATAGATCGCCAGCGCCACCCAGATCATCGCAAAGGCGGCCATGCGCACCATGTCGAACGGCTCCTTGAAGACGAAGATGGCGATGAGGAAGATCATCGTCGGCGCGATATATTGCATGATGCCGATGGTCGACAGCCGCAGCAGTTTCGCGCCATTGCCATAGAGGATGAGCGGCACGGCCGTGATGAGCCCGCTTGTCGCCAGAAGCCAGGTATCGGCGGAATTGCCGCCCATGAAATGCGCCTGTCCGTTGAAGGCAAGCCAGATCATCACCAGCACGGCGGGGATGGATAAAAGCATGACTTCCAGCAGGAAGCCCTGCGTCGCGCCAATCGGCAAAGTCTTGCGGAAAAAGGCATAAAAACCCCAGGACACGGTGAGCGCGATGGACACCCAGGGCAGGCTGCCCGCATGCCAGGTGAGGATGGCCACCGCCAGCGCCACAAGACCGATGGCGGCGATCTGCGCCGGATAGAGCTTTTCCTTGAGAAGAACCGCGCCGAGGAAAATACTGAACAGCGGATTGATGAAGTAGCCAAGCGCGGCATCGAGCGCGCGGCCTGCCCCGATCGCCCAGATATAGACGCCCCAGTTGATGCTGATGAGGATGGCCGTCAGGCTGGCCATTGCCAGCATCTTGGGGGTTCTGAGCGCGGTTCTGATTTCCGCCGTGCGCCCGAGCGCAATCAGCACAACCGCCGCAATCGGCACCGACCAGACGACGCGATGGACGATGACCTCGATCGGCGAAATATGCGCAACCGCCTTCATGTAAAAGGGAAGAAACCCCCAGAGCAGATAAGCGGAAAGCGCGAAAGCAAAACCGCGCGCGCTGTCGCCGCCCTCCTGGGCCGGGAGCGATTTGTCGAGTGCCATGGGGAGTACCGCCAATTGTTCGGATAGCGTTTTATAACGGATCGCCACAGTGGCGGCCAATTCATTTCCGTGAAGGGTCCATGAGAAAAACTGCATGAATAAAAGGCGCGCTGCCCTTGAAATGGGCTGCCCCGCGACGGGAGGAGACGATTCACGCAGGAAGCCCCGCCTGAATCATTGTCTTATCCGGCCGTCGCAAGGCGCTGAAAGGACGGGTTATTTCCCGGCAAAACGGTCGTTGGCGCGGATCAGTTGGTCAAGAATGCCCGGCTCGCTCATCGCGTGTCCGGCCGCCTCGATGATGTGGAAATCCGCCTTCGGCCAGGCCTTGGCCAGCTGCCAGGCATATTTCAGCGGGCAGGGCATGTCATAACGCCCATGCACGATGACGCCGGGAATATCTTTCAGTTTGCCGGCGTCGCGCAGCAATTGCCCTTCCTCCAGCCAGCCGCCATTGACGAAGAAGTGGTTTTCGATGCGGGCGAAAGCGATGGCGTATTTATCCTCGCCAAAATCCTCGACCCGGTCGGGATCGCTTACGAGCGAGATGGTCGCCCCTTCCCACTGGCTCCATGCCTTGGCGCATTCGAGTTTCTTTGCCTCGTCGGTGCCGGTGAGATAGCGGTTATAGGCCTGCATCATCTCGCCGCGTTCGGCTTGCGGGATGGGCGCGATGAATTTTTCCCACCGATCCGGATACATTTCGGAAACGCCGAACTGGTAGTACCAGTCCAGTTCCGGTCTGGTAACGGTGTAGATGCCGCGCAAAACCAGTTCGCTGACGCGGTTCGGATGGGTCTCGGCATAGGCGAGCGCCAGCGTCGAGCCCCAGGAACCGCCGAAAACCAGCCATTTTTCGAAGCCGCAGAGTTCGCGCAGCCTTTCGATATCGGCAACGAGATGCCATGTGGTGTTGGCTTCAAGTTCGGCATGCGGCGTGGAGCGGCCGCAGCCGCGCTGATCGAACAGGATGACGTCGTAAAGGGCGGGATCGAAAACGCGGCGATGCGTGGGGTTCACCCCGCCGCCGGGGCCGCCATGCAGGAAAACCGCCGGTTTTCCACCGCGCGTGCCCACCCGTTCCCAATAAATCGTGTGGCCGTCGCCGACATCGAGCATGCCGGTCTCGAAGGGTTCGATCTCGGGGTAAAGGCCGCGCAATTCTTCGCTCATGGGTCATCGTCCTTCGCTGGCCATTCGGCCGTATCATGGTCCGGGTGCTGGCAATTTTTCACCCGAGGGGGAGGGCTATCCGTTGCAGGTTCCGGCTCGACCGGCAAGCCATCGAGCGCGCCGAACCAGTGCATTTTGCCGGCGAGATTGGATTGCGCCTCGGGTCTTACCCGCTGGGGTTCGTCCAGCGAACCGAGGGTGATATTGATGAAATCGGCGCCCGGCATGTCATAGAACAGCGGCGTGCCGCATCGGCCGCAGAAACCGCGACGCACGTGATCGGAAGACTGGAACCACGCTGCTTCGCCACGGGTCATTTCAAATTGCGTAAGCGCAGCTGCGGCAAGCGGCATGAAATAATTGCCCGATGCCTTCTGGCACATGCGGCAATGGCACAGATGCGGATAACGAAGACCGCCTTCTATCCGATAACGCACTGCGCCGCACTGGCATCCGCCGCTGAAACCCTCGGCCCCGCTCATGCGCGCTCGTCTTCCGGCGGCCAGACCTGCGTGTCGTGATCCGGGTGCTGATAGGAGGTGATCTCCGCCTCGTCCACGCCCTGTTCCACGGCCGGTTTGCCGAACAGCTGCTCGATCCAGGGCATGCGCTTGTGGAAATTGACCTGCACCTGCGGCTCGATCCGCTCGGGCTCATCGAAAGCGCCGATGGCGATCTCCACGCCGCCGGGATAATGATAGGTCAACGGCGTGCCGCATTTGTTGCAAAAACCGCGATGGATTTTTCCCGAAGATCGGAAGAGGGACGGCTGGCCGCGTGTCCAGGTCAAATGAGCCTGATCGGCGCTGACCAGCGCGCCGAAAAAATTGCCGAAATGTTTCTGGCACATGCGGCAATGGCAGATGGAGGCCCGGCCGAGCTTGCCCGCATGGAAACGCACGGCGCCGCACTGGCAACCGCCGGTAAATCCCACTTCACTCATCATCTCTTCTCCGGTGGCCAGTTTTCAGTGTCGTGGTCGGGGTGCTGGTAGGAAACGAGATCGGCGAGGTAATCCACCTGCGTCAGGTCGTC
This sequence comes from Agrobacterium sp. ST15.13.015, assembly GCF_027871645.1. Classification (NCBI taxonomy): domain Bacteria; kingdom Pseudomonadati; phylum Pseudomonadota; class Alphaproteobacteria; order Hyphomicrobiales; family Rhizobiaceae; genus Agrobacterium; species Agrobacterium sp. ST15.13.015. The sequence goes on from NZ_JAQAHF010000002.1 coordinate 75,179, forward strand.
CTCTGTGGCAACCGCAGGCAGCGTGTGAAGCGTGTCGACGAAATCGATCTTGCGTTCCACGCCCCACTGAATGGTCGGCGGCAACGCGGCCGGATCGTCGAAGGCCCCGGCCGCCACCGCCACACCGTCAGGCGCTTCATAAGTCAGCGGAGTTCCGCATTCAGGGCAGAAACCGCGCTTGACGACGCTGGAGGACTGGAAGCGTTTCGGCTCTCCCCGCGTCCATTCGAATTCCACGCCGCGCACCGAAACCAGCGGCGCGTAATAGGCCCCGAAAGCCTTCTGGCACATGCGGCAATGGCATATGGAACTGTCTTTCAGTTCACCGGAGGCGCGAAAACGGATCGCGCCGCACTGGCATCCGCCGGTATATGTCGTCATGGTCGGTCCTCCTTCACCATTCGGATAATGTGGAGACAGACATTGTCGATGTCTCCGAGGATATCCTCGTTCCAGAAACGGAGGACTGTCCAGCCAAGTTCCTCAAACGTGCGTGTTCTCTCTCGGTCATAGGCTGCCGCAGCGTCATCCGCGTGCTGAAACCCGTCCAGTTCGACAATGATCTTATGCGAGGGGCAAGCGAAATCAACGATATATCCGGCAACCGGCAGCTGGCGTCTGAAAGACAGGCCGTCAAGGCGGTGAGCGCGGACGGCGTTCCAGAACTTCAGTTCTGCGTCGGTCATGGCCTTTCGCATCTGCCGGGCGTGTGACCGATGTTGAGGATTGACCTTGGCATGGGGCACGGGATGCTCGCGGCTTGATCGGGGTGTGGCGAGATTGGAGCATGGCGTGGGTGAAAGCAAGGGCGCGTCGTGGGGTTTACCCCCCTCTGCCCTGCCGGGCATCTCCCCCTCAAGGGGGAGATCGATCTGTGGCTCGGCCTTGCCCATCTCAACGCTTAAGAGTGAAGTTGAGATAGTGCTTCTGGCTGATCTCCCCCCTTGAGGGGGAGATGCCCGGCAGGGCAGAGGGGGGTGAGCCTCGAATGCGGAGCCTACCGCTTCAACTCCCACGTCGTCGTCCGCTCCCCGGTCTCCTTGTCCTTGCCATCCTTCAGCTGAATGCCCTTCTCGGAAAGCTCATCACGCAAACGATCCGCTTCCGCAAAGTTCTTCGCCTTCAACATTTCCAGACGCAATTCCACCAGCGCATCGACGGCCGAAACGATGGCCTCGTCCATTTCCGCCTTCTTCGGCAGGACACCGAGCAGGGCAGCACTCGCCGCAAAGGCGGGCAGCCTGGATGGATCGGTGTTGGCAGCATGCGCCAGCGCATGCAGCGCCTGCACGGCGGCAACGGTATTGAGATCGTCGGCGAGCGCTTCGAGCATGGTTTCATCCGGTGCAGCATCGGAGGCTTCCGCCGCCGGCCACTTGGCGAGCAGGCGTTCGGCTTCTTCCAGACGCTTCACCGAAAAATCGATCGGCTCGCGATAATGCGTCATCAGCATGGCAAGGCGCAGAACCTCGCCCGGCCATTTCCGGCCGCCGAATTTCTCCGTGTGCAGCAATTCGTAGATCGTCACGAAGTTGCCTTCGGACTTCGACATCTTGCGGCCTTCCACCTGCACGAAGCCGTTATGCATCCACACATTGGCCATGACATGCGTGCCGTTGGCGCAGCGCGATTGGGCGATTTCGTTCTCATGGTGCGGGAAGATGAGGTCGAGCCCGCCGCCATGAATATCGAAGACCTCGCCGAGGTAGCGACCGGCCATGGCCGAGCATTCGATATGCCAGCCCGGACGGCCACGGCCCCAGGGGCTTTCCCAGCCGGGCTCATTATCCGAGGACAGCTTCCACAGCACGAAATCGCCGGGGGTTTTCTTGTGGGCTTCCACCGCCACGCGCGCGCCGGCTTGCTGCTCGTCCAGCGGCCGCTTGGAAAGCTGGCCATAATCCGCCATCGAGCGGGTATCGAACAGCACCTCTCCGCCAGCCGTATAGGCATGGCCGCGGGCGATCAGCTTCTCGATGAGGTCGATCATTTCCGCGATGTAGTCGGTGGCGCGCGGTTCGACGGTCGGCGGAAGGCAGCCGAGCGTGGCCACATCCTCATGGAACTGGTCGGCGGTCTTTTTCGTCACCGCATGGATGGCGTCGTTCAGCGGCAGATGCGGATAATCCCTCAGCGCCCGCGCATTAATCTTGTCATCGAGATCGGTGATGTTGCGGGCATAGGTCACATGGTCTTCGCCAAAGACGTGGCGCAGCAGCCGGTAGAGAACATCGAAAACGATGACCGGGCGCGCATTGCCTATATGAGCAAAATCATAAACCGTCGGGCCGCAGACATACATGCGCACATTGTCAGCGTCGATCGGTGCAAATTCCGCTTTTTCGCGTGTGAGTGTATTGTGAAATTTCAGGCGCAAGGACATGCGGCAGTTCCCTAAAGGCAGAATATTATCCTGGCCGGAACGTTTATCTTTCTTGACCTTGCGGGAGACGAAAACGATCTGGCCGGTGGCGAACCAGCAAAAAAAATCTCAGCAGCAGGTGCAGATCATCGTTCTCATATCTTGCTTTATGGCGCGGCGGTGCGGCCCGGTCAAGAGCAACCGTGGTGGCCAAACCGCCGCTCCGAGCGGAAAATATTCACTCTGGCTGACGGTAATCCACGAATTTTCCTTCGCGCACGAGGAAGAGTTTACCGGTTTCTTTGAGATCGGGCGAGGCGAGCGGAAGAATGGCTGCGGCCACCTCAGATGGATGCGGCACGGTGGCCGGGTCTTCGCCGGGCATGGCCTGCGCACGCATCGCCGTGCGTGTCGCACCGGGATTGATGCTGTTGACGCGAAGGGCGCTCTTCTGCGTTTCCGCCGCCCAGGTGCGGGCCAGCGCTTCGACTGCCGCCTTGGAGGTAGAATAGACGCCCCAGAAGGGGCGACAGCTATGGGCGGCGCCCGAAGACAGGATCAGCGCGCGGCCGGCATCCGACTTCAGAAGCAGCGGCTCGACCGAGCGGATCAGCCGCCAGGTGGCGGTGACGTTGATGTTCATGACCCTTTCGAAGACTTTCGCCTCGATATGGCCAACCGGCGAGATGACGCCGAGAACGCCGGCATTGGCGACGAGAATATCGAGCTTGCCCCAGCGCTCGAAGATATTCGCGCCCAGCGCATCGATGGCTTTCATGTCGGAGAGATCGAAGGGAACCAGCGTCGCCGTGCCGCCGACGGCCTTTATGGCGTCGTCCAGCTCCTCAAGGCCGCCCACCGTGCGGGCGCAGGCGATGACATGCGCGCCGGCCTTGGCCAGCTCCAGCGCCGTGAAATAGCCGATGCCGCGCGATGCGCCGGTAACGAGAGCGATGCGGCCCTTGAGATCGATAGTCCCCTTCAGATCGGTAGTCATTGTCTCCCCCGGAATTGATTGCGCTTCCTTCTACGAAGCGCCGCTGGCTTTCCGCAAGCGATCATATCGTCGCATGCTAGGGCCTGAACAAAAGGCAAGAAAAAAGCGGCCACCGGAAGCCGGATGGCCGCTTGTGTGAGGCGTATCAGCCGTTGCTGGCCAGCATGGAAATCTTGCTGCCCATCGCCTCGCCATTCTGGTCGAGAAGGCGGGTGGGGTAATCGCCGGTGAAATAATGGTCCGTGAACTGCGGACGGGCCGGGTTGCGGTTTTCGCCGCCAACGGCGCGGTAAAGTCCGTCGATGGACAGGAAGGCCAGCGAATCGGCGCCGATATATTTCGCCATCGCCTCGACATCGGCATATTGGTTGGCGAGCAGCTTGTCTGCGTCCGGCGTGTCGATGCCGTAGAAGTCCGGATGGAAGATCATCGGGCTCGCAACGCGGATATGCACTTCCTTGGCGCCCGCCTCGCGGATCATCTGCACGATCTTCACCGAGGTCGTGCCGCGCACGATGGAATCATCCACCAGCACCACGCGCTTGCCCTCGATCATCGCCCGGTTGGCGGAATGCTTGAGCTTGACGCCGAAAGCGCGGATCTGCTGCGTCGGCTCGATGAAGGTACGGCCGACATAATGGTTGCGGATGATGCCGTATTCGAAAGGAATACCGCTTTCCTGCGCAAAACCGAGTGCTGCCGGCGTGCCGCCATCGGGAACCGGAACCACCACATCGGCTTCCAGCGGCGCTTCCTTGGCCAGGTTCATGCCCATGTTCTTGCGCGTCGTATAGACGTTGCGGCCGCCGACGACGGAATCGGGGCGGGCGAAATAGACATATTCGAACAGGCAGAGACGCTCCGGCTGCGGCTTCGAAGGCTTGCGCGCATCGATGGTGATCGAACCGTCAGGCTGGATTTCGCAGATGATGACTTCGCCGTTCTCCACGTCACGAACGAACTTCGCACCGATGATATCGAGAGCGCAGGTTTCCGAGCAGAAGATCGGCTTGCCATCCAGCTCGCCCATGACCAGCGGGCGGATGCCGATCGGGTCACGCGCGGCAATAAGCTTGGTGCGCGTCATCGCCAGCATCGAATAACCGCCTTCCATCTGGCGGATGGCGTCGATGAAACGATCGGCGGTGGAGGAGTGGCGCGAGCGGGCGATGAGGTGAAGGACGACTTCGGTATCCGACGTCGACTGACAGATGGCGCCGGTGGCGATGATCTGGCGGCGAAGTGTCAGGCCGTTGGTGAAATTGCCGTTATGGGCAATGGAGATGCCGCCTTCTTCCAGTTCGGCAAATAGCGGCTGCACGTTGCGCATCGCAACTTCGCCCGTCGTGGAATAACGGGTGTGGCCAATGGCGATGGAGCCGGGCAGGCGGGCAAGGGTTGCGGGATCGGTATAATGATCGCCGACGAGGCCCATATGGCGTTCCTGATGGAAGCGCTTGCCATCGAAGGAGACGATGCCGGCTGCTTCCTGGCCGCGATGCTGAAGCGCATGCAGGCCGAGAGCGGTCAGCGCCGAGGCGTCGGCATGGCCGAGAATGCCGAACACGCCGCATTCTTCATGCAGCGTGTCGCCATCGATCTCTTCCTTGAAAGTGGCCCCAGGGAACGGGGAATGCGAAAGCGGCTCAATCATCCGGCTTGCCCTTGCTCTCTACCGAGAAAAAAAGAAAGACCTCTCCGGTGAGTATTTCCCCCGGTCGGTCCGTCTGTGTCGTGCTTGATATTTAGCACAAATAGCGCGCCTTGCATGCATTGCAAGGCGCGACACTGTGTCAATTATTCGTTGCCGGCGGATTTGTTGCCGGCACATCTTCCGCAGGCGCCTGCGTGGCTGCCGGCTCCTGTGGTTTTCCGAGGATGCGGGCGCGGATCTGCGGTTCGATATCGTCAGGCAGAACCGCCTCCAGCTTGCCCACCAGCCCGTCGAGGAAGGGCTTGGACTTCGCCTGTGTCACCCATTCCGGCTGCGTCTTCACATCCACCAGCCAGTTCCAGAAGGCGACTGCGACGACAAGCAGCAGAATGCCGCGCGCCGCGCCGAACAGGAAACCGAGCGTGCGATCCAAAGCGCCGATGCGGCTGTCGATGATGAAATCGGCAATGCGCGAGGTGATGAAGGAAATCACGATCAGCGAGACGAGGAAGACCACGCCCGCCGAACCGGCAATGGCGATCTTGTCGTCATCGGTATAGTTGCGCGCATAGGGCAGCAGGACCGGATAGAGATAATAGGCAGCGGCGACCGAACCGCCCCAGCTCGCAATCGACAGAATCTCGCGTGAAAAACCGCGCACCATTGCAAGAAGGGCGGAGAAAAGAACAACGGCGATGACGATGCCGTCGAAAATTGTAATGGGCATATACCAACTCCGGAGGTGCGACGCCTTGTCAGACGCTGCCTTGCCAATTTTGCGATCCTCTTACACCACTGTTTCCCTTGGCGAAAGGATCAATATTCGTCGTCCTCAACCTGTTTGAACCGGTTGCCGGAGCCGGCGATGCGGGCCACGAGGTCCGGAAGGCTTTCGATTTCCGTCCAGCGTCCCTTGCCGCCTTTCGGCAATTCAGCCGAAGCAGAAGGCAGAAGTGCGGCGGAAAAGCCAAGTTTTTCAGCTTCTTTCAATCGCTGGCCCGTATGCGAGACCGGCCGAACCGCACCCGACAGGCTGATTTCGCCGAAATAAACACAATCGGCGGGCAGGGCAAGACCGGCAAGCGATGAAACCAGCGCCGAGGCAATCGCCATATCGGCGGCCGGTTCGGAAATGCGGTAGCCGCCGGCGACATTCAGATAGACATCATGCTGGCCGAGCTTCACCCCGCAATGGGCCTCCAGCACGGCCAGAATCATGGCAAGCCGTGAACTGTCCCAGCCGACCACGGCGCGACGCGGCGTACCCAGCGAAGTGGCAGCGACCAGCGCCTGCACTTCGACGAGTACGGGTCGCGTGCCCTCGATGCCGGCAAAAACCGCAGCACCCGGCGACTTTTCGTTGCGTTCGCCGAGAAACAGTTCGGAGGGGTTCGACACCTCCCGAAGGCCGCGATCCGACATTTCGAAAACACCGATTTCATCGGTCGGCCCGAAGCGATTCTTGACGGTGCGCAGAATGCGATGGTGATGTCCGCGGTCACCTTCGAAATAAAGCACGGCATCGACCATGTGCTCGACCACGCGCGGGCCGGCGATCTGGCCTTCCTTGGTGACATGGCCGACGAGCACCATGGTCGCGCCGGTCTGCTTGGCGAAGCGGATCATCGCCTGCACGCCGGTGCGCACCTGCGTCACCGTGCCGGGGGCGGAATCGGCCGTATCACTCCACAGCGTCTGGATGGAATCGATGATAACGAGATCGGGCCGCTTGCCTTCGGAAATTGTCGCCAGAATATCCTCGACATTGGTTTCCGCCGCCAGCAGCACATCGGTTTCCGCAGCCCCGAGACGCTGCGCGCGCAGGCGCACCTGCGCCACCGCCTCTTCGCCCGAGACATAGATGATGCGGTGTCCGCGCCGCGAAAGAGCCGCGGCAGCCTGCATCAGCAATGTCGATTTGCCGATGCCCGGATCACCGCCGATCAGAACCGCCGAACCGCGCACGAAACCGCCGCCGGTCGCCCGGTCGAGTTCGCTGATGCCGGTCGGAATGCGCGGCGCTTCCTCGATCTCGCCGGAAAGCGAGGTGAGGGTGACAGGTCGACCCTTTTTGGGTGTCTTGCCCGGCCCGGAGCCGATGCCACCCATCGGATCTTCCTCGACGATGGTGTTCCACTCGCCGCAGCCTTCGCATTTTCCCGCCCAGCGGGTGTGAACCGTGCCGCAGTTCTGGCACACAAATTGGGTCTTGGCTTTGGCCATGTTATGTCAGTTTTCTTATTGTTTGAAATGGTCGGCGGAGATGTCCTGGTGGCCGTGAAGCACGCGCAGCACATACATTTTATTATCATCGACAATGAAATAGATGCATCGCTCACGATAAGGGAAGGCCCGCAAATTCGGCGCGAAACTTCGAGGTACGCCCGTTATCCCATATCGCGCCAGCGAGATCATTTTGCCGTTGATGTCGTCTAGAAAGCGTCTGGCAGCAACGGGATTGAATTGGGCAATGTAATTATGATCGGCCAGAAGATCGTTCAGCGCCTGTGCGGTGACCACTAGACGCCTTCGCTTCATTCTGCTCCTCCGCCAGCTTCATAATGTGTGCAGTAAAATCATCTGCGCTGGAGAACTCCATAACCCGTCCAGCCTCCACATCATCAAGCCCTTCCTGAATCAGTCGTTGAAGCTCTACAAGCTTGCCTTCCTTGCTGCCCAGCAAACGCAGACCCGCTGAGACGACCGAATCCGCGTCCTTAAAGACGCCCGCCGCCACCTGCTCCTCGATGAACTTCTCGTCCTGCTCGCTCAAATGGATTTCGGGCATTTCGATCTCCTTTTGTTCTCTTCTAGCACAGGTGGCGGCAGCTTTCCAAGGGCTAAAGGCGCTGCTCAGTCGTCGGCCATCAGATATTGCCGTTCGTAACGCAGGCCAAGCCCCGTCAGCATCTCGTAGCCGATGGTGCCGGCCGCCCGCGCGGTCTCGTCGACCGGCACATTGGGGCCGAAAAGCTCGATATAGTCGCCGGCACGGATGGCATTGGCCGGAACATCCGTCACGTCGAAAATGGTGAGGTCCATGGTCACGCGGCCGGCGACCGGAATCCTGTGGCCGTTGACGACGCCATAGGCGCCGCCATGGCCCATTTCGCGCAGCGGAATGCCGGAACCGGAAAGCGAACGCTGATATCCATCTGCATAACCGACGGAAGCGATGGCAAGGCGGCTTGCGCGCTTCAGCAGAAAGGTGCCGCCATAACTCACGGTCTGGCCTTCGCCCGCTTCGCGTATCTGAATGATCCGCGCTTCGGCTGTGGCGACGGGACGCATCGGGTTCGCCATGCCGTTGACCGCTTCGCCGCCATAAAGGGCGATGCCGGGGCGGGTGAGGTCGAAATGATAGTCCGAGCCGAGGAAGATACCGGCGGAAGCCGAGAGGCTTGATTCGATGCCTTCGAAAGCGGCGCTAACCTTTCGGAATGATTCGAGCTGGACCCTGTTCATCGGCGATGAGGGCGTGTCGGCGCAGGCGAGATGCGACAGCACCAGAACCGGGTCGAAACTCGCCGGCCGTGTCACGTCATCAGCGAGAAACAGCGCGTCGTCGAGCGGCAGTCCGAGCCTGTTGAAACCGGTATCCACATGCAGCGCGCAGGGGTGATCGCCCCGCTCGGCAACCGTCGCCATCCAGAAGGAGAGCTGTTCTTCGGAGGCGAGAACCGGCACGAGATCGTTGTCAAAGACCTGACGTTCCTGCCCCTGCCATATGCCTGACAGCACGAAGATGCGCGCTTCCGGGGCATAGGAACGCAACGTTGCGCCCTCTGCCACCGTCGCCACGAAGAAGTCCCGCGCGCCGGCATGGTAGAGCGTCGCTCCGCAATCCTCGATACCGAGACCGTAGGCATCGGCCTTGACCACCGCTGCCGTCCGCGCACCGCCGGAACGCTTCTTCATGTCCCGCCAATTATCGGCGAGCGCGCCGAGATCGACGGTCAGCCTCAGCGGCGCGTGCTCGAAAATGTCGGTTTCGTTTTCGGGAAAGCTGTCTTCGAAGTCGTCTGTCATGCCATGCGTCCGGTTGATTTTGGAACCGGCCAGACCCTAGCACTTTTGTTCAAGACGGTAAGGATCGAATGCTCTAAACTTTGCTCATGCACAATGTTTCGCAGGAACAGGCCATAGATGTCATGCCGATTGCGACGACGGAAACCACCCGTTTCTGGCGCGACAGGCGTTTTGGCGGCATGGAGTGCCTGAGCGCGACTTTTCTGACCCATGAATATTCGCCGCATGCGCATGATACCTTCTCGATCGGCGCAATCGAAAGCGGTTCGCAGATTTCCACCATTCAGGGCACCACCGAACAGACGGGGCCGGGGCATCTTTATCTCATCAACCCGGATGAGGTTCACGATGGCGCACCGGGCGGCGGCGGTTATCGCTATCGGATGATCTATCCCGATATCGTCTTGCTGCGCGATATTATCGAGGATGTGACGGGCAGGGCCTTTCACGGCACGCCCTCCTTTCCGAGATTTTTGCCCCGCGATCCGCAGATGGCGGCGGCTTTCCAGATGGCGCACCGGCGGCTGGAGGAGAAATCCGGCGCTCTGGAGGCGGATGAGGGCATGTTCTCGGTTCTCGCCGCCCTGTTCGGCAGGCACGGCAGCGCCATTATCCTGCCCGTCGAAACACGCGAGAAAACGGCGGTTTATATCGCCCGCGATTATCTTTCCGACAATTACGAGACCGATATCGGCCTAGAGGAACTGGCCTCCATCGCCGGTCTCAGCCGCGCGCATCTTATCCGCGCTTTCAGGAAAGAGTTTCACATCACCCCGCATGCCTATCTGACGGATGTGCGCATCCGCAGGGCGCGCCGGCTTCTGCGCGCCGGAGAGATGCCGGCCGAGGTGGCGGCAATGTGCGGTTTTGCCGACCAGGCGCATTTCACCCGGCATTTCAAGGCCCGCACCGGTGTCACACCGGGGCAGTTTCGGGTAGCCTGAGTTCAAACCCCGCATTTCCGTTCGGAAATGCGACAAAAAAAGCGACGCTTCAGCAGAAAACCGCCTGACATCACTTTCGTTCAAGACCGAACAATGTCGCAAGCGTAATCCCTCTCTTTCGAAAGGGAGAATGCGATGTCGATATCGGGAAAAGGCGCGGAATTCAGCGCGGGATTACGGGCCGCCGCGCCATTGCTGGTCGCCATGGTGCCGATTGGCGTAGTGTTCGGTGCGGTCGCCATCGGCAAGGGTCTGTCACCGCTCGAAGCCTCGCTAATGTCGCTGCTGGTCTTTGCCGGCGGTTCGCAATTCGTGGCGATGGATCTATGGACGCATCCGGCAAGCTGGAGCGCACTCGGCTTTGCGGCGCTGCTGGTCAATCTGCGCCATGTGCTGATGAGCGCCTCCATAGCCGGCAAGCTGGATGATTTCAGGGGCTGGCGCAAATATGCCGCCATGCTGGTGCTGACGGATGAATCCTGGGCATTGTCGGAATTCCGCGTCATCGCCGGCAGGCTGACGGCGGGTTTCTTCACCGGTGCTGCGCTCTCGATCTATCTGGTCTGGAACCTCGCAACCCTTGCCGGCGCGCTGCTCGGTTCGGTGGTGGGGAACATGTCGGTCATCGGTCTGGATTTCGCCTTTCCCGCGGTCTTCATCGTGCTGCTCATGGGGTTCTGGAAGGGCAGGGAAACCGGCTTCGTGCTTCTGGCAAGCGCCGCTGCCGCCTGTCTCACCCACGCGCTGGTTCCCGGCGCCTGGTATATCGCCGCCGGCGCGCTGGCGGGTCTGGCCGTCGCCGCCTTTGGCCACGAGGAACAGGCGGAGCAGCCGGCATGACACTCGATCCGAATACGCTGCTGACAATCCTTGCCATGATGGCGGCAACCGTCGCCACGCGCCTTGGCGGCCTGTTGCTGGTCACTCATTTTACGCTGACACCGCGCCTGAAAAAGGCGCTCGGCGTGGTGCCGCCCGCCGTCCTGATGGCCGTGGTGACACCGACGGCGCTCGCCAGCGGGCCGGCGGAAACCATCGCCTGCGCAATCACCGCCATCGCGGCGCTGCGCCTCAGCCTTCTGCCGGCCGCAACGCTCGGTGTTGCCGCCGTGGCGCTGCTGCGCGGAATCAGATTGTAAAAAAATCCTGCCAAAGTCCTGAAAAGATTCCGGACTCTGCGTTCGAAATGCAATGGGCGCAGCGAGGGCAAAAATACATCACCCTCGCTGTGCTCCAGATCAATGTTCTTCGTACTGGCTGAAGCTCGGATCGGCCAGATCCGTAAAGCGGGTGAATTCGGACTGGAAGGCAAGCTTCACCGTGCCGGTCGGTCCGTGACGCTGCTTGGCGATGATGACGTCGGCCGTGCCTTTCACCTTGTCGAACAGCGCTTCCCATTCGGCATATTTGGGATCGGAAATATCGCGCGGCTCCATGTTCTTGACGTAATATTCCTCGCGGAACACGAAAAGCACCACGTCGGCGTCCTGCTCGATGGAGCCGGATTCACGCAGGTCGGAAAGCTGCGGGCGCTTGTCTTCGCGGCTTTCCACCGCACGTGAGAGCTGTGACAGCGCGATGATCGGGACGTTGAGTTCCTTGCCGAGCGCTTTCAGACCCGTGGTGATCTGGGTGATTTCCTGCACGCGGTTTTCGCCGCTCTTGCCGGAGCCGGTCATCAGCTGAACGTAGTCGACCACCAGAACATCGAGGCCGCGCTGGCGCTTCAGGCGGCGGGCGCGGGCGGAAAGCTGGGCAATCGAGATACCACCGGTCTGGTCGATATAAAGCGGCACCTTCTGCATCATCTGGGAGCAGGCGACAAGCTTTTCGAAGTCAGCCTCGGTAATGTCACCGCGGCGGATTTTCGAGGAGGAGACTTCGGTCTGCTCGGAAATGATACGGGTGGCGAGCTGTTCTGACGACATTTCGAGCGAGTAGAAGCCGACGACGCCGCCGTTCTTGGCTTTGTACGATCCGTCCGGCTGCACTTCCTGCTCATAGGATGCGGCGATATTGTAGGCGATGTTGGTCGCAAGGGAGGTCTTGCCCATACCCGGACGACCCGCAAGCACGATAAGGTCGGAACGCTGCAACCCGCCCATGCGGGCGTCGAGCGAATGAATGCCGGTGGAAATGCCGGAGAGATTGCCGTCGCGTTCGAAGGCCGCGCCCGCCATGTCGATCGCCAGCGCCACCGCATCGTTGAAGGACTGGAAACCGCCATCGTAACGGCCGGTTTCCGCCAGCTCGAACAGACGCCGTTCGGTGTCTTCGATCTGCGCCTGCGGCGGCATGTCGAGCGGCGCATCATAGGCGATATTGACGACATCCTCGCCGATCTGGATCAGCGCGCGGCGCAGCGCCAGATCATAGATCGCGCGGCCGTAATCTTCCGCATTGATGATCGATACGGCTTCCGCCGCAAGGCGCGCGAGGTACTGCGCCACCGTCAGATCGCCGATCTTGTCGTCGGCGGGCAGGAAGGTCTTGATTGTCACCGGATTGGCGGTCTTGCCCATGCGGATGATATCGCCCGCCACCTCGAAAATCTTGCGGTGCAGCGGTTCGTAAAGATGCACGGGCTTCAGGAAGTCCGACACGCGGTAATAGGCGTCGTTATTGACGAGGATGGCGCCGAGCAGCGCCTGTTCGGCCTCGATGTTGTTCGGCGCTTCGCGGTAATGCGGTTCCGCCGGTTGCGCGGGGGTGATCTTTCTCACAGCGTCGTTCATGGTTTGCGCGATCTCCCTTTGCCTTTGTCCTTGAACCTCGGGTTTGGCTTTCTGGGGCATGGCAGTCAATGATAATGTTGCAACACTCTATGGCAGGCTGACGTCCGCTCTGCGAAGCTCGATCACTTCTTCAGTTGTCCCCAGCAATCCACAGGCGGGTTGGGGACAAGGCGCCGGATCCTTCCGGCAACGTGATTCGCTGCCATGAGTTTATCGCATGGCAGACCCGGCGTGAAAGAAACTTGAAAATCGTCAGTCTTACGAATAAATAGGCAGAAAATAAGTAGTGTGCTAATTATAAGGCTTGCTGACATGTCCCGCGAGACCGACAAGGAACAGCTTCTGGATGAAGTCTCCGCTTTTACCCGCAAACTGCGCGCGTTTTTCGATGCGCGGGTGGGGGAGAGCGGGCTGACGCTTGCACGGGCGCGAGCGCTTTTTGCACTCTCGCGTCGTGGACCGCTGACGCAGACGGAGCTTGCCGAGGAAATGGAAATCGAAACGCCGACGCTGGTGCGGGTGCTCGATGGCATGGAGAAACAGAACCTCATCGAGCGCCGTTCCGATGAGAACGACCGCCGCGCCAAACGCATCCACATGACGGCGGAAGGGGAGAAAACCTCCGAGACGGTGCAGGCGATGGCGAAGTCGCTGCGCTCCGAGATTGCCGCCGATATTTCTTCGCAGGAACTGGCCATGGCGCTCGATGTCATGCGCCGGCTTTCGGCCAATCTGCAACATCTGGCGGCGGGGAGGGCGCAATCGTGAGTACCCCGGTGCCACAAACCGCAGATGAGGCCGCTGCCCGAAATGCTGAGGCGGTCTCCAAACCCGCCGACCTTCCGGAAGAGGCTGTGACGCCGATGAGTGCTTCGGGCGCGGCTGAAACAGTGACAGAGCCTGCCGCCGCCGCACCTCAGCCGGCCGAGCGGCCGCTATGGCTGCGGCTGTGTTTCATCTTCGCGGGCCTGTCGTTCTTCATTACCCAGGGTCTGGGCATGAACCTCGTCATGGCCAATATCTACCAGTTGCAGGGCGAGTTTTCCGCCACCGTGGCCGAGGTCGCCTGGCTCTCCGCCGCCTATATGGCGCCCTATGCCACCTTTTCCATTGCGCTGTTCAAGGTCCGGGCGCAATATGGCCTGCGGCCTTTCGCCGAAGTTTCGATTATCGTGTTTGTCGTCGCTTCCTGTCTCAACCTGTTCGTGACAGACCTGCATTCGGCAATCGTTATCCGTTTTGTCAGTGGCATGGCCGCCGCACCGATCTCGTCGCTCGGCTTTCTCTATATTCTGGAGGCCTTTCCGCCTGCGCGGAAATTCTCGCTCGGTTTCAGCATAGCGCTGACCGGTACGCTGCTGTCGGCGCCGCTCGCGCGCATCGTCTCGCCATCCCTCTTGGAAATCGACGGCTGGAATGCGCTCTATTCCATGGAAGTGGGATTCGCGCTGATCGCTTTCGCCATGATCTATGTGCTGAAAGTCACGCCGCCGCCGCGCGCGAAAGTTATCGAGCGCATGGATATTCTGAGCTATCTTCTGTTTGCAGGTGGTCTCGGCTGTCTGGCGGTCATGCTCACGCTCGGCCGGTTCTACTGGTGGTTCGAAACCTGGTGGCTGGGCGTCCTTCTGGCAACGTCGATCACACTTCTGACCCTCATGGCTTTCATCGAATTGCCGCGCAAGAACCCGCTGCTCGACCTGCGCTGGATTTTCTCGAAAACCAACCTGCACATTATTGCGGTCCTGCTCGTCTACCGCGCGGTTTCCTCCGAGCAATCGTCAACGGCGGTCAGCTTTTACCAGCAGCTCGGCCTGTTGAACGAACAGACGACGACACTTTACGCACTTGTGCTGTTGGCGACCGTTCTCGGCGGTGCGGCCTGTGCGTGGCTGATGCTCACGAAATACGTCGATACCGCCCACGTGATTGCGCTGGCGCTGATCGCCGCCGGTTCGTTCATGGATAGCCAGTCCAACAATCTGACGAGGCCGGGTGAGATGTATCTCAGCCAGATGATGATTGCCTTTGGCGCGGCCATGTTCCTGCCGCCCGTCATGGCAAAGGGTTTTGCCGCCGCTCTGTCCCGGGGTGCGCCCTATCTGGTGAATTTCATCACCATCTTCCTGTTTACCCAGATCACCGGATCGATGCTGATGACCGGCCTGCTCGGCAGTTTCGTGACGCTGCGGGAGAAATTCCACTCCAATATTCTGGTGGAAAATATCCTGCTCACCAATCCGATGGTCGCCCAGCGCGTCTCGCAGCTTTCCGGCGCTTACAGCCATGTCATCACCGATCCGGCATTGCTGAAGGCCGAGGGGCTGTCGCTGCTTGGCCAGCAGGTCAGCAAGGAGGCCTATGTGCTTGCCTATAATGATACGTTCCTGCTGATCTCCGTCGTCTCTGCGCTGGCGCTGGCCGCGCTTTTGATCCACCTTGCATGGCTGCGCATCCGTCCTTTCCTTTTCCGGGAAGAAATCGATGCCGCACCGGCACCACAGTCTTGACCATTCCAAGAGTGACAAAATGCTGAAGAAGTTTTTTACCCCCGTTTCCATTCTCGTGCTGCTCGGCGGTCTCGCCGGCGTGGCGCTGGTGCTTTACGCCTGGCGGCTGCCGCCGTTCCTTTCCACCGTCGAAATGACCGACAACGCCTTCGTGCGTGGTTATGTCACGACGATGAGCCCGCAGGTGAGTGGCTATGTGGTGGACGTGCCGGTGAAGGATTATCAGGAGGTCAGCCAAGGCGCGCTGCTGGCGAAGATCGACGACCGCATCTACCGCCAGAAGCAGGCGCAGGCGGAAGCAACGCTCGATACGCAGAAGGCGGCTCTCGATAATTCCCGCCAGCAGGAAAATGCGGCCAATGCCAATATTCTTTCCAGCCAGGCGGCGGTCGACAGCGCGCAGGCCTCGCTGAAACAGGCGCAGCTCGCATCCGACCGTCAGGATAACCTCATCAAGAGCGGTGCGGGAACCTCCAGCCTTCAGGAAGAGGCCCATGCCGCCCTCGAAAAGGCGCGGGCTTCGCTTTCGCAGGCCAAGGCGGCGCTTGAGGTTTCGCGGCAGGATTTGCAAACCATCATCGTCAACCGCAGCTCGCTGCAGGCGGCCGTCGCCAATGCTGAAGCGGCCGTCGAGCTTGCCAGGATCGACCTTGCCAATACCGAAATCCACGCGCCCGTGGATGGCAGGCTCGGTGAAGTCGGCGTCCGCACCGGCCAATATGTCACCGCCGGAACGCAACTGATGGCCGTCGTGCCGCATGATGTCTGGGTCATCGCCAATTTCAAGGAAACCCAGCTTGCGGGCATGCAGGTCGGCCAGCCGGTGACGATCGCCGTGGATGCGCTGCATCGCCGCAAGCTTACCGGCCATGTGGAACGGTTCTCGCCCGCCACCGGCTCGGAATTCGCCGTCATCAAGCCGGATAACGCGACGGGCAATTTCGTAAAGATCGCCCAGCGCCTCGGCGTGCGCATCGTGATCGATGCGGATCAGCCGCTGGCGGCGGAGCTTTCGCCGGGCATGTCGGTGGTGGTGCATGTGGATAAGAGCAAGGCGCCTGAGGGAGCGGAGACGGCGGAGAAGTAGTAGGAAAGTTTGGTGGCTGCGGCTTCACCCCCCTCTGTCCTGCCGGACATCTCCCCCTCAAGGGGGGAGATCGGCAAGAGGCACTGCCACCACTTCATTCGCAAACGTTGAGATGGGCGAGACCTAATCGCGAGTCGATCTCCCCCCTTGGAGGGGGAGATGCCCGGCAGGGCAGAGGGGGGTATTCTTCCGCGAATTCAACCCAACAAAAAACCCCGGATGTTTCCATCCGGGGTTTTCCTTTGACCGTTAAGCCAAATCTTACTCGTCGTCGCCGTCGCGATCGGCTTCCGGATCGAAGAAGTCTTCCGGACGCAGCGCGTCTTCGTCAACGCCGTAGATGGCGTCAGCGGAGGTGAGGCTTTCGCCCTTGGCCTGACGCTCGGCTTCTTCAGCCGAACGGGCAACGTTCAGCTCAACTTGCAGCTCGACTTCGGCATGCAGGTGAAGGGTAACGTTGTGCAGGCCGATGGTCTTGATTGGCGTGTTCAGTTCAACCTGGTTACGGCCGATGTTGAAGCCTTCTGCGCCGAGGATTTCAACGACGTCGCGAGCGGCGACAGAGCCGTAGAGCTGGCCGGTTTCGCCAGCCGAACGGACGACGATGAAGGATTTGCCTTCCAGAGCCTCGGCAACCTTCTGGGCTTCCGACTTGCGCTCGAGGTTACGGGCTTCGAGCGTTGCGCGCTCGGTTTCGAAACGTGCCTTGTTGGCAGCGTTGGCGCGCAGCGCCTTGCCCTGCGGCAGCAGGAAGTTACGGGCGTAGCCGTCGCGAACCTTTACGGTTTCGCCCATCTGGCCGAGCTTGTTGATGCGTTCGAGAAGAATGACGTCCATCTTCTTGATCCTTTCTATGGTTTGGTTTCGTTCGTATTGTCGGTTTTCCGCGTCGGAGTAAGAGAGATCGTGCTGCGCACGTCGCTCAGGCCGAACACGAGAATGATGAACAGCGGAAAGACAAAGACCGCCGAGAGATATGCGAGAATGAGAACCGGCAGCCGCCAGTCCTTGCCGCGGGCGCGCTTGTGCAGCGAGGCGTAACCCGCCATCAGGAAGCCCGCGCCGAAGGTGCCGCAGATGACCGCGCCGACCATGGCCGCGACGCCGCCGAGGAACATGGCGACGATGCCGGCCAGAAAAATGAAGATGGCGTTGCGGTGCATGCGCAGCGCGGAAGCGATATCCTCACGCGGGCGAAGGCCCTTGCCGAAGGAGCCGACCACCCGGGTCGCGAAATAATAGGCCGCAAACAGAAGGATGACCCACAGGCCGCCCTGCACGATCGGCAGCATCAGCACCAGCAGCGATTTCGTCTGGGCGAGCGCCTCGGCATTGGGTTCGAACAGCGGCTCACGGTTCTGCACCGAGGTCATCATGATATCGACCATGCGGGCGACCAGATCGGGGCCATAACCGATCATCCAGCCGAGAATGACGACGGCGATGGAGACCAGAATGCACAGGTGCAGGACGATGCCGGAGAGCGGATACCAGGCGAGAAGATCGTCCGGGCCGCCGAGTTCGGAAGCCGGGCGTGCCAGATTGGCGAGATGCGAAAGCCAGCCCGCCGGGATCAGCGTGAAGATCGCGATGGTCAGCGCAAACAGCGGCGACATGACGAGAGCGCCGATGATGGCCGTGGTGATGATCGCGACGATGGCGGCGCGATTGCCCCATCCCATGCCTGCGATCAGGATCGGCATGGCGGAACCGGCATAGAGCAGGAAGGAAAAGGACGACTGTGCCGTTGCGCCAAGCGTCAAAAACGCGGCGCATATGCCGGCAAGAACGCCGGTGATCAGCACTGTCTGGTTCAACTTTTGCACTTCGCTGTCCTGCTGAAACGAAAGCAGTTAGAGGATCGCTCCCTGGAGCCTCATCCCCAACATGGGTTTTATGGTATCGATCCGCGCCCAACGCGGAAGGATGAATATTTCTCGACCCGCTGATTAAGAGTCAGCTGCTTCGAGGAAAAAGCGAGGCCGCGCCAAGACGCAGCCTCGCTTCAATTCATTACGCTACGACGTAGGGCAGCAGGCCGAGGAAACGGGCGCGCTTGATCGCCTGGGCGAGTTCGCGCTGCTTCTTCTGGGAAACGGCCGTGATGCGGGACGGAACGATCTTGCCGCGCTCGGAAATGTAGCGCTGCAGCAGACGTACGTCCTTGTAGTCGATCTTCGGAGCGTTTGCGCCGGAGAAGGGGCACGTCTTGCGACGGCGGTGGAACGGGCGGCGTGCCTGGGAAGAGGATGCGTCAGCCATTGGTCAAAACTCCTTCTTATGCACGGTCTTCGCGCGGACGGCGCGGACGGTCTTCGCGGTCGCCGAAGCCACCTTCGCGCGGTGCGCGCGGGCCACGATCTTCACGCGGGCCACGGTCCGGACGGTCGCCATCGCGGCGCGGACGGTCGTCACGGTCGCGCTTCTGCATCATCGCGGACGGGCCTTCTTCGTGGGCTTCGACGGCGATGGTCATGTAGCGAAGAACGTCTTCGTTGATGCGCATCTGGCGCTCGACTTCATGGATGGCGGCCGCCGGAGCGTCGATGTCCATGAGAGCGTAGTGAGCCTTGCGGTTCTTCTTGATGCGGTAGGTGAGGGACTTCAGACCCCAGTTCTCGATGCGTCCGACTTTGCCGCCGAACGATTCGATAACGCCCTTGTACTGCTCGACAAGTGCGTCGACCTGCTGGGCAGAAATATCCTGCCGGGCAAGGAAGATGTGTTCGTAAAGAGCCATTTAAGCTTTGCCTTTCTTGCGTTTCGTCCTTCACCCGGCAACGGCGCTAAGCCTCAACGACTGCTCCTGAAAAGGCGTGAGCCTTAAAGCAAGAAAAGCGTTGTTCGAGACGGTCGAGAGCGGAGACACGGGAGGCCGGAAAAACCTTATGGTTCCTGCTGTTCCGTTACCGGAACCAGCCCTCCGTTCAGCCACCAGCCAATTGGACCGGGTGTTGTGAACAGCGCGCTTATACGCAATTTTGCCCGGAATGCAAGGGCCTTTGCCCATAGGGGGAAGTTTGAGACTGGAAAGCCGCGCGGCAGCGAAGGATTTGCCGTGCGGCCTGCATCGTTTCTCTCACGCGTATGCGCCGTCTGATTCGATCGGATCGTTCCCAAGCCGTTGTCGCGTCGTGTTTGTGCGAACGATTTCGGCGACCCGGTTGAATACCGTTGCTTCCCTGTGCTCACTCACCATTGACGATACAACGAACTGTTTGAACTGTTTCGATGTTTCCGGCCAGCGCAGCATGACGATGAAAAGTGCTGAACTCATGGCTGTTTCAATATCATCCATGACGTCCGGCCGTTCTATACGCAGTTTGGAGACGGCGTCTTCGAAACCGCTGCTCTTGGTAGACCGAGGCTTGGTGGTCAGAAGTGCGCACATTTTTATCGCGAGCTCGCGATCATTCAGCGCATTCGTGACAGAAATCATCGAACGCTTTATTTTTTCGGGTACGGCCTCGTGGGCAATAATTCTGTCCATCGCGTCGTAATGCGAGAGCATTGCCTTACGTGTTTCCTGAAGATCGCGGAGCCGTTCCCTATGCTGGGCGATCCGGCGCTTGTAACTCCACGCAACCAGAATCCCCACAAGGAAAGCGGCGAGGGGCGCTACAGTCATTTGTAAATCGAACATTGTTGCCACCTCCTATCTTCTTGCCCTTGGTACGGAAGAGGCGATCTGCCCCTGCGGTTTCATTTTCTTCCCATATGCTTTCGCAAGGCTTGCAGCTCTGGTCACTTCAAGTTTGTCCAGATCGTGCTTGGCCATCGCAACAGCATGTTTCTCACTTCGCTCCTGCCTTACAATATACATGATATAAAGCGCCATGGGCATACCGCAAGCAAGCCACTCGTTCACTTTCATGTAGACCAGAGCGATAGCCACTGTGGAAAGACCGAAAAGCAGAAGCGCTTCGGAGTTTTTACCAAGACCTTTAACAATCCGGCCGAATAAACCAGAGAATGGTAACATAGATGTGAAATATTTCTTTATTAAATTACTGATCTTAATTTGAGTAAACGATATATTGTATTGTCGCGAAAAAGTCTATGGCGTCATTAGGCAAGCGCCCCAAAAGAAGCGCTTGCGATAGTCCATAGGCTCGATATTAGATCGCCATCGGATATTGCCGATGGATCGCGGCAATACCCGTCAGCACCTCGTCCGACAATGTCACATCCGCAGCCGCAATATCCACCTTCAACTGTTCCATCGTCGTCGCGCCGATGATGGCCGAGGCCATGAAGGGGCGGGTGAGGCAGAAGGCGATGGCGAGCTTTGCCGGATCGATT
The DNA here is from genome assembly GCF_027871645.1 of Agrobacterium sp. ST15.13.015. Classification (NCBI taxonomy): domain Bacteria; kingdom Pseudomonadati; phylum Pseudomonadota; class Alphaproteobacteria; order Hyphomicrobiales; family Rhizobiaceae; genus Agrobacterium; species Agrobacterium sp. ST15.13.015. The sequence continues at coordinate 95,799 of NZ_JAQAHF010000002.1, forward strand.
CCATGCTGCGCGGCAAGCTCCAGATAGGCCTTGACCGGCGCTTCCTGAAGCGGCTGCAGGCGACCGCCGAGGTCTCTGTTGATGGTGCCGCGCGATCCCGCCGGGCGCGCGCCGTTCTGGTATTTGCCGGTGAGCAGACCCGCCGCCAGCGGCGAATAGGCGAGCAGGCCGACATCCTCGTGATGGGCGACTTCCGCCATGTCGAGATCGAAACTGCGGTAGAGCAGGTTATATTCATTCTGGATGGTGGCGACGCGCGGCAGGCCGTTGGCCTCGGCGATGTCGATATATTTCTGCGTGCCCCAGGCGCTCTCGTTGGAAAGGCCGATGGCGCGGATCTTGCCGGCCTTCACCAGTTCGCCGAGCGTTTCGAGCTTTTCGGTGATTTCGGCGAGCGTGCGCTGCTTTTCCTGGCCGGAGGCGTCGAAGCTCCAGACGCCGCGGAAATGATAGGTGCCGCGATTTGGCCAGTGAATCTGGTAGAGGTCGATATAGTCCGTCTTCAGGCGCTTGAGGCTGGTATCCACCGCCTCGCGGATGGCGGCGGCGTCGATATCGCGGCCGCCGCGAATATAATCGCGTCCTGAGCCAGCGACCTTGGTGGCGAGCACGACCTGATCTCGCTTGCCGGTCTTTTCGAACCATGTGCCGATATAGTCTTCCGTTCGGCCCTGGGTCTCGGCGGAAACGGGGGTGGTGGGGTAAAGTTCTGCCGTATCGAAGAAATTGACGCCGTTTTCGACGGCGTAATCCATCTGCGCATGCGCGTCGGCTTCGGTGTTCTGCGTGCCCCACGTCATCGTGCCGAGGCAGATTTCAGACACGGAAATATCCGTGCGGCCCAATAGTCTCTGTTTCATGGAAATGTCCCGGTGCTTGGCCAGATAGTTTGGAAGGTGGTGTGAAAGTAATGGGGAATTGCCGCAGTGCAAGAAAAAATATGATGAAAGATAAGGGGAAAACAGGACGGCAAAACCCCTGACATGGGCCTGCCATGGGGCTTCAAGCCTTGACTTCGCTGGCGGGAATGTGAATGGAAGTCCGAAAGAATAAAGGCAAGGCCAGACAAGAAGGACGACATCCCATGGGTATTGCATTCACATTTCCCGGACAGGGAAGCCAGGCCGTCGGCATGGGCAAGGAGCTGGCGGATACCTATCCGGAAGCGCGCGCCGTGTTTCAGGAAGTCGACGAGGCGCTCGACCAGAAGCTTTCCGATATCATGTGGAACGGCCCGGAAGAGACGCTGACGCTGACCGCCAACGCGCAGCCGGCGCTTATGGCGGTGTCCATGGCGGTCATGCGGGTTCTCGAAGCGCGCGGCTTCAAACTGTCCGATACGGTTTCTTATGTCGCGGGCCACTCGCTCGGCGAATATTCGGCGCTCTGTGCCGCAGGCACCTTCTCTGTTGCCGATACCGCCCGCCTTCTGCGCATCCGCGGCAACGCCATGCAGGCCGCCGTGCCGGTGGGCGAGGGCGCCATGGCGGCGATCATCGGGCTTGAGGATGATGCGGTGTCCGCTATCTGCGAGGAAGCCGGCATCCTCGGCATCTGCCAGATCGCCAATGACAATGGCGGCGGTCAGCTCGTCATCTCCGGCGGCAAGGCCGCCGTCGAAAAGGCTGCGGCGATCGCTTCCGAAAAGGGCGCCAAGCGCGCCATCATGCTGCCGGTTTCCGCACCCTTCCACTCCGCGCTGATGGCGCCGGCGGCGGAAGCCATGCGCGAGGCGCTGGCGGCCGTCGAAAAGCACAACCCGGTCGTGCCGGTCATCGCCAATGTGCGCGCCGCCCCCGTTTCCGATGCCGATGAGATCGCCGCCCTGCTGGTCGAGCAGGTGACGGGTCAGGTGCGCTGGCGCGAGACGGTGGAATGGTTCGCCGCCAACAATGTCACGCAGCTTTACGAGATCGGCTCCGGCAAGGTACTGACGGGCCTTGCCCGCCGCATCGACAAGACGGTGAACGGCGTTGCCGTCAACGGCGCTGCCGATATCGACCAGCTTCTTGCCACCCTCATCGGCTGAGACGGATACTCCGGCTGCCGCATTCATCGCGCGCAACTGCGCTGAACATTTTCAGTCCGAAGCTCTAAAGAAGGAATAGGACATGTTTGATCTGACAGGCCGCAAGGCTCTCGTAACCGGCGCGACCGGCGGCATCGGCGAAGAAATCGCCCGCCTTTTGCACAGCCAGGGCGCAACTGTGGGCCTGCACGGTACCCGCGTTGAAAAGCTCGAAGCGCTGGCGGCGGAACTTGGCGAGCGCGTCAAGATTTTCCCGGCCAACCTTGCCGACCGCGCCGAAGTAAAGGCGCTCGGCGAAAAGGCCGAAGCCGAACTGGAAGGCGTCGATATCCTCGTCAACAATGCCGGTATCACCAAGGACGGCCTCTTCGTGCGCATGAGCGACGAGGACTGGGACAACGTCATCGAAGTGAACCTGACGGCGATGTTCCGCCTGACGCGCGAGCTGACGCATCCGATGATGCGCCGCCGTTTCGGCCGCATCATCAACATCACCTCCATCGTCGGCGTTACCGGCAATCCCGGTCAGGCCAACTACTGCGCCTCCAAGGCCGGCATGATCGGTTTTTCGAAGTCGTTGGCCCAGGAAATCGCCACCCGCAACGTCACCGTCAACTGCGTGGCTCCGGGCTTTATCGAAAGCGCGATGACCGGCAAGCTGAACGACAAGCAGAAAGACGCCATCATGGGCGCCATTCCCATGAAACGCATGGGAACCGGTGCTGAGGTCGCCTCGGCCGTTCTTTACCTCGCCTCCAACGAGGCGGGCTACATGACCGGCCAGACCCTGCACGTCAACGGCGGCATGGCGATGATCTGACGGCACTTGTGACCGTCATAAAAGGATTGCGGCGCTGTTTAAGCACCTTCTTGGGTAGCTGGCGCCGCAAGGCCCCGCCGGCTGGTTTTCGGCGAAATTGCCTGTCATACGCTGTGCTTAGCGCGTTTTCAGGCTTTTCGACCGATTGAAACCATGTTAAGCGGGCCAAGACTGTGAACAGTCGTCCCGGAGAGACAGGAAGCCGTTGCGATTTTGCGTGACGATGTCTAGCTTGGACCGGGTTGAACGGGTTTGCCAGCGGTGCCGGATTTGAACGGCGCATGAGGGCTTCTAACAGGGCAGGGTGCCGCAAGGCATTCCCTTCAAAATAAAGGTCGAGGAAACCGACATGAGCGATATCGCAGAACGCGTAAAGAAAATTGTAATTGATCATCTTGGCGTTGACGCCGACAAGGTTGTCGAAGGCGCCAGCTTCATTGACGATCTGGGCGCTGATTCGCTCGACACCGTTGAACTGGTCATGGCTTTCGAAGAAGAATTCGGCGTTGAAATCCCCGACGACGCAGCTGACTCGATCCTGACCGTCGGCGACGCCGTAAAGTTCATCGAGAAGGCCCAGGCCTGATCGACCTTGATGGGGGAGGTGCAATATCCTCCCGTCCTTGGCCCGGCTCGTCCGGGCCAATGTTTTATAGGCAGACTGTAACATGCCCCTGACGGTGCGTGTTCCGGGCAATGCATGAGGTCACGGGCCGGAAACGGCTTCCACAACCGTCATGCTGAGATTTGAAATACTGCAGCATCCGATGAACATCTCCTGATGTCCGGCGTTGCATGAAGACCGATGATTTGGATAAGGGCGGAGCATTGGCGATGAGGCGTGTCGTTATCACCGGTACCGGCATGGTATCTCCTCTTGGATGTGGGACGGAAGTGACCTGGGAGCGGCTGCTGGCCGGCCAGAACGGCGCCCGTCTCGTGACTGAATTCGAAGTCGAAGACCTTCCGGCAAAGATCGCCTGCCGTATTCCCGTGGGCGATGGTTCCAACGGCACCTTCAATGCCGACGACTGGATGGAACCCAAGGAACAGCGCAAGATCGATCCTTTCATCCTGTACGGCATGGCTGCCGCCGACATGGCGCTTGCCGACGCGGACTGGCATCCGGAAACGGACGAGGACCAGATCGCCACCGGCGTGCTGATCGGCTCCGGCATCGGCGGCCTTGAGGGCATTGTCGAGGCGGGCTATACCCTGCGCGACAAGGGCCCTCGGCGCATTTCTCCATTCTTCATTCCCGGCCGCCTGATCAACCTCGTATCCGGCCAAGTTTCCATCCGCCACAAGCTGCGCGGACCGAACCATGCGGTGGTGACGGCCTGCTCGACCGGCGCGCACGCCATTGGCGACGCCGCCCGTCTGATCGCGCTCGGCGATGCCGACGTCATGGTCGCCGGTGGCGCCGAATCGCCGGTCTGCCGCATCGCGCTTGCCGGCTTCGCCGCCTGCAAGGCGCTCTCCACCCAGCACAATGACAATCCGGAAAAGGCCTCGCGTCCCTATGACCGCGACCGTGACGGTTTCGTTATGGGTGAAGGTGCGGGCATCGTCGTTCTGGAAGAGCTGGAACATGCCAAGGCGCGCGGTGCGAAGATTTATGCGGAAGTCGTCGGTTACGGCCTTTCGGGCGATGCCTATCACATCACGGCACCGTCCGAGGACGGTGAAGGCGCCTATCGCTGCATGTCGATGGCGCTGAAGCGTGCAGGTCTCACGCCTGACGATATCGACTACATCAACGCCCATGGCACCTCTACCATGGCCGATACGATCGAGCTTGGCGCAGTCGAGCGGCTTGTCGGCGAATCGGCCTCGAAGATTTCCATGTCTTCCACCAAGTCGGCCACCGGCCATCTTCTCGGTGCGGCGGGCGCTATCGAGGCGATCTTCGCGACGCTTGCGATCCGCGATAACATCGTTCCGCCGACGCTGAACCTCGACAATCCCGATGTCGAGACGAAGATCGATCTCGTGCCGCACAAGGCGCGCAAGCGGCAGGTCGATGTGGCGCTCTCGAACTCCTTCGGCTTCGGCGGCACCAACGCCTCCCTCGTGCTGCGTCGTTACGAAGCATAATTGCGGCGGCGGCTCTACCGCCGCTGGCGCCCTCCCACCGGGTGCTGACAAAGGACGTTCTTTCCTTTGAAGAACGCATTGCGGCTTGCGAAAGCCATTCCGGTTTTCGCGCCGATATTGTAGTCGTTTATGGGAAGCGTTTGCCGGTTCGGGGTAATTTCCGGCCGCAGGCTGCTTCCTCCATCGGCTTTGTCCGAAACGATGTTCGTGAAGTGGAATAGCAAGGCTTCACGATATCTCTATGTGGTGCAGGAAGACATTCCGAACCTGTTTTTGCCGCATTACCTGCGCAAAAAGCGCTGACAACGCCGAACTGAAAAGGACCGACGGTGAGCGACACGAACCAGAACAGCCAGGGACAATACGGACAGAACGGCGCGGGCGAAGGCAATCGTGGCCCGATCATTCCGAAATCCCCGACGGAAGCCCTGCGGCCGGAAAAAGTGCCGGCTCCGCCCAAGCGCTCCCGCAAGGCCCATGGCCAGCTTGTGATCTTTCTGAATTTTCTGATGACGCTCGCGGTTGCCGTCTGTGTGCTGGCCATTGCCGCTTTCTATTACATGATCGATGCGTTTCAGGAGCCCGGTCCGCTTCAGACGAACACGCATTTCACGGTGCGCAACGGCGCCGGTATTATCGAGATCGCCAATAATCTCGAGCGTAACGAGGTCATCTCCAACGCCCGTGTCTTCCGCCTGATGACCGGCAGCTACCTGCAAAAGGACCAGACGCTGAAGGCCGGCGAATATGAGATCAAGGCCGGCGCATCGATGAAGGACATCATGATGCTGCTGGAGTCCGGCAAGTCGATCCTTTATTCCGTGTCGCTGCCGGAAGGCCTGACCGTGAAGCAGATGTTCGCGCGCCTTGGGGCGGATGAAGTGCTGGATGGCGAATTGCCCTCGGCCCTGCCGCCGGAAGGAAGCCTGCGCCCCGATACCTACCGTTTCACCCGCGGCACCAAGCGCGAAGAAATCATCAACCAGATGAGCGCGGCGCAGGACAAGCTGATCAATATGATCTGGGAACGGCGCGATCCGGACCTTCCGATCAAGACCATCGATGAATTCGTGACGCTCGCCTCGATTGTCGAGAAGGAAACCGGCAAGGATGATGAGCGCGCCCATGTCGCTTCGGTGTTCTACAACCGTCTGAAGAAGGGCATGCGCCTGCAATCTGACCCGACGATCATCTACGGCCTGTTCGGTGGCGATGGCAAACCGTCGGACCGCCCGATCTATCAGTCGGACCTGCAGAAGCAGACACCGTTCAACACCTATGTCATCAAGGGCCTGCCGCCGTCGCCCATCGCCAATCCGGGCCGGGCGGCGCTTGAGGCCGTGGCCAATCCATGGCGCACGGATGACCTTTATTTCGTTGCCGATGGCACCGGCGGCCATGTGTTTGCGAAGACGCTTGAAGAGCATAACGCCAATGTGCGCCGCTGGCGCAAGATAGAGGCCGAAAAGGCGGCCTCCGGCGCCAATCCCGAGGTTGTCGTGGATGGCCAGCCGGGCGGGGCCGAGGCGGAAAAGCCGGCCAACAATTGAAAATCCTGACCGGGCCCTGCGATCCGCACGGGCCCGGTTTTGCACAGCATGACGGGGGGCTTCCAGATATGACATTGCAATCGATGACCGGCTTCGCACGCAGCGAAGGAACCTCCGGCCGTTACCGCTGGGCGTGGGAATTGCGCTCGGTGAACGGCAAGGGGCTCGATGTGCGCCTGCGTCTGCCGACCGGTCTTGAAGCGCTGGAAACGGCCCTGCGCGAAATCGCGGGCGAGCATCTTTCCCGCGGCAATATCCAGGCGGGGCTGACGCTGGCGATTGCGGAAAACCGGCTGGAGGCGGTGATCAACCGCGATGCTCTGGCGGCGGTTCTGGCGCTGAAGAAGGAGCTTGGCGACGTCGTGGAAGACAAGCCGCTGAGCTTCGACACGCTGCTTACGCTGCGCGGGCTCGTCGATTTTCGCGAGGCGGAAGATGACGCGGAGGCGCAGGCCGCACGCAACGGCGATGTTCTTGCCGGCTTCGCCGCCGCCGTCGAGAAGCTGAAGGATATGCGCGAACGGGAAGGGGCGTCGCTGTTTTCCATCCTGTCCGGTCATATCAACCGGATCGAGCAGCTTGCGGACATCATTGAAAACGATCCTTCCCGCCAGCCGGAACAGATCGCGGCACGGCTCGCCCAACAGATCGCCCTCATCGGCGACGGCTTGCATGGTCTCGACCGAGACCGGCTGCATGCCGAGGCGGCGCTGCTCGCCACCAAGGCGGATCTGCGCGAAGAGATCGACCGGCTGCACGCCCATGTTCATGCGTCGCGGGAGCTTTTGGCCAATGGCGGGCCGGTAGGACGCAAGCTCGATTTTCTTGCACAGGAATTTAACCGCGAGTCGAATACAATCTGTTCCAAATCGAACGCCAGTGCGGTAACCGCAGCAGGCATAGAGCTGAAAGTGGTGATCGACCAGTTCCGCGAGCAGGTCCAAAATCTGGAGTAGACCCCATGGTCCCGGTGAATAATTCTCCCGTCACGATTGCCCGCAGAGGGTTGATGCTGGTGATTTCTTCGCCATCGGGCGCGGGCAAATCGACGATTGCGCGCAACCTGCTCGACAAGGACAAGAATATCGGCCTGTCCGTCAGCGTCACGACGCGCCCGCGCCGCCAGAGCGAGATTGACGGCATCCACTACCATTTCATTTCCACGCGTGAATTCGAGCGCCTGCGGGATAGCGATGCGCTGCTGGAATGGGCAGAGGTTCACGGCAATTTTTACGGCACGCCGCGTGGGCCGGTGGAAGACGCCATGGCTGCTGGCCGCGACATGCTGTTCGATATCGACTGGCAGGGCGCCGAGCAGCTTCAGGACAAGATGAAGGCGGACGTCGTTTCGATCTTCATCCTGCCGCCGACCATGACCGAACTTCAATCGCGCCTGCATCGCCGCGCCGAAGACACCGAAGAGGTCATCAAGACCCGGCTCCTCAATTCCCGTGCCGAGATCGAGCACTGGCGCGACTATGACTATGTCATCCTCAATGACGACCTCCAGGCCGCCTTCGAGGCCGTCGAAGCAATCGTGAAGGCCGAACGCGTCCGCCGCGACCGCCGCCACGGCATGTTCGATTTCGTGCGGGCGTTGCTCGAGGAAGAGCCGAAGCTCTGATGGAAGGCAGCGTCTGGCGACCGGCCCCAAAATCTTGAAATCGAAGCGGTTAGGCGTTATGTATATCCCAGCAGGATATACGAGGCTCTGACAATGGCTACGTCAACGGTTTTTATAAGCAATCGCAGTCAAGCTGTAAGGCTACCGAAGGCCGTGGCTTTTCCTGATGACGTGCATAAGGTCGATGTTCTGAAAATCGGTCTCGCGCGTGTTATAGTGCCGCAGGGAAAGCGCTGGGACGATCTCTTTCTGACCGGACCACGCGCAACGGATGATTTTCTTTCCGTTCGCGAAGAGCCTGCATTGGATGAGCGCGAGCCCTTCTGATGCTCACATATATGCTCGATACCAATATATGTATCTATGTGATGAAGACTTATCCTCCGGAGCTACGGGAGAAATTCAACGCCCTGGCAGATCAACTGTGTATTTCGAGCATCACACTTGGCGAGCTTTATTATGGTGCTGAAAAATCAGTCCGGCGTCAGGAAAACATCAACGCCATTGAAAATTTTACCGCGCGTTTGGACGTTCTGCCTTTCGCCGACAAAGGCGCCGCACATTACGGCCAGATCAGGGCCGAACTTGCCAAGGCTGGAACCCCGTGCGGCGTTCATGATATGCAGATTGGTGGTCATGCGCGTAGCGAGGGGCTGATCGTCGTAACCAATAATATGCGCGAGTTTGTCCGGATGCCCGGTTTGCGAGTTGAAAACTGGGTTTAGTCCTCGGCCTCGCCCTGTTCCAAAACGTTTGGCTAACCGATGGGAGAGGCTGCTGTTCTCTGGGCGATAGGTTCACTTGCCGCCCATTGGCGAGATAGCCGCTCGTCTGCGGCGTCTTCAGCCCAGCCGTGGCCCGTCTCAACTGTCTGCAGAACAACATCCGCACCGGCCGATGCCAGTTGGTTGGCCAAATGCGGCGCGTCGGTGGGGTGACGCCTTTCGTCGTAGGCGCCGGCGAGCAGGAGTATGGGGTATCCTGAGAGGTTTGGGAGAGCCTGATCCGTTCTTGGAGAAAGCGGGCGAAGCAGAATGGCTCCCCTCGACAAATTCCGATTCAGGCATATGGTTTCAGTCGCTATGATCGCGCCGTTCGAATATCCAACGAGAAGGGGTCTCTGCCCGGTCTCATGAAATACAAAGTCTATGAACTGGCAGAGGCTGGTCGCTCGATGTTTCAGATCGTCAATATCAAGCTTTCTGTCGGGCTTTCGGCGGAAAAACGCGAAGCCATTTTCCCAGGGAACGGCGCCTCTCGGCGCGTATAAGACACCGTTAGGAAAGACGGAACGGCCAAAAGAAATGAGGTCGTCTTCCGTTCGCCCCGATCCATGCAGCAAGACAACCGCGCAGTCGGGCGTTTTAGCGGGAATGTCGAGCTTGTAATGAAAACCGGCACTCTCCACGCGCTTGTTCCTTTATTCGCAGTCTCCACGAACCCGTGTCCCGCTGCTTGGAATGGCACATTACACGACGGATTTACAGGCAGTTCGCCAAAGTGACGAATTCCTCCACCGACAGCGTTTCCGCTCGCCGTGTGGGGTCGATCCCCGCTCTTTCCAGAAGCGTTTCGCCGCCAAGGCTTTTCACGCTCTGGCGCAGCATCTTGCGGCGCTGGCCGAAGGCGGCTTCCGTCACCTTTTCAAGCTTGGCGACATCGCAGGGCAGCGGCTTGTCCTTTGGCAGCAGGTGCACAACGGTGGAGGTTACTTTCGGCGGCGGGCTGAAGGCCTGTGGCGGAACGTCGAAGGCCATTTCGGAAACCGTTCGCCAGCCGGCGAGAACCCCCAGACGGCCATAATGGTTGTCGCCTTCTTCGGCCACGATGCGCTGGCCGACTTCCTTCTGGAACATCAGCGTCATGGAGAGCCAGAAGGGCGGCCATTGTTTCGGCAGCAGCCAGTTGACCAGCAATTGCGTGCCGACATTGTAGGGCAGGTTGGCGATGATGCGCACCGGTTCGCCGGCGGGAACCAGAGCCTCGAAATCGGTCTTGAGGGCGTCGCCCTCGATGACTTCGAGCCGTCCGGGATAATGCGCTTCGATTTCCGCCAGCGCCGGCAGGCAGCGGCTGTCGCGTTCGACGGCGATGACCTTTTTTGCCCCGAGCGACAGAATGGCGCGGGTGAGGCCCCCGGGACCGGGGCCGACCTCTATCACCGTCACGCCGTCTAGCGGCCCTGCCGTCCTTGCGATCTTCTGGGTGAGGTTGAGGTCGAACAGGAAGTTCTGGCCGAGCGATTTCTTTGCGTCGAGCCCGTGGCGCTGGATAACATCGCGCAGCGGCGGCAGTCCGTCGATGGCCGCCATTATGCGTTGGCCCGGCTGCGGAGGGAAATCTCCGCCGCCATCTTCAGCGCAGCCACGAGGCTCGCCTCATTGGCTATGCCCTGGCCGGCAATGCCGAAGGCGGTGCCATGGTCGGGCGAGGTGCGGATGAAGGGCAGGCCGAGCGTGACATTGACGGAATCGTCAAAGCCGAGCGCCTTGGCGGGAATGAGCGCCTGATCGTGATACATGCACACCGCCACGTCATATCGCTTGCGGGCGGCATCGTGGAACATGGTGTCGGCGGGCAGGGGGCCGAAGGCATCGATCCCGTCCTTCCGCAACCGCATGGTCGCCGGGTGAACGATATCACGATCCTCGGTGCCGAGTGCGCCATCTTCACCCGCATGCGGGTTGAGGCCGGCAACCGCCAGACGCGGCGCCTCGATGCCGAATTTCTGTCGGAGATCGGCATCGATGATCCGGCAGGTCGTGACGATCAACTCTTCGGTGAGAGCGGCCGGCACGTCTTTCACGGGGATATGGATCGTCACCGGGACGACACGGACCTTGGGGCCGGCAATCATCATCACCGGGATGATGTGCTCGCCGGTCTGGCGCAGGGCAAGATCGGCGAGAAACTCCGTATGGCCGGGGAAGCCGAAACCCGCCTCGTATAGCACCGATTTCGCGATCGGATTGGTGACGACGGCCGCAGCCTTGCCCTCGACCGTGAGGGAAACGGCGGTCTCGATGGCCTTGATCGTCGCGTGCGCCGCTCCGACATGCGGCTGACCCGCCTGCACTTCGAAGCCGACAGGAAGGGGGAGGATGGGGAAAGCCTGTTCGAACAGGCCGACGGCGCTTTCCGCATCGCAGGTCTCGATATTGACCGGCACGCCGATCAGCGCCGCGCGGCTCGCCACCACATCGGGATCGCCGATGAAGATGAAGGGCGGCACGCCGTTCTCCCGGCGCTTAGCCCAGCCGGTGATGGCGATGTCGGGGCCGATACCGGCTGGATCTCCCTGTGTCAGGGCAAGCGGCAGGGATGCATATGTCACGGAAAGACCCGGCTCTCGTATCAATATCAGGTGTTGACGATCTGCGCCTTCTTGCGCAGCTCATCCATATATTTCTTTTCGTTCGGGTTTTCGCCGTCCTTGGCCTTCATCAGGTCTTCGGACTTGAACACCATTTCCGCCGCATAGTCGTCGGAAACCTGGCGCTGCTTGCAAATGGCCAGATATTCGACGCCCTTTTCGGTGACGCGGGTGCCGGTGGTGCCGCCTTCCTTGGTCTTCTCCACCAGCGCCTTCCAGTCTTCCGGCAGCTCCGGCGCCAGAATGCGGCCAAGGTCCTTGATCGCCACATCACGCATGGTCGCGGCGAAGCTCATGGCCTGGTCGCAGCCGGGATAACGCTTGCGCGAGGCCTCAGCCTCGGCCTTGCGCTTGCCGGTAATGGCGTTGCGTTTCGATTCCGGGATGACGAAGATGACCTGCTGCAGGAAATATTCCGTGGTGACGGGCTTGTCGCCGCGTTCCTTCAGTCGGGTAACGAGATCCTGCGTCGACATCTTGCCGCGTGCGCCATAACGGGCGTTGACAAGGCGCGGCCAGCTCATCTGAACGGCGATGAAGGCCTTGAAATGGTCGGCTCCAACGCCCGCCTGCGCAAGCACCTTCGTCAATTGCTGCGGGGTCATCTTGTTGTTGCCGGCAAAGCGTGCGAAGGCCGCATCGACATCGTCGGTGCTGACCGACATCTTAACGCGGCCGATTTCCTCGCGCTTCAGCGCTTCGTCGACAAGCTGCTCACGCGCCTTTTCGTTGAGATTGCCGGACTGGCGCTGCAGCTTGAGGAAGGCGACGCGCTTGGCAATATCGTCATTGGTGATGGGGGTCTTGTTGACGACGATCTTGACGGTGCTATCGGCGAAGGCCTGGCCGGCATAGGGCACAACGGCCATGGGAACGGCGAATATCGCAAAGGCGAAAGCAGCGCCACGCAAAGCCGTCTTTCCGAAATTCATCATATCCTTCTCCCTTTCGTCGGGCAGGGTCCTGTTGCCCTGACCCGCCAATCTGTTTTGCCTGATGAGGGGAATATTGAATTGTCCCGCTTTTCAGACCTGCAACTGTGCATCCGCACCGCGAATTTGCCACGTATATATCATCGCGATCCGCAAGACGGCAATGTGTCGGTTTGTTGAAAGAAAACCCGATAGGTTCCATGCGCGGCCGACATTGGCGTGTTGTTGCGGCGAAACCGTGGCTTTACTGGCCAAATGGTAAAAAGGCAGGTCACGATGCTGCGTAACCTGCCTCTAAACTCAGTAGTTGTTTGGCTTCCAGCCAATATCCATGTCGTTCCAGTCCTCATTGGCCGAGCCGACACTGATATCGCCGAGCGTACGGAAGGCCAGACGGGCGTTGATCGACCAGTCATTGGCGGCCTGACGGCTGGAATTGATATTGCCTTCATCGGAATAGCTGACCGTCAGGATCGTGCACTCATCCTGATAGGCAATGCCGATGCGGCGTTCGGCGGCAAACTTCCCGTTGAGATCGTAATTGATCGAACCGAACAGCGACCAGTTGTCGTCCATGCGCAGCGAACCGGACGCCTGGATGATATCGCGGTCTTCGTTATAGCCGTATTTCGGCTGCGCCTTGACCTGCGTATAGCTGAGCTTGCCGGTAAGGCGACGGTCCGAATAGCTGATGCCGGTTTCCGAGCGGTTGATGTCGAAATCGTCCTTGTCGAGACGCAGGCTCGACGACAGCGAAAGTCCGATCGGCGCATCGAAAGCGGCCATGGCGACGTAATCCGAACGGTCGGATTCGAGGCCCGAATTGGCGCCTGCATTGACGAGATCGTAGGAGGCGAAGGAATTGTCGCCCGCCAGATGGAAGGACTGGCCGGCAATGGCGCGAACGCCGTAGCCATTGTCGAACGTACCGTTATAGCGGAAGCCGATATTGGCGCGCGTGCCGCCCTCGATCCGGTCGAAACCGGAGAATTTGTCGCGTTCGAACAGGTTGGTCGCGTCGAAGACGAATGCCTGTGCATCCTCGTTCGGAAGGCGGCCGGCATATTGTTCGTTCGGGCGCACGAAAATCTGTGCGATTGGCTCAATCACGTGGCTGCTGTTGAGCGCCGTGAACAGCCAGGGATAACGCACTTCCAGACCACCGGTGACCATGCCGCGGAAAGCCGCGCCGTCATGCATCATGCCCTCATAGGCATAGGAGGTCCCGCCCGAGGTGAAGGCCGCAGGAGACATGTCCGTCCAGAGCGCGTCGCCGCGCGCGGCAAGGATCGGCGTGATCTGCAGGCCGCTGTCCATCGTGAAGGTGCGCTTCCACTCGGCTTCGGTGGAAAGGCGCGTATAGTCACCCTCAAGCCCGCTGAAACGCGGATAACCGCCGAGCGCGTAAGCATCCTGCCGCAGGCGCGTGATGCTCGTCAGGTTGGTGGTCAGCGAAAGTTCGCCGCCATAAACCGGATCCGGCACGAAATAACGATAGTCGACAACCGGGTGGACGATTGCCTGTTTGCGTTCCTTGGCTTCGGTATTGTCCGTATCCTGAACGTTGAAATAATAACCGCGGGCTTCGAAGCTGTTACGCTCGCTCGCACCGTTCAGATAAATCTGGTTGGTCTGAACGTCGTTTTTATAACCCTTCAGCCCATAGGTGCGCGAAAAGTTATTGTCGGTCTGCACCATGGCATCCCAGCCGAACGCCCAGCGCGGGTTGATCGAGAAATCACCCTTGCTTGCGATCATGCCGCGATTGTCGTTGAGGGCGTCGCTGGTGCCGGCCGTAAAGGTTTCGGACTTCTGCTGGCTGATGCCCGCGATCGTGACCGTGTGCATGCCGGTTTCGAAGCGCTGGCGCAGTTCCGCCTGCAGCAGCAGACCCTGCGTCGTGTAATAGGTCGGCGTGACGGTCACGTCCGAGGTGTCGGACAGAACGTGGAAATAGGGGACGCCGATACCGAAACCGAGGTTGTCGGTAATGCTCATCTGCGGGAACAGGAAGCCGGATTTACGCTTCACCGTATTGTCCGGAACCGTGAGGAACGGCAGATAGGCGATCGAATGGCCGAAAAGCTGCAGGCGGGCCTTTTCCAAGCGCACCGTATGGGTCTTGCCGTCCTGAACGACGCGCTCGGCCTTGACCTGCCACAGCGGCGCCTTTTCGGGCTGCTCGGCGCAGGGCAGACACGCGGTGTAGACACCGTTGTTGAGCACCATCAGGTCGCCTTCGAGACGCTCGGCGCTTTCACCGGCAATACGGGTATTGTCCGTGGTCTCGACGCGCAGCGCATTGACGAAGCCCTGACCGAAATCGTCGGTCACGTCCATCTCGTCGGCATAGATTTTGTTGCCGCCCGGCTCGATCAGCTCGATGTTGCCATGGGCGATCACACGGCCGGTCTGCTGGTTATATTCCACTTGCTGGGCCACCATGCGGTAGCCCGAATATTTCATGCGAACCACGCCCTTCGCGATCACACGCTGGGAATCGCGATTATAGGTCAGTTCATTTGCTGTAAGCAGGAGTTTCGAATCGTCTTGGCTTGCCGACGCAAGCAAACCATCCTGGCCGATAGCGACCGGGCTGGATGCCAAATACGCGCACACAGCGGCACCTGTCAGAAGGGCCGTCCAAAGCCGCCTGATATTCCCGCGGTCATATACCGCCACTAGCCGTCCTCCTGATGAAGCAGAATGGTTGCCCCCAAAGCCAACGCCACGATGACTGGAACCCAGACCGCGACGGTGGGAGGGACAACGCCACCACTCCCGAATGCCCTTACGAGCACGGTTACTACATAAAGCACGAAGCCGGAAACGATTCCACCCAGAATCACGGAGCGCGATTGGGCGAAGCGGCTGAACTTTAATGAAACGGTCGCGGCGATCAAGGTCATCGCGACCAGAAGCAGGGGCGTCGATAGCAGGAAATGATACTGCGTCTCAAGCGCCTTCGAAGATAGTCCAAAGGACTTTGCAACTTCGATCTTGTGAGAAAGGTCAAAGAAAGCAACGGTTTCCGTCTGCGTCATGCGCTCCTGGACGAATTCCCGTCTCAGATTGGTACTGATCCGCGTGCTTTCTTGCCGAACTGGCACATGCCCGGCGCGCGTTTCCGAAACGCCGTTAAGAAGCCAGTAACCATCTTCCAATTTAGCCGACTTCGCATCCTTACGGGAGACGATGTTTCCGTCCTTGTCGATGTCGATCAGAACCACGTCGAGAAGCAGCGTTCCATTGTCCTCGAAGCTCTTGGCGCCGATGATCGTATCCTGGCCGCCGCTTGCCTGGCGCATCCACGGAATGATCTCCTGCTGGCGGCCGCCGCCCGCCTCGTTGCGCAGACCGGCTTCCATCGCCAGCGACTTGTTCTGGCCCCATGCCGCGATGGGGTTGAGGATAGTGACCGACAGGATGCCGATGAAAACCGCGCCGAGCACGAAGGGAAGGATGAACTGCCATGCGGAAATGCCGGCGGCGCGCGTCACCACCAGTTCGTAACGCCGGTTGAGCGAGATCAGCGTTGTCATGCCGACGAAAAGCGCGATGAAGGGCACAGTCTGTTGCAGGATCAGCGGCAGGCGAAGCGCCGTCAGGCCAAGGGCGGCCGGAACGGAATAGCCGGGCAGGCCGGACATGCGCCGTGCCGTTTCGCTGAAGTCGGCGAGGTAAATGATCGAGGATACACCGAGCAGGAACCAGATGGCGGTGATCAGATATCGCTTCAGGAAATACCGGGAGAGCGTGTTGAAAATCATGCGTTGCCGCTCCCAGAGCTTTTCGCCATCCGGCTGGAGAAGAGACGGCGCAGACGACCCATCGCATCGGCGATGATTTTCGGCATTTTCGGCTTGCGACCGGTCAGCAGAATGAAGGCGGCGGCCCCGCCGCTAAGGCCCGGAACGGCATAGACCAGCGGAATGAAGGCCGC
Organism: Agrobacterium sp. ST15.13.015; assembly: GCF_027871645.1. Taxonomy (NCBI): domain Bacteria; kingdom Pseudomonadati; phylum Pseudomonadota; class Alphaproteobacteria; order Hyphomicrobiales; family Rhizobiaceae; genus Agrobacterium; species Agrobacterium sp. ST15.13.015. Next base: position 112,167 of record NZ_JAQAHF010000002.1, read on the forward strand.
GCTCTGCTTGATCTGATTGGTGACGTAAAAACCAAGCCACCGCAGCATGAAGGCCGTCACCAGTGCGGCGACCATCGGATGCAGGCGCGCTTCGCGGTGCGAACGGGCATCGGCGGCGATGACCAGCGAAATCAGCGCGAAGGAGAAGGCGAACATCCAGTCCGACAGGCGCTTGTGCAGCTCGCTGCGGAAGGCTTCCGGCGAGCGCTTGTAGCTCGCATTGTTCTCGTCGGGCGAGAGAAGGAAACCGAGGCTGGCATCGCCCGGAGAGAGCGACGGCTCGGAATCCTGCTTTTCCGACATGGTCGAAAGGTCGAAGGCATAGGACAGGAACTTGACGATCGAGACCTTGCCGTCCGGCGTCTTCTGCTGCACTTCGCCGTCGCGCATGGTCAGCGACGTGCCGCTTTCATCGATCATGCCTTCCTTGGCATAATAGATGAGGTCGAAATTCGGATCGCGGCGGTCGGCGACGAACAGGCCCTTGAGGATACGGCCCTGCCGCTGGGCGATCTGCACGTAAAGACCGTCCTGAATGGTGCGGAAAGTCTTTTCTTCAATCACCGAGGACAGAAGGTCGGCATATGCGGCGGCCACCATCTGCCGGGCGGAGCTGCGGGCGGGCGGCTCGATGAAATTGGTGATGGTGAAGGAAAGCGCGCTCAGAATGGCGGCCAGAATGAGAACCGGGCGATACATGATCGAACGGGGCGATCCGGCCGCATCGATGATGGCAAGCTCGGAATCGTTGTTCATCGTGGTGAAGATCTGGGTGATGCCGATCACCAGCGCGAAAGGCAGGACGACCGGGATCAGCGTCGGCAGGATCATCGTCGCGAGCGCCATGAAGGAACCCATCGACTGGCCGGTATCGGTGACGAGATTGATTCTCTGGAGAACCTGGATGGTCCAGATGATGGCCAGCACCGGCAGCAGCGCGACCAGAAACATCTGCGTTGTCCGCCGCAGGATATAGTTCTCGAGAAGCTTCATACGGCCCTGTTCGACATTGTTTTTCCGTGCGATCGCTCGCCGAGTTTCCGCCTATCTAATCGCATCATTTGCAATTGGCTATTCCGGCGTGCTCACAAATATGTTTTGCGCGATGATTTTTCCATCGCCTGTGTCTTTTTGTGGAACAAGCTGTCGGTTTCATGACGCGACTTCGCATTCCACAAAAATGCCTTTCCTTTAACGACTGTAGGCCTTTAAAGAATGCGGGGTTGCGCCCGGGGCCGAAAAGGCCATGATCATGCGCATCGTGCAAGTCATAGAAGAAGAGCAGGAAAACATGTCCGCCAAATTCGATATTTCTTTCGCCAATTCCGCCGCGCTTGAAAACGCGCTCGCCGTTGTGCTGCAGGCCTCGGGTGAGGCGCAGGCCGTCGCCGGCGCCTCCGAGGCCGATCCGGGCGGTGTGATCGAAAGGGCGGCGAAGATTTCGGGCTTTTCCGCAAAATCCATGACGACGCTCGACGTGATCGCGCCGCAGGGTTCCGCCGCTGACAGGCTGCTCGTCATCGGCCTCGGCAAGCCCTCGAAACTGGTCGCCCATGACTGGCTGCGCGCCGGCGGCACCGCCGCCGCCAGTTTCAAGAAGGCGGACAGGGTCGTCATCTATCTCGATGCGCCGGGCGTAGAGGTCGGTGCGCAAGCGGCTGCGGATTTCGCGCTTGGCCTGCTGCTGCGCGCCTATAGCTTCGATGCTTACAAGACCAAGAAAAAGTCCGACGAAGAGAAGACGCCGAAGAAGGTGGAGATCGTCATCGTCACGGCCGCCCATCAGGAAGCGGAAAAGGCTTTTGCCGTCTCCGAGGCCGTTGCGGGCGGTGTTACCCTGGCGCGCGATCTCGTCAACCTGCCGCCGAACGCTCTCGGCCCCGTCGAATTTGCCGAGAAGGCGGAGGAACTGCGCAAGCTCGGCGTCGAGGTGGAAGTCCTCGGCGAGAAGGAGCTGAAGAAGCTCGGCATGAATGCGCTTCTCGGTGTGGCGCAGGGATCGGCGCGCCCGCCCAGACTTGCGGTGATGCAGTGGAACGGCGGCAACAAGAAGGATGAGCCGATTGCCTTCGTCGGCAAGGGTGTCGTTTTCGATACCGGCGGCATTTCGCTGAAGCCCGGCCTCAATATGGAGGATATGAAGGGCGACATGGGCGGGGCGGCGGCCGTGACCGGCCTGATGCATGCGCTGGCCGCCCGCAAGGCCAAGGCAAATGTGATCGGCGTCATCGGCCTCGTGGAAAACATGCCTGACGGCAATGCCCAGCGTCCAGGCGATATCGTCACCTCCATGTCCGGCCAGACCATCGAGATCATCAACACCGATGCCGAAGGCCGGCTGGTTCTGGCCGACGCGCTCTGGTACACCAAGGATCGCTTCAACCCGAAATTCATGGTGAACCTTGCCACGCTGACGGGCGCGATCACGGTGGCGCTCGGCAATCTTCAGGCCGGTCTTTTCTCCAATGACGACGAGCTTGCAGCGCGCCTCACGCAGGCGGGCGATGTGACGGCAGAAAAACTGTGGCGCATGCCGCTCGGCAAGGATTACGACAAGATCATCGATTCCAAATTCGCCGACATGAAGAACAGCTCGGGCCGTCTGGCGGGTTCCGTCACCGCTGCGCAGTTCCTCAAGCGTTTCGTGGGCGAAACCTCCTGGGCGCATCTCGATATTGCCGGCACCGCCATGGGTTCGCCGCTGACCGAGATCAACCAGTCCTGGGGATCGGGCTACGGCGTCCGGCTGCTGAACGAACTCGTTCGCGCCCATTACGAAGATTGAAACGAGCGGAGCGGCACGTCTGCGGATGACTGAAATTCTGTTTTACCATCTGACGGAATCGAAGCTGGAGGATGCGTTGCCGCCCTTGCTTGAGAAATCGCTGGAACGCGGCTGGAAAGTCGCGATCCAGACGGTGGGCGAAGAGCGCCGTGATTTCCTCGATACGCACCTGTGGACCTTTCGTGACGACAGTTTCCTGCCGCACGCCACCGATACTTCGCCCGCACCGCAAAACCAGCCGATTCTCCTGACGGCGTCCGACGAGAACGCCAACGCGGCAAGTGTCCGCTTTCTCGTCGATGGCGCCGAGCCGCCGGCGGTTGAGGCCTATGAACGTATCGTGTTCATGTTCGACGGATACGATGCCTACCAGCTCGAAATGGCGCGGAATCACTGGAAAAGACTGAAAACAGAGGGACATTCCCTGACCTACTGGCAGCAGTCACCTGAAGGCCGCTGGCAGAAGAAGGCCTGATCGCACCCCCGATTGTGCATCCCGACGATTGGTTCCATACGCAAACAGACCGGCAAAAATTCGCACGTGGCGTCAATTGCGGGTTTTTGCATTATGCGCTCGAAGGAATCCTGCGGGAATGGGCTTTCGCTTCGAGCGAGGCGGCTGGTTTGACCTGCTCTGCCTCGGGCGGCTTCCTGTGACGCAACAGCAGAAGGACATGAGTATGGGACAGGCGATATCGCGACCGGAGGGAGAAACCGAGCGCCTGGTCGCGGTGCGGTCGATCATGTCTTTCAAGAATGCCGAGATGCCGGAGCTGAGAGTGCTGTCGCAACTGGGGCAGGGGGTTTTTGGCGTGGCGCGTGCGGCGGTCAGTATTATCGATGAGGATTGGCTTCATATCGCCGAGCAGGCGGGAATGCAGCTGTCGGAATGCCCGCGCGATCTGTCGATCTGCAACCGCGTCATCGCCAAGCAGGATGTGGTGGTGATTCCCGATCTCACCGAGCATCCGCATTTCCGCTTCATGCCCTATGTGAAAGAGGGGCCGGAGCTGCGTTCCTATGCGGGTGCGCCGATCGAACTTGAGCCTGGTCTTGTTGTTGGCGCCTTTTGCCTGGTCGATACGGTGCCGAGAAATTTTTCCCGCATCGAAATCGAAAATCTCAGACATTTCGCGTTGCTGGCGGCTGCATTGCTGCGGCTTCAGAAAGCCAATTTCACCATGAGTCTGGCCGAACGCGAATTGCGCGATGCGGCGATGACCGATCCGCTGACCGGGTTTTACAATCGTAAGGCGCTGGAGGCGATTGTCGACGGCCAGCTCGGCGCGGCCCTGCGCGCAAACGAGGCCTTCGGTGTGCTCTATCTTGATCTGGACGGTTTCAAGACCATCAACGACACGTTCGGCCATCCTGCCGGTGACCGCGTTCTGACCGCTGCCGCCGGACGTATCCGCAAGGCAATCCGCAAGGAGGATATCGTCGTGCGCATGGGCGGCGATGAATTCGCGATTTTTATACCGCGACCCCGCAGCCCAGATGTCATGAGCGGAATGGCGGACCGGCTTCTGGCCGCTTTCCGAAACCCCTTCGACGTGGACGGGCAGGAGGTGGACGCCCGTCTTAGCATCGGCGGCGCGCTTGCTCCGCAGGCGGGTGCCGACCGGGCAACGCTGCTATCCAGCGTCGACGAAGCGTTGTATCAGGCCAAAAAATCAGGGCGCGACCGTTTCGTCAGCCGCGCCCTTTGAGGCATTGTCCTTCGGGAAGCGTTTCGGCTTCTCAGTCGTAGAAAGAATCCACGAATTTGTGGCGGCCGAGCAGGAAGGCGTCGGCTACGTGGGTCAGCGGCGCGAGATCGACATCGGAACGGCCAGCCTTGATGATTTCCGAGAAACGCTCGTAAAGGGCAGGATATTCCCGCTCCGGCTGTGAGAGTTTTTCTTCGCCATTGATGGCAAGCTTTGCGCCGCCTTCCGAAAGCACCATCCGTCCCGCTGCCGTCTCGGCAACGATATCCCAGCTCTGTTTGCCGGTCTGGCGCCAGTCGAATTCGGCATGGACGGGCGTTTTCGCCACATCGGAAAAATGCAGGTCGGCGGCGATCGGGGCGTCGCGGTTTTCCGGGAACTCAAGCGTCGCCTTGGTCAGGAACAGCGCGCGCGGCAGGATATGGGTGATGATCGAAAGCGCATTGATGCCGGGATCGAACACGCCAAGACCGCCAGCCTGCCAGATCCAGGCCTGGTTCGGGTGCCAGTGGCGCACATCTTCTTTCCAGATGACATGCACGCTCTCGATTTTGGTGGAAGCCAGAAACGCCTTCGCAGCCTCGACCGCCGGGGCATAACGCGAATGCCAGCTTGCAAAGAGCGAAAGGCCCTTCGAATCCGCCAGCCGGACGAGATCCTGCACCTCCGAAAGGGTGGCGCCCGGCGGCTTTTCGAGGAAAACGTGCTTGCCGGCATTCAGTGCCGCGTAAGCCGCCTCGTAACGATATTGCGGCGGCATGCACAGCGATACCGCGTCGATAGCAGGCACGGCCTCCAGCATGGCCTCGATGGTGCCATAGGAAGCGACGCCGTCCACGGTGCCGTGGCGGCTTGCGGTGCAGATCAATTCAAAATCCGGATTGCCTGCAATGGCGGGAAGATGCTGGTCGCGAACGATTTTGCCGACGCCGACGATGGCAAGCTTGGTGGCTGACATGAAGTGGAACCCGTGTGTGAGTGCTGTCTGAGATAAAGTGTGATTTTTACAGGTTTTTAGCAGAAACGCCCGAAGGAGCAAGGCGATCGTTTCGGCGCGAATGGTCTTTCCAGAAAGCGCGACGTCTCGACAGTATCCGACAGTGACTTCGCATTTCCACGCGACCTGAAATATATAAATTAATATTGCATTTTTATTGGAATTTTTCCTTTTTTCGGCTGTTGAAATGCGGATTTTGATGTATATCTTGGTATTAATATAATTTATTTATTCTAATATAGTTATTTCAAAGATCGGATTGTGGTGGTTTTGTTTAAATCTGACCGATTGTCTGGCTTCGTTCAGAAAGTCAACGAAAGCAACCACCAATTCAATACATATGGGCTGATTTTCGGCGTCGTCCTCTACAATCTCTACATATTGGTGGATCTCAGTCTGGTGCCCGAGATCATCTGGCTTGATCTGGTCGTCCGCCTGATTATTGTAACGCCGATTTTATTTCTTTATTTTCCGGTGCGATATTATGCGATCGGGCTGCGGCCGGATGCGGTCGCCCATGAGGTGCTTCACGGGCTGGGCTGCATGTTGGTCGTCGCATCGATCATGTTCATCTATGCCAATGCTCGGACGTCATCCGCGAGCGAATATTACATCGGTATCGTCACCGTCGTCATTTACATGAATACGATCCATCGCAAACCGTTTCCCCTCGCGGTCATGGGTACGGTCGGGTGCATGGTGGTATTCATTGTCGGCATGCGGTATGTCACGGTGACGAGCGAGGTCGCCAAGTTGCCCGCGATCATGTGTTCCGTTGGCATCAGCGCGGTTTCGCTGTTTGCGGCCTATCGTATCGAGCAGGTGGAGCGGCGTGATTATCTGGCGTCGCTGCGCGAAAAAATGTTGTTGCAACAAATTCAAAGCGCAAACCGGGAACTTCAGCAGCTCTCCAATACCGATCAGCTCACCGGTATCCGCAATCGCCGCAGCTTCGACGAGGCGGCGAGCGAGGCTTCTGCCGGCAGCGGCAGGCCGCGGGCTCTCATCCTTCTCGATGTCGACTATTTCAAAAACTATAATGATTCCGAAGGCCATATTGCCGGCGATGACTGCCTGCGCAGGATCGCCGGACGTCTTCGCAGCGCCCTGCGCAGGGACGATGGCGACAGAAGTTTCGTCGCGCGTTACGGGGGCGAGGAATTCGTCGTCCTGCTCGACGATTGCGTCACTTCCGCTGCACTGGCGATAGGGGAAAGACTGAGATTGGCTGTGATCGACGAGGCAATACCCCATCTTAACCGCCCCGACGGGCGGGAAATCGTCACCGTCAGCCTCGGGATCGCAGTCTCCGGTGACGGCGGGGAAGTTATCTACGACATGGTCAACCGGGCCGATACCGCGCTTTACGAGGCCAAGCGCCAGGGAAGAGACCGGCTGGTGCTGGCCTCCGGCCCTACGGAAGCGATTGCCGGGCCAACAGGACCTTATGACGCCGAAGCCGCAATGTCGGCATAGGCGGCTCAAGGCTGGGCGATGTTTGATAAGTCCTGCATGGAGCGGGAGTTGTGAAGTCCATGAACCGGAATTCCGGTGCCGCAACACATGACGACAGGTAATGCAGATGATGGAATTGATCGCCGCACAAGCGGCAGCATCCGCTGCCGAACTTCCCTTCCTCCTGCTTCAGGCGGCAGCCGTTGTCGGCATGGTGTCCGTGCTGATTCTCCTCCGGCGAAACATCGCCCTCGAGGATCCCCGCTATAAGATCTATTATGGCATCGTGTTCGGCATGGCAGGGTTTCTGCTCGCGATGCTGGTTTCCGAATTCATCAAACTTCCCTCCAAACCCTATATCCGCACGGAATTGCTGTTTCTTGCCGGGGTGCTGGGCTCATGGCAGGGCGGGCTGATCACCCTGGTTTTCGTGGCGGTCGGGCGATATGTCTTTGGCGGTCCCGCGCTGTTTCTTGCGGCCTTGCAGGACATGGTCGTCATTTCGGCCTGCGGCGTCGCCATGTATGGCTGGATGCGCAACCGGCGCCTCGCCGATATCGGGAATCGGGATATTCTCATCGTCTGTGCGGCCAGATTCATGACCGCACTTCTGGCCATCACAATTTCGTTCGCGCTGGGTCTGATCGATCACGCACTGTTCGTAAGCGCACTCGGTCGCCGGACAATAGGCGCCGCCTCCATTGGTTTGCCGATGATCGTCTGCCTGTTCATCCTCTTGCGCAGCGAAGCGCGGGCCCGGGAAGAGGCAAGGAAACGAGAGGAGGCAGCAGGAACGGATTCGTTGACTGGTCTGCCCAACAGGCGGGCGCTTAAGGACCATATGGAAAAAGTCATGCGGCAGGAACCGGCGGTTCCGCACGCCCTTGTTCTGATCGAGATCGTCAATATAGCCGATGTCGCCGCCTGCGAGGGAGAAGACTGGAGCGATCTTTTCTGGCCCCGGCTGGCGCGGGAGATCTGCAACGGGGACTACGGCGTCCTTTGCGACACCAATGCGCCCTGTAGCTTCATGTTCGGCGATACGACACTCGCAGTCGTCATGCAGGGGATTTCGCTTGAAAAGTCCGAAAGTACGAAACTCATAATGCGTCTGCATGAGGGTTTGAGCACGTTTTGTCGCTCGGCGGAGGCAGGGCCGGTCCCGCATCTCAAAATCGGCGCGGCAAATCTGGACAAGCTTTCGCAACGGAACGTCGCCTCCTTCCTCAGGCACCTCAGCCTGGCGCTTAAAGGCAGCGATCATCCGGTGCAGATTTTCCCCTTCTCCTTTGCCGAGAAAGCGACACTGGACGAGGCGGTGCGGCAGATGCTGGTCAACTGGATCAAATCCGGCACGCCGCCCATTTGTTATCAGCCGAAATTCGAAATGCGCAATCGCCGCATGATCGGCGCCGAAGCGCTCCTGCGCGCGGTCGACGCGCGGGGGCAGGCGCTTTCGCCTTATTATGTGCTGGAAATCGCCGAACGCCATCGGCTGCTGGTGGAATTCGAATGGTCGACGATCGAGGCCGTCGCGCGCGATCTTCGCGACCTGCACGGCCTCGAGGCGGATTTTCATCTGGCGGTGAATATTTCCGCTTCGTCCTTCGCGAGCGCGCATTTCGCAGACCGGGTCGTGGCGCTGCTGCACGAAATGGCGGTGCCGGCGCATCGCCTCTCAATCGAAGTGACGGAGATGAGCAGGATACCGACCACCGATGTCGTACAGCAGAATTTCGATACGCTGATTGCCGAAGGCGTCCGGCTGGCGCTCGATGATTTCGGCACCGGTTATGCCGCCCTCACGTTGCTGGCGCGGTTCCCGTTCGAAGAGGTCAAGATCGATCACTGGATGACATCGAGGCTCGACCAGTCGCGGTTCAGGGAGGCTATTGCGCTCGCCTTCGAGAGTGCGGAGCGTTACGGCGCAAAGCTGGTGACGGAAGGCATAGAAACCGAGGAACAGAGCCGGCTCCTCATGCAGATGGGCATTCGCTTCGGGCAGGGTTATCTTTATTCCCCCGCCGTACCGCTCGACCGCCTGCAACCGCGCAGGGCATGCGCCTAGAACATATCCAGTTTAACCGAAAGCGCAGTCGCGCATCACCCCGCCATTGCTTCTTCATATTCGCTCGAAAGCAGCAGCCATTGCTCCTCCGCATCCGAAAGCTTCGCGGCGGCCTCGCCGCGCTCCTTCACTTTCTGTGCGGCCTTGGCGGGCGCTTTTTCGTATAGGACGGGATCCGCCAGCTCGGCGTCGAGCGACTGAATCAGTTTCTCAAGCTTCGCCGTCAGGGATTCGATTTCGTTGATCTTTTTCTTGAGCGGTGCGAGCTGGGCGCGCTTTTCCGCGCTTGCCTTGCGTTGATCGGCTTTGGAAGCCTGATCGGCCACGGCGTCGGTCTTGTCTTCCTTCTTCTTACCGGAGGAAACGACGAGATCGCGATATTCCTCCATGTCGCCTTCGAAGGTCTTGACCGTGCCGTCAGCCACCAGCCACAGCCGGTCCACTGTCGCCTCGATGAGATGGCGGTCGTGCGAGATGAGGATGACCGCGCCGCTGTAATCGTTCAGCGCCTCGATCAGCGCCCTGCGGCTGTCGATATCGAGATGGTTGGTCGGTTCGTCGAGGATGAGCAGGTTCGGCGCATGGAAGGCCGCAAGTCCCATCAGAAGCCGGGCCTTTTCGCCACCGGAAAGGTCCTTTGCCGCCGTCGCCATCTTTTCGGTCGCAAGACCCATCTGCGCCACGCGGGAGCGCACCTGTGCCTCTGGCGCCAGAGGCATCAGCTTGCGCACATGTTCGACCGGCGTTTCATCCGGCACGAGGTCATCGAGCTGGTGCTGCGCGAAGAAACCGATCTTCAGGCCAGGGGCGACGCGAAGATCGCCCGCCTGCGGCGCAAGCCGGCCGGAAATGAATTTCGCGAAGGTGGATTTGCCGTTGCCGTTGGAGCCGAGCAGCGCAATGCGGTCGTCATTGTCGATCCTGAGATTGAGCTGCTTCAGGATCGATTTGCCCGGCTCGTAACCCACAGCCCCGCCATTGATGGCGACGATGGGGGAGGCGGGCTGCTTTTCCGGCTCCGGGAAGGTGATCGGCTGGACGTGATCCTCGATCACGGCGGCGACGGTGCCCATGCGCTCCAGCGCCTTGATGCGGCTCTGCGCCTGCCGCGCCTTGGTGGCCTTGGCGCGGAAACGGTCGATGAAGCTTTGCAGGTGTTTGCGCGCGGCGTCATTTTTTGCCTTCGCCTTCATCTGCAATTCGTCGTTTTCGGCCTTCTGGCGCTCGAACTGATCGTAACCGCCGCGATAGAAGGTCAGCTTCTTCTGGTCCAGATGCACGATGGAGTTGACGGCATTGTTGAGAAGATCGCGGTCGTGGCTGATGATGATGACGGTGTGCGGATAACGCCGGATATAATCCTCCAGCCAGAGCGTGCCTTCGAGGTCGAGATAGTTGGTCGGCTCGTCGAGCAGCAAAAGGTCGGGTTCTGCAAACAGCACGGAGGCAAGCGCCACGCGCATGCGCCAGCCACCGGAGAAGGAGGAGGCCGGACGAAGCTGCGCCTCGTGATCGAAACCGAGGCCGGCAAGAATGCTGGAGGCGCGCGCTTCCGCCGAATGGGCGTCGATATCGACGAGCCGCATCTGGATTTCGGCGATACGGTGCGGATCGGTCGCGGTTTCCGCCTCGGCCAGAAGCGCGCTGCGCTCCTTGTCGGCCGAAAGCACAATGGAAATCAGCGATTCTTCGGTACCCGGCGCTTCCTGCGCCACCTGGCCGATGCGCGCCTGTTTCGGAATTGTCACCGAACCGCTTTCCGCCGAGAAATCGCCGGTGATAACCCGGAACAGGGTGGATTTGCCGGCGCCATTGCGGCCAACAAGGCCCGCCTTCACACCGGCGGGAAGCGTCACGCTGGCATGGTCGAGAAGCAGACGCCCGGCGATACGGGCGGAAAGATCGGTAATCGTAATCATGGCGCCGTTTTGGCCGAACTGTCTTGCCAAGGCAAGAGCGCCCGCGCCACATCGGGCGAGATTAAACTGTCAATCGCCGAGCTGCGCCAGATAGCTGCTGCGGCTATGCTGCGCCACCTCCCGCGAATAACCGACGACGCAGTTGCGCGTGCCGCAGCGGGCCGAAAGCAGAGCGAGTTCGGCATGGCTGAAAAATTCGGCGGGCGTTGCGGTTCCGTCCACCGCAGCGACGCCGATCGAAACGGTCAGATGTTCGCCGTCTCCTTCCTGCGTCACGAAACGCAGCGCCTCCACGCTTTGCCGCAACCGCTCGGCAATGGCCTCGGCCGTGTTCTGCGGCACGCCGGCAAACAGGAAGGCGAATTCATCGCCACCGATACGGGCGACGAAATCGTCCTTCTTGATGGTTTTGCGAAACAGGGCGGCGAGACGCCGTAATGCCTTGTTGCCGGCGGCGGAGCCATATTTGCCGTTGATCTCCCGGAAATGGTCGATATCCAGCAGCACCAGCGAGGTGGCGGATGCGGCCCGGTCCTTTGGAAAAAGAGCGCCAAGCTTTTCGAGAAAGGCCGCGCGGTTTGGCAGTGCCGTCAGCGCATCGCGCAGCGAGGCGGCCTGAAGTTCCCCACGGTTTCTTTCAACCTCGCGGATTTTCACCAGTCCCATGGCGATGAAATGCCGAAGGCTCGTCTGTTCTTCGTGGATATCGCCCAGCAACTCCACGAAGCGCTCCGTTGCGGGCGGCTCGCCATCCTCATGCTGCTCTAGGCTGGCCAGAAAAGTTTCGGTGCGCTGAAGGCTCGCCTCCAGCCGCGCGGAAATCTGCGTGAGTGTATCGAAGGCGTCGCTTGCCATCTGTTCGGCTTCGATGCGCGAAAAGCCGGGCAGATTGTGCCGCTGGCCGATGAGGTCGATTTCATGCTGCTGCGGCGCATTGCCAAGAGCGAGAATGTCACGGCCCATGGCCGGATTGTGTCCGGACAATATTTCATAGATCAATTCATAATTGCGCGGCAAAGGTGCAATGTTCATCTTGGCGATGAACTGCGTGATCTTGGTAACGACCAGAGCGCTTCTTGCCTGCTCGCGTTTTTTATCGCCCGCCGATGTCGTCACTGACAGCCCCAATAGCAATGGATTATTATGAATGGACCGGCGATAACCGATTGTTGAACGGCGTTATTCTTACAAGCGACGGTTTAAAATAGAATAAATCCACACAGAATTTTGCCGTCCCGAAGCATAGATTCCGCGTTGCGGAAGGCGGGTGTGCCCCAAGCGTTCCTTGATCGATAATATGACAAATCCTGATTTGATTTCGGGCGACGACCGTTTTTATATCGCTCCATCGATGTTGCAGAAGAGGGGCAGCCCATGACGACTTCCAGAACGCTCTATTCGCTATGCGGAAGCGACACTTCCCGGCCATTTTCTCCCCATTGCTGGAAAACCGTGCTTTCGCTGGCGCATAAGGGGCTGGATTTCGAGGAGCGGCCTTTACCCTTCACGGTGATCCCGACGGTGGAGGACGGTTTTTCGAAGACCGTGCCGATCCTGCGCGATGGCGACGAGCTGATAAGCGACAGTTTCGAAATCGCGCTTTACCTGGACGAGGCTTACCCGGAGCGGCCGTCGCTGTTCAACGGCGAGGGCGGCAAGGCCATGGCCCGTTTCGTCGAAAGCTGGTCGCAGACGGTGCTTCACCCGGCCATCGTGCGTATCGCCGTGCTCGATATCCACAATATGCTGGACGAGCCGGACCGCCGTTATTTCCGCGATAGCCGCACGAAAGCGCTCGGCCGTCCGCTCGAAGATGTGGTGGCGAACCGCGAGGCGGAAATCGCAGCCTTTCCGGCATTGCTTGCGCCGATCCGGCGTATGCTGAGCTTCCAGCCTTTCATCGGCGGCACATCGCCGCTCTTTGCGGATTACATCGTGTTCGGCGCGCTGCAATGGGCGCGGATCACCACCGGGGCGGATTTGTTCGCCGATAACGACCCCGTGCGGGACTGGTTCGAAGGCTGCCTCGATCTCTATGATGCGAGAGGCCGCAGTGTGACAGCGGCGTGAAATGTCTGGCGTCATTGTCGCAATCTCGTCGATCCCCCTTGTTTTCGGGCCTTTGGGCGGGTAAAGACCGCCCACTTTCTCTGAAGGAAAAGGAAACGGACATATGGCGATTGAACGCACATTTTCGATGATCAAGCCGGACGCAACCAAGCGTAACCTGACGGGCGCGATCACCAAGGTATTTGAAGACAACGGCCTGCGCGTCGTCGCCTCCAAGCGCGTCTGGATGAGCAAGCGCGAAGCCGAAGGCTTCTACGCCGTTCACAAAGAGCGTCCCTTCTTCGGCGAACTCGTTGAAGGCATGACTTCCGGCCCGACCATCGTTCAGGTTCTGGAAGGCGAAAACGCCATCCTCAAGAACCGCGAAATCATGGGCGCCACCAACCCGGCTCAGGCCGCTGAAGGCACCATCCGCAAGACCTTCGCGCTCTCCATCGGCGAAAACTCCGTTCACGGTTCCGACGCTCCGGAAACCGCCGCACAGGAAATCGCCTACTGGTTCGCCGAAACCGAAATCGTCGGCTGATTCAAAATCTCAACGGCTTGAATCGCTGTTGCAGGCGATTGCACGAAGCTGCTGAAAAAACTCGAAGAAACGGAGCCGAAAGGCTCCGTTTTTTTTGTTTTGGAGCGCTGCCTGCAAGACGGTGCGTTTCTGCGGAGACCTCACTCCATACTCCGTCACCCCGGACTGGATCCGGGGTCCAGCGCGATCAAGTCTTTGATCGCAAAGACTCTTACGCCACGCAGACGCGCGGCTGCTGGATACCGGGTCAAGCCCGGCATGACGGAAGAGAGGTTTGCCACCCCCTACAGAGAACTGAGCTAAGGCTGCAATTTTTTGTTAGGACGCCGGACACCCCTGAACCGGCCGCATGTCCGTCGTGCCATCCGGTTTGAACACCTCCGGATTGGGCGTATAAAGCGGGCCGACCACCAGCGGCTTGGCGGGAAGAAGCGACTGGTCGGTATCGGAGCGGATCGTGGTTTCGATGGTCTGGAGAATGTCGCCTTCCGGCCCCTTGATGCGGATGGTGACCTTGTAGGGCCGGTCCTGCTTCACACATTCCACCGGCGGGCTCTGAACCGTGATCTTTTCGTCTTTCGGGAAAATCTTCTCGCGGCTGGTGAGGTCTGGACCGCCGCGCGGGTTTTCGAACGTCGCTTCCACCGTGCTGCCATCGCGAATGGGGGCGATGCGCTGAAGCGTCACCAGATAGGTGGCGATGGCGACGCGATAGTTGAAAACGAACATTCGGCCGGAAATCTTCGCCACTTCGCGCGGTTCGTCCCGCTGGCAGCCGGAAAGAGCGAGCATTCCCGCAATCGCCAGCAAGGGAAGGGCAATTCTTTTCATGATCGCACGTCCTTCTTCCGGTGATAGTGCCGGCTGGCTTTCTGCCGGTTGCCGCACACAGCCATATCGCACCAGATACGGCTTCTGTTCTTGCTGCGGTCGATGAAAAGCCAGCCGCAATTGCCGCAGATCCGCAGCCGCTCCCGTGTCTCGCCGGCAAGCAGCGAGAGGGCGGAATGGGCGGTGGCGTTGCCCAGGCTTTCGGCAAGCGGAAACGTCCGCAGCGCTGTGCCGCAGGCGAAGAGAAGCCCGGCCAGCCTGTTGTCGTCATAGTCGTCGCCGGAAATCGCGGCGCGGAAATAATCGTCGACGGCCTCGCGAAGATCGAGAAAAACCGCCTGCTTTTCCGCCTCGGGCGCGATGAGCGTGGGAAACCTGCCACGTTCCGCACCGAGCCTTGTGGCCGCTTCGGCAAAGGCCGCGATGTGCGCCGGCACCGCAAAACGGTCGACTGATTTTGCCGCATCCGAGCGCAGGATAACGCTATTGGCGACATCCAGCGCCAACGCGCCGCCTGCGAAACGATGTTCTGTCCAGCGAAAGGTCATACCGCACATTATAACTGTCAAAATGAGTTTTAACAGTTATAATCATGGCGGGAGGACGCGCTTGGCCTATTTCCTGCAACAATTGCTGAATGCTGTGCCGGTCGCCTCGCTTTACGCGGTTCTGGCCTTTGGTTATGCCATCGCCTTTTCGGTCACCAAACGCGCCGATGTCACCTATGGCGCCATATTCGCCTTTGCCGGCCAGACCTGCCTGTTATTTGCGGATTTTGGCTGGAACCGGCTGTGGTTGGTTTTGCCGGCAACATTGGCGCTCGGGGCAGGGGCGGGCCTGTTCGGCGGGCTGTGGGCGGCGGGTTTTGTCGGCCGGGCGGTGATGCGCCCGCTGGCGAAAGCCTCTCCCAATGCCGTGACCGTCGCCTCCGTCGGCGTGCTGATTGCGCTGACCGAAAGCGCGAGGCTGGCCGCCGACACAAGGCAATTATGGCTGCCGCCGCTTCTGTCTCAGCCGGTGCGCTTCTGGGCCGATGGCGGCTTTGCCGTGACCCTGACGCCGATGCAGATGCTGAACACGGCGGCCTTCTGCCTGCTCATTCTCGCAGGGTCGTTTTATCTTGGCCGTTCCGCTTTCGGCAGGCGCTGGAAGGCGGTCTCGGACGATGCTTTCGCCGCGGCTTTATGCGGCGTGAATGCCGGCCGGATATTTCTCGTCTCGTATTGTGCAGCGGGCCTCGTTGCCGCCATCGCCGGCGTGCTGGCCACATTCTATTACGGCACCATGGATTTCGGCGCCGGTCTGGTCTTTGGCCTGAAGGTGGTGCTGATTTCGGCGGCGGGCGGTTATGCCAGTCCGCTCATCTGCGGCCTTGGGGCCGCCGCCGTCGGCCTTGCGGAAACTTTCTGGGTCGGTTACGGCCCGGCCGCTTGGCGCGATGCGGTGGTTCTGGCGATGCTGGTCGGCTGGCTGATTGTCATGCGTAGCAGGGTGGAAGCGCCCTGAGTATGGCCCCTAGAGCGCTTTCGCGTTTCTTCGAATGGCGAAAGCGCTCCAACTCTTTGTTCCGTCGCATTTCCGGACGGAAAACCGGGCTCCACTTTTCCTGGAAATGCTCTATCGCCACTTGTCCTTGGCCGCGTCGTCGGTTGTTTTTGCCGCAACCCAGTCGCCCGCCGAGCCATCCTTGCCATGTTCCTTTTTCCAGAACGGGGCGGATGTCTTGAGATAATCCATCACGAAATTGGCGCCATCGAAGGCGGCCTGTCGATGCGATGAAGCTGCGATGACGAGGACGATGTTTTCGCCGGTGGCGATCTTGCCGTGGCGGTGGATGGCGGTGAGGCCGAGAAGGCCGAAACGCTCCATGGCAAGTCTGGCGATGCGGGTTATTTCCGCCTCCGCCATGCCGGGATAGTGTTCAAGCTCCAGCGCCGCAAGCGTGCCGCCATCATCCCGACAGAGCCCGGTGAAGGCCACGACCGCGCCGATGCTCCTGTCCCCTTCCGTCAGCCGGCGGGTTTCCTCCGCAGCGTCGAAATCCTCTTCCTGCACGCGGACCGTCGGCTGCATCCGCTCATCCCCCCGTCATCGGCGGGAAGATGCCGATCTCGCGCGCGCCGACGATGCTTTCATCATGCTCGACATGTTCCTGATTGACGGCGACGCGGATCACATTGGGGAATTCGAAGGCGGCTTCGTAATTATCGCCGCGTGTCGCAAGCCAGGCGATCAGCTCGCCGGCGGTGGTGACGGAGGAGGGGATGTCCAGCTCTTCTTCGTCCGTTCCGATCTTCTCGCGAACCCAGGCGAAATAAACGATCCGTGTCATCAGTCTTCGTCCACGATGTGCTTCAGGCCGGCCTTGAAGTAATCATAGCCGGTATACATGGTCAGCGCCGCCGCGATCCACAGCAGGGTAATGCCCATTTCGGTCGTGTAGGGCAGAACCTTGTCGCCCGCAGGACCCGCGAGCAGGAAGGCGATGGCGACCATCTGGATGGTGGTCTTCCACTTGGCGATGCGGGTGACGGGAACACTGACCTTCAGCGCCGCCAGATATTCGCGCAGGCCCGAGACCAGAATTTCGCGGCAGAGAATGGTGATGGCCGCCCAGAGCGACCAGCCGGCAATGGTGCCATCCGCCGCCATCAAAAGCAGGACGGAGGCGACCAGCAGCTTGTCGGCGATCGGGTCCAGCATGCGGCCGATATTCGACGTCTGGTTCCAGATACGCGCGAGATAACCATCGAGGAAATCGGTCAGCGAGGCGATGATGAACAGCCACAATGCCGTCCAGCGCGCGAAATCCGAGCTTTCCAGTTTCCCTTCGATGTAAAAGCACAAAACGATGACAGGAACCGCGAGGATGCGGCCATAGGTGAGTAGGTTGGGAATGCTGTATGCGCGCGAAGCCATGGGAAACCTGTCAGTCTAAGATTAGCTGCCTTGATGCCGCCGCCAGGGCATAGCGTCAACATGTGATTATGTTTTTTTAGCAGTTCGCCACGACGGCGCGGCATCAATCGCTGCCGCTCTCGTGGAAGTGATTGTAGATTTGCCGCGCAACCGTCTCCGAAATGCCGCTGACAGCCATCAGATCGTTGAGGCCGGCGCGGGAAACCGCCTTGGCCGTGCCGAAATGCTGCAGCAGGGAGCGCTTGCGGCCCGGACCGATTCCCGAGATTTCGTCGAGCGGATTGCGCACCATTTCCTTCTTGCGCCGCGCCCGGTGCGAGCCGATGGCGAAGCGGTGCGCTTCATCGCGCATGCGCTGAATGAAATAGAGCACGGGATCGCGCGGCGGCAGCGAAAAATCGCTGCGCCCATCCGCAAAGAAGCGTTCGCGGCCCGCCTCGCGGTCCACACCCTTGGCGACGCCGATGGCGGTCACGCAGTCGCGAATGCCGAGTTCATCGAGAATAGCCCGTACCGCCGTCATCTGGCCCTGACCGCCATCGATCAGGATCACATCGGGCCAGGCGGGGAAGGGCATATCGGCGGCTTCCTCCGGCGTCGGCGTCTGCGTCTGCCCACGGTCGGGCTTTCCTTCTTCCTTCAGCAGACGCGAGAAGCGACGGGTCATCACCTCGCGCATCATGCCGAAGTCATCGCCGGGGGTGATGTCGGTCGATTTGATGTTGAACTTGCGGTACTGGTTCTTCACGAAACCTTCAGGGCCCGCCACCACCATGCCGCCCACGGCATTGGTGCCCATGATATGGGAGTTATCGTAAATCTCGATCCGGCGCGGCACATAGGAAAGACCGAAGGTTTCCGCAAAACCCTTCAGCAGCCGCGCCTGAGACGAGGTTTCCGCCAGCTTGCGGCCATGCGCCTCTCGGGCATTGGCAAGCACATGGTCGGTGATGTCCTTCTTCTCGCCACGCTGCGGCACGCTGATTGTCACCTTGTGCCCGGCCTTTTCGCCGAGTGCTGCGGCCAGCAGCTCCTGCTCCTCCACCGTTTCGGAAAGCAGGATTTGCTTAGGCACCGGCTTGTCGTCATAAAACTGCGCCAGGAATGCATTGAGGATTTCCGAGCCGGACAGCGAAGGGTCGGCCTTCGGGAAATAGGCGCGGTTGCCCCAGTTCTGGCCGGTGCGGAAAAAGAACACCTGAATGCAGGAGATGCCGCCTTCATGGTGGATGGCGAAGACATCCGCCTCCTCGATGCCGGCGGGGTTGATGCCCTGATGGCTCTGGACATGCGACAGTGCGGCCAGCCGGTCGCGATAGACGGCGGCGCGCTCGAAATCGAGGTCCTCGGCCGCCTCGTTCATCTGCCGCGCAATCGCGGTCTTGACGCTCTGGCTCTTGCCGGACAGGAAATCCTTGGCTTCCTTGACGAGTTCTTCATACCCCTGATCGCTGATCTCATGCGTGCAGGGGCCGGAACAGCGCTTGATCTGGTAAAGAAGACAGGGACGCGTGCGGGTTTCGAAGACGCTGTCGGTGCAGGTGCGGATCAAAAAGGCGCGTTGCAGCGAATTGATGGTGCGCCCGACTGCGCCGGCCGACGCAAAGGGGCCGAAATAATCGCCCTTGCGCGCCCGCGCCCCACGGTGTTTGAAAATCGCCGGCGCGCGATTGTCTGCGGTAATGAGAATATAGGGAAAAGACTTGTCGTCGCGCAAAAGCACATTAAAGCGCGGCCGCAAGCGCTTGATGAGATTCGCTTCCAGAAGAAGCGCCTCGGTTTCCGTTCGGGTGGTGACGAATTCCATATGGGCGGTCAGCCGCACCATCTGGGCAATGCGGTTGGAATGCACGCGGCCCTGCGCGTAATTGCCCACACGCTTCTTCAGCGAGCGCGCCTTGCCGACATAAAGAACGTCGTTCGCCTCGTTGAACATGCGATAGACGCCCGGCGCATTCGGCAGGTGTTTGACGAATTCGCCGATCAGATCCATGCCCTTCAGGCCGGATTCGTTCTTCCAGCCCGCATTCCAGTCCATGCCGGCAACGTCGCTCGATACCTCGCCCGCATCGGTCGCGGCAAGGTTTGCATCGTCGTCTTCGTCGTCGGTTTCATCGAAGAGAATACCGCCATCAGGCAGCTTCTTTCCGTTCATTCATTTATCTCCGCCACGTCAGGGGTTTCCCAGCCAAGATGCTGGCCGCCGTCGAGCGCGATCATTTGTCCGGTGACCGACGGCGTGTCGAAAAGAAAGCGAATCGTCCGCCCGAACTCGTCCGGTGCGGGACCACGCTTTAATATAAGGCCGTCGATCTGCGCCTGAAAGTCCTCGGGCGCCTGTCTTTCGCTTTTGAAGGTGGGACCCGGCCCAATGGCGTTGACCCGCACACGCGGCGCAAAGCTTTGCGCCATCGTCCGCGTGGCCGTCCAGAGCGCCGATTTCGAAAGCGTATAGGAATAAAACCGTGGCGTGAGCGCAAGCACGCGCTGGTCGATGATATTGACGATCAGCCCGGATTTATCGGCAGGCAGTTGCTCGACAAAGGCGGCGGCGATGAGGGAGGGCGCCCGCACATGCACGGCGAAATGTGCGTCGAAGATCGCCGGATCGGGCTTGTCCGCCGAGTCGTCGAGAAAAACCGACGCATTGTTGATAACGACGCCGATAGGCCCCAGTGCTGACGCAGCCTGTTCGATGAGTCCCGAGGCAGGGCCGGATTGTGTCAGATCCGCCTGAACGGCTACGGCCTTGCCACCTTTCTGCCTTATTTCGTTAGCGAATTCCTCGGCGCTGGCCATGGATGCATTGGCATGGACGGCGATGGCGAAGCCATGGGCGGCCAGATCGGTGGCGATTGCCCGCCCGAGCCGGCGGGCGGCTCCCGTTATCAAGACTGTCTTTTGTATATTTTCTTTCACGGCTGACCTGCATTTGCTCATATCCGTCCTATTTGCTGGATATAAATGCAAATCGCAAGCTGTCCATCGGCCCCAAAAGAATTGGGCGATTTTTTATTCACAATGCAATTTCGGTTTAATTTGAATATAACTAAGTTTAAAGGCAATCTATTGCTGGTTAGGCTTCTGTTAGGGTTAATAAACCCCTTGTGGCAATTAGGCAACGTCTAATTCTAGTCACGTCGCTGCCCCAAACAATTCACATTTTGGCTCTTTGATCTCCGCATTCTCCTATCAAATTCAGTTTCCAGAGGGGCGATTAACCCGACGAGTTTACACCGCGTCTGAGAACAATGTTTTGAGTACAGAGCGGTCCTGAAAGGAGAATAGCATGCGTATTTTCGTAGCAACCCTTATGGCTTCGACCATGGCAGCCGCCGGCTTTTCGGCTGCTCACGCCGCTGACGCCGTAAATGAAGTGCCGCAGGCACCGGTTTCCTACGACCAGCCCGCGCCGGTCAAGGATTGGTCCGGCGCCTACCTCGGTGGTACGGTCAACTACGATTGGGGCCGTTTCAGCTCCAGCAACGACGGTCGTGACGCCAAGGGCGCTGGCGGCGGTCTCTACGGCGGTTACAACTGGCAGAACGGCCAGCTGGTTTACGGTGCGGAAGCAGACGTCAACCTCGGTGACGAGCGCGGTTCCGCCGGTACGGTCGCAGGTCGCGCCGTCGAAGGCAAGCAGGGCGTCAACGGCTCGCTGCGTGGCCGCGTCGGTTACGACATGAACCCGTTCCTGCTCTACGGTACGGCCGGTCTTGCTGTTTCCGACAACAAGGTTCGCGACGGCGTCAACAAGGACAGCGCCACGGCTCTCGGTTACACGGTTGGTGCCGGTGTTGAAGCCATGGTTACCGACAACATCACCGCTCGTCTGGAATATCGCTACAGCGACTACCAGAAGAAGGACTACACGCTCGGCAACGACGCCTTCTCGCGTGGTTATGACGACCACTCCGTCAAGGCCGGTATCGGCGTCAAGTTCTGATCCCTCAAGGATCGCTATTGGAAAAGCCGGGGTTTTGCCCCGGCTTTTTTGTTTTTCGCTCTTAAGCGTCGGCATGAATGCCCGGCCTTCCGGCCAGGCGTCCTTCTGCATCCGCCTCAGGCGGCGGCCTTCATTTCCGCATAGGCTTCGAAACGCTTGCCGAAGGTTTCCGGCCAGCCGGCCAGCGCGTCGCGCCCTTCGGCCCATTCGCCGGCGAAACGCAGGTCGAGATAACCGATCATCGCGGCAAGGGCGAAATGGCCGCCATGCAGCTTCTTGCCGGTTTTCGGCAGGTTGGTGTTGAGATAATCAAGCCCTCGGATCACCTTGCTCCACTGCTTGTCGATCCATGGCTGGTGGATCTTCTCTTCCGGGCGAAAACGACGCTCGTAAACGATGGCGAGCAGGCAATCCATGATGCCGTCGCACAGCGCTTCGAGAATTTCCACATCCGTGCGCTTGCCGTTCTTTTTCGGGTAGAGCTTGCCGCCCGAAAGACGGTCGAGATAATGCATGATCGCCACGCTGTCATAGACCGAGCCGCCTTCATCCAGAAGCAGGACCGGAATCTTGCCGAGCGGATTGTTGTCCATCAGCGTTGCGGGCTCGGCACTGGTGTCGACACGCACGGAGGTAATGTCGATGCCGAGATGGCGCGCGGCCATACGGACCTTGGCGGAGTAGGGGGAGGCGGGCGAGTAGAGCAGTTCCATGGTCGTGTCCTGTGGGTTGTCGTCTGGGGACTGGATTAGTCAATAAAGCTGCATAGCGGTTTTATGTCTGGAAAATGTGTAGAAGAGTGCAATCGAGAGCATTCGATGCGCTCTAGCGAATGGGGATGATTTCCGTGGCGTTGGCGCGGCAGCCCTTGCGGTCAAGCTCGGGGCAGTCGCGGAATGTCATGTCCCTGTTGAGGCAGATGCGCACTTCCTCAAGGCGCCTGCCGTCGCAGCTGATGGAGATGCCGCGTTTCGACAGGCCGGGATTGGCGTCGGTGAAGGCGGTTTCTATGGCGTCGGCGGAGAGAGTGGCGGCTTCGGCGCCGGAGGCGATCTTTCCCGGCAGCCGGATGGCTTCGAAGGCGGCCCGTGTCGCCGAGAAATAGTCCCTCTGCGACAGGCCGGAGCAGGAGCCGTGCTTGCGCCACTGGTGGCCGATCAGGCCCATGGACGGCATGATATCGAACATGGTGCGGCCGATCGCGTCCGGAACACGGTCGGGCTCACCGCTCTGGCAGAATTCAGGATAACCGTTTTCGTTCTGCGGCCACAGCCCGTGCACCACGAAACCGTAACGTCTGTCGCTGCCGCATTGCTGGCGGTTGCCCGAGCCTTCGGAACTGGCGCAGAACGCCGGTGACCAGGAGAGCGACAGCACGTAAAAATCGAACCCGTTTCCACGGGGCGCAGGGTTCTTGCCCGTCTCCTGTCGGGAAACGTCGCGCCCTGGAGCGTCCGGCCGGGAGTTGCCGACGGTCTGCGATTGGGATTCTGTCTGCCGGTTGCCGGCGGGGCTGGTCGGAGCCGGATTTTCCCGCGCGAACCACAATGCGCCGAGCGACAGAAGGCCCAGGGCGATGAAACCGGCATAACGCTTCATTCCGTGTACGTTCTCCGGAAAGTGGACGACCTCACATCGCCGGCGGGCGACGATCCGGTCTTACATCAACTTGTGAACGGGGCAAACCGCCAATCTTTGATGAAAAGGTTGAAAGCTTTGCCGCATAACGAATAAAGTTGAACGAATCTTCCGCAAAGACGGAACAGGGCTGGGGTGAGGCTGGAGGAAATAGGCGGGCATGACCGCATGAAATTCAAGAAATATATCTGGCCCGTCGTTGGCTTCGCGACGATCGGTTTTTCCGCCTGGTTGCTCTTTCACGAATTGCGCGGCCTGTCGCTCGATGATCTCTGGGACAGTCTGAAAGCCATTCGCGTGCGGGACTGGCTGTGTTCGGGCCTTGCTACCCTGCTGGCCTATGCCGCGCTCGCCGGTTACGACCGCATCGCGTTGCAGCATCTTGGCCGCAAAGTGAACTGGTTCTTCATCACGCTCACCTCTTTCACTACCTATGCGCTGTCCCACAATGTCGGGGCCTCGGTATTCTCCGGCGCCGTGGTGCGATATAGGGCCTATACGTCCAAGGGGCTGAGTGTGGCGGAAGTGGGCGTGCTTGTCGGCCTCTGCTCCTTCACTTTCCTCATCGGCACGATCATGCTCATCGGGCTGGTGCTGCTTTACGAGCCTGACATCACCGAACGGTTTACCGGCATTCTGCCCGTCGAAGCCTCCACCACCACAGGTGTGGTGCTGCTTCTTTTCGTCGGTCTTTATATTCTTGGCAGCCTGCTCAGGCTGAAGCCCCTGAAAATTGGTTCCTTCGTGCTGCCATACCCCGCGCCGAAGCTTGTTGCGCAGCAACTCGTCATCGGTCCGATCGAGCTGATCGGTGCGGCGGGCATCATCTATTTCGCGCTGCCGGAAGCCGGAAATCCTGGTTATATGGTCATTCTCGGCATATTTCTGGTTTCCTTCTCGGCGGCGCTCATCTCGCACGCGCCGGGCGGTCTGGGGGTGCTGGAACTGGTCTTCGTCACCGGCCTGCCGGACATGAACCCGGCGGATGTCATCGCGGCGCTTCTGGTCTTCCGGCTGTTCTACCTCATCATTCCCTTCATCATGGCCCTGTTCGTGATCCTGTTCTTCGAACGGTCACAGCTGGCGCAGGCGCAGAGGCGGGAAGGGCTGAGATAGCCCCTCAAATCTCTTCCGCTTTTTCCTCGCCGCGCAGCCAGAAGGCGCGCTGCGAGGCGAACCTGTCCTGCGCCAGCGTTGTCTTCAGATAGGGCAGCAGCGTATGCAACTCGTCCTTCAGCGTATAGGGCGGATTGACGATGATGAGGCCGGAGCCGCTCAGGCCATCCAGCCGGTCGCTTCTGACGGAAAGCTCCGCGCACAGCATCTTCGGAATGTCGAATGATTGCAGCCGCTCGTGAAAGTCCTTGATCGGAGCGCCTTTCTTCAAGGGATACCAGAGGCAATAGGTGCCGGTGGAAAAACGCCGATAGGCCTTGTTCAAGCCATCGGCCAGACGCTGATATTCATTCTCAAGCTCGAAAGGCGGATCGACGAGGATGAGGCCGCGCTTTTCCTTCGGCGGCAGATGCGCGCCGAGCGACAGCCAGCCATCCAGCTCGGTGACACGCACCTGATAGTCCCCTTCGAACAGGCGCGCGAGCGCCCGGCTGTCATCCGGGTGCAGTTCCATGGCCGAAAGCCGGTCCTGCGGGCGAAACAGCATGCGCGCGAGTTTCGGTGAGCCGGGATAGAATTTCACGCCACCTTCCGGATTGAGTTCCTTCACGGCATCAAGATAAGGCTCCAGCAGTTCGGCGATGGGGGCGGGCAGATCGGCCTCCATCAGCTTGCCGATACCGGTCTGCCATTCGCCGGTCTTCTGCGCCTCTTCCGAGGTCAGGTCGTAAAGCCCGATGCCGGCATGGGTGTCCAGCACGCGGAAGGCCTTGTCCTTGTTCTGCAGGTATCGCACGAGGCGGGCGAGAACGGCATGTTTGAGGACATCCGCGAAATTGCCGGCGTGATAGATGTGGCGGTAGTTCATGGATGTGTCTCGCTTGCCGTTTACCCGAGTGAATGGTCAGGATGAATATTCTTGATGGACGTCACTTCGGCCTTTTTGCCGCATCGTTGATGCAATATACAAAAGACATGAACGTTGCGACCCCGATTTCCGCTGAAAAAGCCGCCCCGAAGTCCGAAGTCCGTATCGGACACACGGTCTGCCCGCATGACTGTCCGAGCGCCTGCGCGCTCGAGGTCGACATCAATGCCGATGGCCGCATTGGCCGCGTGCGCGGTGCGAATGCCAATACTTACACCGCCGGCGTGATCTGCGCCAAGGTGGCGCGTTACTCTGAGCGCATCTATCATCCCGGCCGTCTTCTGACCCCGAAGCGCCGCAGGGGTGCGAAGGGCGCCGGTGACTGGCAGGAGATTTCCTGGGAAGCGGCTCTGGACGAGGTGGCGGCCGCTTTCGTCAAGGCCGAAGCGCAGCATGGTGCCGAAGCCATCTGGCCCTATTTCTATGCCGGCACCATGGGGCAGGTGCAGCGGGATTCCATTGAGCGCTTGCGCCACGCCAAGAAATATTCCGGCTTCTTCGGTTCGATCTGCACCAACATGGCCTGGACCGGTTATGTGATGGGCACCGGCGCACTGCGTGGCCCGGATCCGCGCGAGATCGCCAAGGCCGATGTCGTCGTCATCTGGGGCACCAATGCGGTCGCCACCCAGGTCAATGTCATGACCCATGCGGTGAAAGCCCGCAAGGAACGCGGCGCGAAGATCGTCGTCGTCGATATCTACGACAATCCGACCATGAAGCAGGCGGATATGCGCCTCATCGTCCGCCCCGGCACGGATGCCGCACTTGCCTGCGCCGTCATGCACATCGCCTTCCGCGATGGTTATGCCGACCGCAACTACATGGCCAAATTTGCTGACGATCCGGCAGGGCTGGAAGAGCATCTCAAGACGAAAACGCCGCAATGGGCCTCGGACATCACCGGCCTCTCGGTTGAGGAAATCGAAGCATTCGCAAGGCTGGTCGGTACGACGAAAAGGACCTTTTTCCGGCTGGGTTACGGTTTTGCCCGCCAGCGCAACGGCGCAGTCGCCATGCATGCGGCGCTTTCCATCGCCACGGTTCTCGGTTCCTGGCAATATGAGGGCGGTGGCGCGTTCCACAACAATGGCGATATCTTCCGGCTCAACAAGGCGGAGCTGATGGGCAGTTCTTACGCCGACCCGGAGGTGCGCCAACTTGACCAGTCTCAGATCGGCCGCGTGCTGACGGGGGACGCGGAGGCGCTGCGCCACGGCGGCCCGGTGACGGCGCTGCTCATCCAGAACACCAATCCCGTCAATGTCGCGCCCGAACAGCGGCTGGTAAAACAGGGCTTCCTGCGCGACGATCTTTTCGTCGCCGTGCATGAGCAGTTCATGACCGAAACGGCCGATGTTGCCGATATCGTGCTGCCCGCCACCATGTTCCTCGAACATGACGACATCTACCGCGCCGGTGGCCAGAACCACATTCTGCTTGGGCCCAAACTGGTGGAGCCGCCGGAAACGGTTCGCACCAATCTCTTCGTCATCGAGGAACTGGCAAAACGCCTCGGCGTCGACCATATGCCGGGCTTCGGCCTTTCGGCCCGCGACCATGTCGACCGTATGCTCAAAGTCAGCGGCTGGGGCGATTTCGACACGCTGGCTGAAGAAAAGTGGATCGATGCGCAGCCGTCCTTCGAGGTGGCGCATTATCTCCAAGGCTTCGGTTACGGCGATGGCAAATTCCGCTTCAGCCCCGAATGGGCGACTGGACCGTCTCCGAACAAGCCGCCGAAAAATATCGGTGTGATGGGGCCTGTTGCACAATTTCCGAAATTCCCGGATCAGGTCGACGTCATCGAGGTTGCGGATGCGGACCATCCCTTCCGGCTGGCGACATCGCCGGCGCGCAACTTCCTGAACTCCACCTTCGCGGAAACGAAGACCTCCGTGCAGAAGGAAGGCCGTCCGGAATTGATGATCTGTCCCGAGGATGCGAGCGGCAACGGCATCGCCGATGGCGACATCGTCCGCATTGGCAATGCGCGCGGCGAAGTGCGCCTCCATGCGAAAATCGTGGAGGGTGCGAGACCGGGTGTGCTGATCGCCGAAGGGCTGTGGCCAAACAGGGCGCATCTCGATGGCGAAGGCATCAATGTGTTGACCGGCGCCGATGCCGTCGCTCCCTACGGCGGTGCGGCTTTTCACGACAACAAGGTGTGGCTCCGCCGCGATGACGAGGCCCGCGAGGCTTGATATTGCGCCGCAACACGGGCAGGCTGAAATTCCACGACAGGCAAGGACATATCCGGTGACACAGACGCAGGCGAAAAACATTCCGGCTGACACGGATGCGGGCAGAATCCGGCTGGTGGAAAAAGAAACCGTCTGGAAGGGCTTCGTGCATATGCAGAAGCTCGTTTTCGACCAGCGCATGCCGGATGGCAGAACCATCCGCATCGTCCGGGAAGTCCACGACCATGGCAGCGCCGCCGCCATTCTTCTTTATGACCCGAAGCGCGACAGCGTGGTGATGGTGCGCCAGTTCCGCCCCGCCGCCTTCGTGAACGGCGATCAAAGCTTCATGATCGAGGTACCGGCGGGGCTTCTCGACGACGACGACGCAGCCGTCGCCATCCGCCGTGAGGCAATGGAAGAATCCGGTTACGCTGTTGAGAAGGTCGAGTATCTCTTCGACATGTATGCAAGCCCCGGCACGCTGACGGAGAAAGTCAGCCTCTTCGTCGCCCGCATCGATCTTGACGTGCAGGCCGGCAGCGGTGGCGGACTGGAGGACGAAGGCGAGGATCTGGAGGTTCTGACCTACGGGCTGGACGAAGCCTTCGCGATGATCGCATCGGGTGAAATCACCGATTCCAAGACGATCATTCTGCTGCAATGGGCGATGTTAAATCGCGATCGGCTTTGAGGGCAGGGTTATTCGAACGCATCTGGTAAATTCGTACATCGAGTAAAACCGCCGAAATCAAAACCTGCCTCTCACACCCATCCCCACGAAAATCGACTGCAAGTCACCGCCGCCGGCATTCTTTTCCGATGACAGGTTTCCGGCACCTGCGCCGCTGTAGTGGGTGTCTCCGCGCCCGAGGCTGGTATAGTCATATGCGCCGTCGAGATATATCGAGGCATTCTCGGTCAGGTCATAGGCGACGCCGGCCTTCACCCCGAACATGCCGGCGACGTCGAATTTGTCGGTGAAGCGCATGTCACGCAGCCAGTGATCGTCCGTCGCCTTGCCGTAGACCATGGCGCCGCCTTCGAGGCCCAGATTGAGCGACCAGTTGCCGAACCTCTGGCCGCCCGTCAGGTTGCCGTAGAAAACCGGGATTTGCTGGCGATAGGTGATGCCCTTGAGGCCATCCTTGAATTTGCCGGAGAAATCGCGGCGGGAGAAAACGCTGTAAACGGCGTTGCCGCCATAAGCCGACCATTGAACATCCGTATAACGAAAACCCACACCGGCGCTGAGATATTGCTGCGGATCGTCCAGCAACATGCGATTGAGTTCGAGGCTTCCCGAAAAATAATGGTCGAGCCGCGTGTCGTCATGCTGGGAACGGTGGCTCCAATTGTCCTTGGAGCTATCTCTGGAAAAAGGCCAAACCCAGTCATAGTCGGTCATATAGCCGTCGCCCTCGAAGCCGACGCGGCCTTCCGCCTTCACGCGCCAGCCGGGCGCAAGTTCAAGCCCGAGCGAGCCGCGCAATGCCACCGCGTTTTTGGTTTCCC
The DNA here is from genome assembly GCF_027871645.1 of Agrobacterium sp. ST15.13.015. Classification (NCBI taxonomy): domain Bacteria; kingdom Pseudomonadati; phylum Pseudomonadota; class Alphaproteobacteria; order Hyphomicrobiales; family Rhizobiaceae; genus Agrobacterium; species Agrobacterium sp. ST15.13.015. Next base: position 140,772 of record NZ_JAQAHF010000002.1, read on the forward strand.
ACTCGAGTTCGCTCAATTTGCGCCCACCGATATGGACGGTTTCCGTCGCTCGAAGATTGAGAACGCCGGCATCCACTGAGGCTGTAATGCCGCTTTGCTCAGCCGCGACGGGCAGGCTGGCGCCCGCCATCAGAACAGCCGAAAGCGGCAGGGAAAATCTCGACAATGGCATAATCGCTCCTGAATGACCGGAGGGCCCGAAATAAGGGCCGTTGCGGGCATTAAAGATGATTATGGTAAACGATCGGTTTATTTTCCGAAAAATACCATTATGATTGTTTTTGTACTTTAATTATAGCTTTATCAGGAGGCGGAGATGAGGTTGGAATACTCAGTTTTACTGTCGCCATCCGTGGAGACCGCCTTGCCATCTTCCATTCGAACCTTGCCTTCGGCAAGCCGCTTCAGGGTAAGCGGGTAGAGCTGATGCTCGACTGTCAGGATCCGCGACGCCAGAGTTTCGGCCGTATCGCCGGAAATGACCGGCACCGCACCCTGCGCGATGGTCGGACCTTCATCCATGCCTTCGGTGACGAAATGCACGGTGCAGCCGGAAATCTTCATGCCGCTGTCAATGGCGCGCTGATGGGTGTTGAGGCCGGGGAAAAGCGGCAGCAGGGAAGGGTGGATATTGATGATGCGCCCTTCATAGGGAGCAATAAAATCCCCGGATATCAACCGCATGTAACCGGCGAGACAAATGATATCGGGCGCGATTTCCCCAAGTGCGGCCAGAATGGCGCCCTCATGCTCGGCCTTGCTGGCATAGGTCTTGCGCTCGAAGACCAGCGTGGGAATGCCCATGCCCCGTGCCTTTTCCAGCCCGCCCGCAGATGCCTTGTCCGAGATGACGCAGACGATTTCCGCCGGAAAATCCGCCGTCTGACAGGCCTTGGCCAGCGACACCATGTTGGAGCCGCTGCCGGAAATGAAAACGACGACGCGTTTGCGGCCGGACGGGAAGGCGGCGCTCATCATAGGCCGAGAGCGCCCTTGTAGATGGTGCCATGCGCGCCTTCTTCGCGGGCGACCATGCGGCCGAGCGGGAAGACGGTTTCACCTTCGGCAGTCAGAACCTCGGTGACCTTTTCGGCATTTTCGGCCGAAACGACGACGATCATGCCGACGCCGCAATTGAAGGTGCGCAGCATTTCCTTCGCTTCGACGCCGCCGGTTTTCGCCAGCCACGAGAAGACGGCGGGAACCTTGATCGCATCGAGATCGATTTCGGCAGCGAGATGCTTGGGCAGAACGCGCGGAATATTCTCCGGGAAACCGCCGCCGGTAATATGCGCCAGCGCCTTCAGCGCGCCGGTCTCGCGGATCGCCTTCAAAAGCGGCTTCACATAGATGCGGGTCGGCGTCAGCAGCGCTTCGCCGAGCTTCTTGCCATCCGCGAAGGGGGCAGGCGCGCTCCAGTCGAGACCGGAGATCGACACGATCTTGCGCACCAGCGAAAAGCCGTTGGAGTGAACGCCGGAAGAGGAGAGGCCGAGAATGACGTCGCCTTCGGAAATATCGCCGGCCGGCAGAAGCTGGCCGCGTTCGGCCGCACCCACGGCAAAGCCCGCGAGATCGTAATCACCATCGGAATACATGCCGGGCATTTCAGCGGTTTCGCCGCCGATCAGCGCACAGCCGGATTCGCGGCAGCCGGCGGCAATGCCGGAAACGATGGCCGCACCCTGGTCCGGATCCAGCTTGCCGGTCGCGAAATAATCGAGGAAGAACAGCGGTTCTGCGCCCTGGACGACGAGATCGTTGACGCACATGGCGACGAGATCGATGCCGACGGTGTCGTGATAGTCAGCATCGATGGCGATCTTCAGCTTGGTGCCGACGCCGTCATTGGCGGCCACCAGAACCGGATCGGTGAAGCCTGCGGCTTTCAGATCGAACAGGCCGCCGAAGCCGCCGATTTCGCCATCCGCGCCGGGACGCCGCGTCGAGCGCACCGCCGGTTTGATCTTTTCGACCATCAGGTTGCCGGCGTCGATATCCACACCTGCATCACTATAGGTAAGACCGTTCTTGCCCGACTGGCTCATGGCTCTCGTCTCCGCTGGTTCCTTTGGCGTCGCCATTCGCACGGGACGGGGCCTGATGCAAGGGTTTGAGTGGCAAAAGCTCCGGTTTTTAACGGCTTTGGCGGGGCTGGCCGGATTGGGTGCTTACGATGGCTGCGGCGCGGCGCGACAGACGAGATTGAGCAGGCCGTCATTGGACGTATCGGAATTTTCCTCTATCGGCCGTCCGTTCTCGCCATAACGCGCGGCGATCTCAAAGCCCGCCGCTTCCAGCTGGCGGGTCTGGGCGGCAAGGTCGATGAAATAAAACAGGCCGCTCCAGCGATGCGCCTGATCCGCGAGAATGGCATATTCCGGCGTCCGCCGTGTCGAAGGTTGCAGTCGCAGATAGTTGATCCAGCTTTGCGGATGCAGCGAATTCACCACCTCGCGCGGGTGCCAGGAGCGGCGGTGCAGCGGCATGCCGCCGGCCCGCTTCCATCGCCGGTTATGAAAAGAAAAGATGAAGTACCCGCCCGGTGACAGAATGCTTCGCACGGCATGGATGATGGCAAGCCGGTCCTCATGGTCGAAGGCGCTCAGAATCGCGAGCGCGCCCAGCACGCAATCGAAACGTTCCGCACCGAACTGGCCGATCGCCCGCACATCCATGTCGATAAACGTGGCGGCTGGAAAATTGCGCCGCGCCAGCGCAAGCATCGGCTGCGAACGGTCGATGCCGATATAGTCTCCCACCAGCGGCAGAAGCGGCTTCGTCGTTCGGCCGGTGCCGACGCCGAGGTCAAGCAGCCGCTTGCCCGCATAGGCATGGCGGAACTGGTCGAGAATGATGCGTTCGGCCGGGTAAAGCTGCTGGTTGTCATACCATTCGGCAACTTCGGGATTATCGAAGAGACCGGCATTATATTCCGCGATGCCATTGTCATTGGTGCTCTGCATCGTGCCCCCCGGCCGCCGGAGATGAAGGAGCGCCGCTGGCCCGCCCGGCAATATTTGATAGTTGTCTAATATTTACCGTCGGTCAACCTGCCGTTGCGAGGGGTTGGCCGGAAATGAGGGATTTTGCCGCTGTGCGGGCAGTCTCCTTCTGCCCACGCGCGAAAGCGCCGGTCTTGACCATGTGCATGTACGCATCCTATCTCCATCACGGGCGGTGACGGTGCGGCGATAAAGGATGAACGGATGCAACCCCATGTAAGCGGTACGAGCCTGCGCCGGCAGGTGTTTTTCTGGATCGGCGTGCTTGCCGTCTTTGTCCTTTTCCTGATGGTCTTCAGCTCCATTCTCCTGCCTTTCGTGGCGGGCATGGCGCTTGCCTATTTTCTCGATCCGGTTGCCGACTGGCTGGAACGGCGCGGCTTGAGCCGGTTGATGGCGACCGTCGTCATCCTCGTCTCCTTTGTGCTGATCTTTGCGCTGTCGCTCATCATCATCATCCCGCTGATCGCCGCTCAGGCCTCGGAATTCATCACGCGCATCCCGCAATATATCTCGTCATTGCAGCAGCTGATTGCCGGCGCCGACACCAATCTCCTGCCGGATTGGGTCAGCAGCCAGATCGACGCCGTGAAGGAGAATTTTTCAAAGCTTTTGACCGAAGGTGCCGGTTTCATCGGCACGTTGCTGACGCAGATATGGAATTCCGGCAAATCGCTGGTCGATGTCATGTCGCTGCTGGTCGTTACGCCCGTGGTCGCCTTCTATCTGCTGCTCGACTGGGACCGGATGATCGACAAGGTCGATAGCTGGATACCGCGCGACTATGTCCATACCGTCCGGCAGATCGCCCGCGACATGGACAAGACCATTGCCGGTTTCGTGCGCGGGCAGGGGTCGCTCTGCATCATTCTCGGCGTTTATTATGCCGTCGGCCTGTCGCTGGTGGGTTTGAATTTCGGTCTGCTGATCGGCCTTTTCTCAGGCCTCATCAGCTTCATTCCCTATATCGGCTCCATGGTCGGCCTCATCCTTGCCGTCGGCGTCGCCATCGTGCAGTTCTGGCCGGATTACATCTATGTGTTTCTGACGCTCGTTGTGTTCTTTTCCGGTCAGTTCATAGAAGGCAACATCCTGCAGCCGAAACTTGTCGGCAAAAGCGTCGGCCTGCATCCGGTCTGGCTGATGTTCGCCCTTTTCGCCTTCGGTGCGCTTTTCGGTTTCGTCGGGCTTCTCGTCGCGGTGCCGGCTGCGGCGGCGGTCGGCGTGCTTGTCCGCTTCGCCTTGTCGCGGTATCTTGAAAGCGATCTTTACCACGGGCATGCCGCCAACCTTCCCTGGGACACAAATCCTGCCCTGGAAGAAGGGGAAACGTCCTCCGGCAAGGTTGACTCTCAGAGCTAACGATGACTGACCAAATCAAAACCGACAACGCCCGGTCGAAGGCCGAGCAGCTGCCGCTCGCATTCTCGCACCAGTCCGCTTCCGGCAGGGATGATCTCCTCGTCTCCGCCTCGCTTGCGGCTGCCGTCAGCCTCATCGATGAATGGCCGAACTGGCGCTCGCCCGTCGTCGTGCTGGCCGGGCCGCCGGGTTCGGGAAAATCGCATCTCGCCAATATCTGGAAAAATATCAGCGACGCGCGCGACATTCACCCCCAGACGGGCTCCGATGCCGCGCGTGCGGCCGAAACGGGACCGGTTCTTTTCGAGGACGCCGACCGGCGCGGTTTTAACGAAACGGAACTCTTCCACGTCATCAACAGCGTGCGCCAGCACGGCACCACGCTTTTGATGACGAGCCGGCAATGGCCGGCCGCATGGCCCGTGACGCTGCCGGATCTGCGCTCGCGCCTCAAAGCCGTAACGGTGGTGGAAACCGGCGAGCCGGACGAGGGGCTTTTGGCGCAGGTGCTGGTGAAACTCTTCGCCGACCGGCAGCTTTACATGGATGACAAACTCATAGGTTACATCGTCAATAGAATGGAACGTTCGCTCGATACGGCCCAGACGATCGTGGACCGTATCGACCGGCTGGCGCTTTCGCGTGGAACGAGAATTACACGTCCTCTGGTGGCGGAGGTCCTCAATGCGATGGACAACGCAGCGGCGGGCAGCGGACTGGATGTCGATTGACTGTCACAGTTCCGTCGTCAAACTGTTATACGGGCAAGAAGGACGATCGCGCGATGCAGCAGGATCACGGGACGGAAATCGGTCAGGGGATGGAACAAGGAATGGACGCTATCGCGCAGGAAGACTTCAACAAGGTTCAGCCGGTGACCGAAGGAGAAAGCCTGTGGGACAGCCCGGCGCGTTTCATCAACCGCGAATTCTCCTGGCTCCAGTTCAACCGCCGCGTTCTCGAAGAAACGCTGAACACGGATCATCCGCTGCTGGAGCGGCTGCGTTTCCTCTCCATTTCGGCCGCCAACCTCGATGAATTCTTCATGGTCCGCGTCGCCGGCCTGGAAGGGCAGGTGCGCCAGAAGATCACCGTCAAGACGCCGGACGGCAAGACGCCGGCCGAGCAGCTCGAAGATATTCTGAAGGAAATCGACAATCTGCAGATGGAGCAGCAGGCATCGCTTGCCGTTCTGCAACAATATCTCGCCAAGGAAGAAATCTTCATCGTGCGGCCGGCCGCACTTTCGGATGCGGACCGCACCTGGCTGGAAACGGAGTTCGAGGAACGCATGTTCCCCGTTCTGACGCCGCTCTCCATCGACCCGGCGCATCCGTTCCCCTTCATTCCCAATCTCGGCTTTTCAATGGGCCTCCAGCTCGATAGCGTCAACGGCCGCGAGCCGATGACGGCGCTGTTGCGCCTGCCGCCCGCGCTCGACCGTTTCGTGCGCCTGCCTGACGAAAAGAACGCCATCCGATACATCACGCTTGAAGATGTGGTCGGCCTTTTCATCCACCGGCTCTATCCCGGTTACACCGTGCGCGGTTCCGGTACGTTCCGCATCATCCGCGACAGCGATATCGAGGTGGAGGAAGAGGCGGAAGATCTGGTCCGTTTCTTCGAAAGCGCGCTGAAGCGCCGCCGCCGCGGTTCCGTTATCCGCATCGAGACTGACAGCGAAATGCCGCAGTCGCTGCGCCAGTTCGTGGTGCATGAGCTTGGCGTGCCTGATAATCGTGTTGCCGTTCTGCCCGGCCTTCTCGCGCTCAACACCATCTCCGAAATCGTCCGCGCGCCGCGCGACGACCTGAAATTCGAACCATACAACGCCCGTTTCCCCGAGCGCGTGCGCGAACATGCCGGCGATTGCCTCGCCGCCATCCGCGAAAAGGACATGGTGGTTCACCACCCCTATGAAAGCTTCGACGTGGTGGTGCAGTTCCTGCTGCAGGCCGCGCGCGATCCCGAAGTGCTCGCCATCAAGCAGACGCTTTACCGCACCTCCAATGACAGCCCGATCGTTCGCGCGCTGATCGATGCGGCCGAAGCCGGTAAATCCGTCACCGCGCTGGTCGAGCTGAAGGCGCGTTTCGACGAAGAGGCGAATATCCGCTGGGCGCGCGATCTGGAGCGCGCCGGCGTGCAGGTCGTCTTCGGCTTCATCGAACTCAAGACCCACGCCAAGATGTCGATGGTTGTGCGCCGCGAGGATGGCAAGCTCAGAACCTATTGCCATCTCGGCACCGGCAACTATCACCCGATTACCGCCAAAATCTATACAGACCTGTCCTTCTTCACCTGCAACCCGAAGATCGCCCATGACATGGCTAATATCTTCAACTTCATCACGGGCTACGGCGAACCGGAAGAGGGCATGAAGCTGGCCGTTTCGCCCTATACGCTGCGCGCCCGCATCGTGAAGCACATCAACGAAGAGATCGAACATGCCAAGCGCGGCGCGCCGGCGGCGATCTGGATGAAGATGAATTCGCTGGTCGATCCTGAAATCATCGATACGCTCTACCGCGCCAGCGCGGCGGGCGTGGAGGTCGATCTCGTCGTGCGCGGCATCTGCTGCCTGCGCCCGCAGGTGCCCGGTCTGTCGGATAATATCCGCGTCAAATCCATTGTCGGACGCTTCCTCGAACACAGCCGTATCTTCTGCTTCGGCAATGGTTTCGGTCTGCCGTCGGACAAGGCGCTGGTCTATATCGGCTCGGCCGACATGATGCCGCGCAACCTTGACCGGCGCGTGGAAACGCTGGTTCCGCTCACCAATCCCACCGTGCATGAGCAGGTTCTTTCACAGATTATGCTTGGCAATCTCATTGACAACCAGCAGAGCTACGAGATACTTGCGGACGGAACGTCGAGGCGCATCGAGGTGCGTAAAGGCGAAGAACCGTTCAACGCGCAGCACTATTTCATGACCAATCCCAGCCTTTCCGGACGTGGTGAAGCCTTGAAATCCAGTGCGCCCAAATTGATTGCCGGGTTGATTTCGTCCCGCAAGAAACAGGCTGAATGACTCGATCAGAAGCACAGGGGCGGCTGACCGGCCTTGCCCCCGTTTCCGTCATAGATATTGGTTCGAACTCCGTTCGTCTCGTCGTATATGAAGGTCTTTCCCGCGCGCCTGCGGTGCTGTTCAACGAAAAGGTCCTGTGCGGCCTTGGCAAGGGACTGGCGCTGACGGGCCGCATGCATGAGGAAGGCGTCAGTCGGGCGCTGATGGCGCTTCGGCGTTTCCATGTCCTTTCCGAGCAGGCGCAGGCGCAGCAGCTCTATGTGCTGGCGACGGCTGCGGCGCGTGAGGCGGAAAACGGCCCGGATTTCATCCGCGAGGCAGAAGCCATTCTCGGCTGCGAGATCGAGGTACTGTCAGGCGAAAAGGAAGCGCTTTATTCCGCCTATGGCGTGATCAGCGGTTTCCATGATCCAGACGGCATCGCCGGTGACCTCGGCGGCGGTTCGCTCGAACTCATCGACATCAAGGGCAAGAGCTGCGGCGAGGGCATCACCCTGCCGCTGGGTGGCCTGCGGCTGTCGGAGCAGTCGGATGGCTCGCTGGAAAAAGCGGCGACGATTGCCAGAAAACACGTCAAATCCTTCGCCAAGCTTCTGGCGGCAGGTGAGGGGCGCACCTTTTACGCGGTGGGCGGCACCTGGCGAAACATCGCCAAGCTGCATATGGAGATATCGGGCTATCCGCTGCATATGATGCAGGGCTATGAATTGCCGCTGGAGGAAATGCTGAATTTTCTCGAGGAGGTCATCGTCTCCCGGGATAGCAAGGACCCGGCCTGGCAGGCGGTCTCCAAGAACCGCCGCTCGCTTCTGCCATTCGGCGCCATCGCCATGCGCGAAGTTCTGAAAATGATGAAGCCGGCCAGGATCGCCTTTTCGGCGCAGGGCGTGCGCGAAGGTTATCTTTATTCGCTGTTGACTGAAGAAGAGCGGGATTCCGATCCGCTGCTGGTTGCCGCCGATGAACTTGCCATTCTGCGTGCCCGCTCGCCGGAACATGCGCGCGAACTGGCGGACTGGAGCGGCCGCACCTTCCCGGTCTTCGGCGTTGATGAGACCGAAGAGGAGAGCCGTTACCGGCAGGCGGCCTGCCTTCTCGCCGATATCAGCTGGCGCGCCCATCCCGATTATCGCGGATTGCAGGCGCTCAACATCATCGCCCATTCCTCCTTCGTGGCGATCACCCATCCAGGCCGCGCCTATATTGCGCTCGCCAATTATTATCGCTTCGAAGGTCTGAACGACAACGGCACCACACAGCCGCTCGCCGCCATGGCGGGTGACCGGTTGCAGGAGCTTGGCAAATTGCTCGGCGGCCTGCTGCGCGTCGTCTATCTCTTCTCGGCTTCAATGCCGGGCGTCGTCGACCACCTCAAATTCCGCAAATCCAGCAATCCCGATCTCGATCTGGAATTCGTCGTGCCGCACGATTATTGCGATTTCGCCGGCGAGCGACTGGACGGGCGTTTGCAGCAACTGGCGAAGCTGACAGGCAAGCGGCTGGCATTCGTATTCGAATAACGAACGGCGCGCTTCTGTTTCGCGACAGGACGGTTCTTGCGTCCGCTAGGACCAGCGCTCGCAAAAGGCTTTTATGTCGCTCGACTGAAAGTCGGAAAGCCGCGCCATGATCGTTTCGAATGGCCAATCCCACCATGCGATTGATGCAAGCTTTTCCGCGATGGGCCGCGAAAATCGTTCGCGAATGATTTTTGCGGGAACGCCGCCGACGATGGTGTAGGGCGGCACGTCTCTGGTGACGACCGCGCCGGCGGCTAGCACTGCCCCGTCTCCAACCGTGACACCCGGCAAGACGATAACGCCGTGACCGATCCAGACATCGTGACCGATGACGGCGCGGTCCTCCCTGCGCCGGTCGAAAAAGGCGTCATCGCGCACGGCATCCGCAGAATAATATTCAGGGCAATAGCTGAAACGGTGCATGGATGGCCGGTCCATCGGATGGTTCGGAGCGCCTATCCTGACCTCTGCGGCGATGGCGCAGAATTTTCCGATCGTTGCATCGCCCACCATGCAACGGGGGCCAAGATAGGAGTAATTGCCGAGCTCGGCATTGTGCAGGGAGGTGTCAGCCAGAATTTCGCAGCATTCGCCGATGCTTGAATCTCTTATGCTCGCCGTCGCATGGACGACGGTCTCCGCAATTTTCGGGCGCTTGATCTGTGCGGTCGAATCCATTCCAGCCTCCGGATTTGCGCCTGCTTAAACGGCGATGATGAAGGTGCTGTGACGTGAAATGGCGATAGGGGTCCGGCCGGGCTGGGCATCCTCTCTAAAACGCAGATCGCGCGCGATGCCGCGTGACGCGAAATCCTGTCTTCACTCGGAATGTATCACTTGCCGGGGACATCCGCCGCGGCAGGCGTTTTCTTCCAGTAGTGGTCGGATATGTTTTGCGCATTCCGAATGATGTGGCCGGCGATTTCGGGGTCTCCGCCCTCGAAGGTTTTCGGGTCCGCCCCGCATAACATCAGGAAGAGCTGCTGATGGGCGACAGCGGTAAAATAGTCGTGGGGCGGCGGCTGCATGTCTGAATCGACGGCCCGGAATGCATCAGCGACCTCTTTGCTGGCACGTTCGAGCGCTGCGTGAATGGTGGCCATCATCACTGCCCCCGTGCGCTCCAATATGGCCTGTACCTGCCGTTCCGCCGGTGTCAGGACCGGGCAACTTTCACTCATCGAATATCTCTCCTGCCGGTGCAACCATTCCACCTGGCGATATTATCGCAAGGATTGTGTCCGCTTTGCGGGAAAGATTGACATCGTGGTCTCGGAGCGTGACACCCTGGCTGGCCACCGTGCCGCGATGCGCTTTTGCTAACGGCTCAGCCGTGCCCGAGCGCCTTGCGGATGCAGGCGCTGAGATAGGCATATTGCAGCGGCGTTATCGTCGCCATGGCTTCCGTGCGGCTGGCAAGCCTGTCCTGATAGCCGACCGGAATATCGAACTGGCTGAAGGTGAAATCCCAGCGGGTGCCTTCGACGATATTGTAAAAATGGTCGGCGCCGCTGACAGCGGTTTTGGCGAGCTCACCGCCGAAAATATCCTGCACCACCAGCGCGGTGACGCTGCCTTGGCCCTTGGCGGGGTTTTCGCGCGACCAGAGGCCGCTCGTCTCGCCCGACCAGCTTTTCTTCAGGGCGTAATAAAGTCTTTCTGCATGGTCCTGCATGAAACGTCTTCTTTTCCGCAAGCATGTTTCGGTTAAAGTATTTCCAGCGAAAGTGCGCTCGGTTTTGCGTCCGGAAATGCGTAAAAACAAAGAGTTAGAGCAATGGAGGTGAACCGGTGCTCACCGGAATTGCTCTAGCTCTGGAAAACCGGAACGGAGCGCCATGCAGACATTTGTGTCTGCCGGGCGCTCCGTCCGGATCATTCGCGGCCGTCAAAGCAAGTGACAGCAGCCGTGGTCTTACTTCGCCTCGAGCAGGTCCTTGACGTCCAGCAGAACGAATTCGTTGTCGTCAGCCTTGTCCAGCGCACGGCCGGCCGAGAAGGGCAGGTTGTTGTCGTTGCCGACGACGATATGGGTGGCATCGACGCGGTCGACATTCTCGATGGTGACGAAAGGCATGTCGTAATAACCGTTGCCGCCGCCCTGACGTTTCTTGTTGTCAGGATCGGAGATCTTCAGAAGATCGATATAGCCGATCTTGCGGGCGGCCTTGCCGACATTGGCGTCATTGAACTCGATCTTGTAGATGCGCTTGACCTTGGAAGGCACGGCAAAGCAGTTTGCTTCCGGCTTCTTCGGATCGGCGCACGCCTTGTCGGCCGTGCCGGCGCCATTGTCTCGTTCGATGACCAGCGCCGTGCTATCATCCAGCATGTTGAAGTCGCCGATTGCCTCGCCGCCTTCCGCCAGCGGATAAAGCCAGCTGCGGCCGGTCCACGCCTTCTTGGCGGTGTCGAGTTCGATGATGCGCAGCGCGGTCGCGCCGTCATCGGTTTTTTCCACCTGGCCGTCGGCCATGTAGAGCGGGCCTTCCAGCAGGCCATAGAGCTTCGAGCCGTCCTTGGAGAGCGCCATGCCCTCATAACCGCCGGAGCGCTTCAGGTTGAAAGCGGGCATTTTCTGCGTGGGGTTGCCAGGCAGGGCAAGAGCCGGATGGTCGGGAGACTTCACCTCGATGTCGCCGGCCTTGGTCGAGATCACGTCGGTCAGCTTGCCGTCGCGGGTGAATTTCAGAATGTAGGGGCCGAATTCCTCGCCGACCCAGAAACCGTCAGCGACCGGCTGAATGGATTCGACGTCGAAATCCGCACCCGTCAGGTAACGCTTGCTCGAGCCTTCCAGAACGATGGGGAAGGGCGCTTTCATGTCGGGATCGGAAAGGAAGACGGTTTCAAGCGCGTTGACCTTGCCGGCGTCCCAATCGAACTTCAGATGGTGGAGCATCAGCATGGCGTCGCTGGAATTGAGCTTGGAACCGAAACCGTTGTCGGAAAGGCTCCAGAAGCTGCCGTCCGGCATCGCCCTGATGCCGGAAAAGCCCTGCATCGGCTGGCCGTTGAACGGCATGGAAAGGCCGGTCAGGCGCACACCGTCCTTGCCGGGCACGGTGCCGAGGCCCTCGGCGCGCTTGCGGTCGGCCGTGGTGAATTTGGCGGAGGTCTTGAGGTGCTCCGGCGCATCGGCAGGTGCGGCGATCATGGTGTTGGCAGGCAGAATGGCGTGCGAGACCAGCTTTGCCGGAAATTCCTTTTCCGCCGCATGTGCCGCGCCGGCGAGCGCGAGAACCGCGAAAGGTGCAAAAACAATGTGCTTCATGATGGAGACCCCTCTCAATACCTGTTGAAGACAGGATTGACGCGATAGGGTCGTCGCATGACAGGCAGGTGATTGCCGTTTGAAGCTTTGATGAATTTTGATGACGGCCATCGTCGGTAAATGGGTCGCACGGCTTTTTGCCGCCGGTGGCCCTTATGCGACGGGCGCCTGATATTGGCTGAGCGTGCAGACGCCGAGCGTCTGTCCACGGCCCTTGACGGCATGTTCGCCCAGATATTCGCTGCGCACGCCCTTCGGAAGCACCAGCTGATGGGCAAGGTCAGCGGAAATCAGCACCGGGTGGCCGAGCATCTTGCTCAGCGATTCGAGCCGCGAGGTTGTGTTCACCGTGTCGCCGAAATAAGTGATCTTGTGGTGATCGACGCCGATTTCCGCGGTGATGACTGGGCCACCATGAATGGCGAAGCGCAGGCGCGGCACCTCGCCGAAGCGGGAAAGCCACATGTCGCGGGTGTTTTCAATGGTCGCCTGAATATCGAAGACGCAGCGCACGCAGGCCGCCCGCCGGATCGCCATGTGATAGGGCCAGGTGATGATGGCGGCGTCGCCGATATAGTCGTCGATGACGCCGCCGTGTTTTCTGACCGGTGCGGCATAACTTGCAAAGATTTCGCCGAGAAATTCCTGGGCCTTCAGGTCGCCATGGGTTTCGGCGAAGGAGGTGGAGCCGACGAGATCGATGAAGATGAAGACGCGGTCTTCGCTGACCGGCCGGCGATAACGCCCCAGGATGAGGTCGATGAAGATATCGCGGCCGAGAAGCTCGCGCACCCGCATGATGAAGACGATGATGCCGCAGACAATGAGGGTGAACATCAGCGTCTGCACCTCGGCATGGACGGCGCGTTTCCAGGTACCGGGAAATATCCCGCTCAACCACAGGATTGTGCCGCCAAGCCCGAAGCCGCAAAAGACGAGGATGGCATAGATGACGAGGCCGACGGCGATATAGGCCGGCGTCGGCAGGGCGCTCACCTGCCGCGACAGGCCGGGCATGATGTAACCGCGCTCGAAGGCGAGAATGGGTGCGCAGGCAAACAGCGCATAGGTCGCGCCGATAAATGCGCCGCCGCCATATTCCAGAAAGGCGTAGGCCACGCCGCTGCCGGCCACGGCAACGAAGAGCACCACGTAATCCAGAATGGGCAGCAATTTTCTCATGTCGGTTCTTGGGTCTCGGGAAGGGAAGGCTTTGGTCTTGGGAAAGAAGGGCAGGCCGCTCCCTTCGGTCGAAGCTTCTGTTCAGGTCATATGCGACATTAATGTGGAAAAAGCGCCGCAAAAAGTGAGCAATCGGTAAGGTTGCATGAAGGATTGGTGAGGCTGTTGCGCTGTTGCAGCAAAATCGGCATTGCCGCCGTTCTAGGCCTGATAGGATGTTCGGTAATAGACGGTTTCAAGCGGGGATTGCGGCCGGTCATTTGGCGAGCGGTTCGACCATTTGACGGGGAAGGCGGAAAAAACGCAGCCGGTTGCCGTCGGTCCAGGCCCGGTCGAACAGGGTTTCTCCCTTGCCGGCGAAGGTGATGGCGGCGCAGGTGCGGCCGTCAACGTCGAAGGGAATGTTCTCCCTCCAGCCGCTCAAGCCGCAGCCCATGCCTTTCGGGTCGCGATTATAGCGGTCGGCGACGTCGCCGTTGGGGTGGAAAGCGGCGGGCTGTTACGGCTCGCTTGCCGCAACCTCCACCGCCTCGACCTTCTTGCCAGCGAAACGCAGCGCCACTTCGCCATTGATGAGCTTCAGGGCCACATCGCCGAAGAGCTCCCGCCGCCAGCCGGTCAGCGCCGCCACGGTTGCCTTTTCGCCCTCGGCGGCGATCTTGTCCAGATCGTCGCTATTGGCGATGACCTTGGCGGCGACGCCATGCTTGTCCGCCGTCAGCTTCAGCAGAACTTTCAGAAGTTCCACGGCAGCACCGGAGCCTTCCGGTGCGTGGCTGTGACGCGGCGCCTTCGGCATTTCCTCTTTCGGCAGCGCCAGCGCCGCATTCACCGTTTCGACGATGGCGGTGCCGGAGGCGGAGCGTTCCCAGCCCTTGGGAATGGTGCGAAGCCGAGACAGCGCCTCGGCGTCCTTCGGCTGTTGCTGGGCGATTTCGAAGATCGCATCGTCCTTCAGCACGCGCGAGCGCGGCACGTTGCGGGAGCGCGCCTCACGCTCGCGCCAGGCGGCGATGAATTTGAGGATCGCAAGTTCCGTCGGTTTGCGCAGGCGCGATTTCAGCCGCAGCCACGCATCGTCGGGATGCATGTCATAGGTGTCGCGAGACTCGAGAATATCCATCTCTTCGGTCAGCCACAGCGAGCGGCCTTCGCGCTCGAGCTGGGCTTTCAGCGAGAGATAGACATCCCGCAGATGGGTCACGTCGGCCAGCGCGTAGTCCAGCTGCTTTTCGGTCAGCGGACGGCGGCTCCAGTCGGTGAAGCGCGAGGATTTGTCGATCTGCACGTTTTTGATCTTCTGCACCAGCTGGTCGTAGGAGATCGAATCGCCGAAACCGCAGACCATGGCGGCAACCTGCGTGTCGAAGATGGGGTGCGGAATAAGCCCGCCGAGATGATAGATGATCTCGATATCCTGTCGCGCCGCATGGAAAACCTTCACGACAGCAGGATTGGCCATCAGTTCGAAAAGAGGGGTCAGGTCGAGACCCTTCGCCAGCGGATCGACCAGCACTTCGAGCGTCGGGCTTGCCATCTGCACGAGGCAGAGTTCCGGCCAGAAGGTCGTTTCCCGCAGAAATTCGGTGTCGATGGTGATGAAGTCCGATTTCGCCAGTTCCGTGCAGGCTTCGGCGAGGGCGGCAGTCGTTTCAATCATTGTTATTGGCCAATCGTGAAAATTATCCGTCTTACTTTCCCTTTGCCGGGCGCATGTCAATACAAAGCCCGCTTTTGAAGGCTCAAGGATCGTTTTTCTCGGGCGGATGGGGCTCCGCTTCATCCTTTTTGGGGGGCGGAGCCGCGGCGAGCTTCTGGAAATAGGCTGAGGTGCGCAAAAGCGAGCTGAACCGCCAGTTCCGCTCCTCCACGGGCACACCTTCGCGCACCTGGAGCCGGTAGATGGTATAGGCGATGAAAACGATCTGGATCGCTGCCGTATAGCTGAATAGCGCCTTCGGGCCGAACTGGTCGATCAGCACGGAGGCGAGAAGCGGCCCGACCGTCGCCCCGACAGACCAGAAGAACAGCAGTCCGGCCGACATCATCGCGTGTTCGCCTTCCCTGGCATGGTCGTTGCCATGGGCGGAACTCAGCGAATAAAGCGGCAGGGCGAAGGCGCCGAAGATGAAGACGCCGATGATGTTGCTCCACTCATCGGTTCCGGCGAAGAAGGCGAGAAACAGGCCGACGACGACCGAGCCCGCCGTGGTGGCGAGAATGATGATGCGCCGGTCATAACGGTCGGAATAGACGCCGAGCGGATATTGCAGCACCACGCCGCCAATGATGCCGGCGCTCATGAAGGTGGCGATGGCGGTGACGGAAAGGCCGATCTGTTCGGCATAGATCGGGCCGATATTGCGAAACGCCGCCATGCTGAGACCGACGGCCACGCAGCCGACCACGGCAAGCGGCGAGATGCGCCACACCGCGAAGAGATTGAAGGGTATCTGTTTCGGCGGCGCAGGGTTGGATTTGTCGGCAAGCGAGATCGGCACCAGTGACAGCGTCAGCGCCATGGCGATCAGCGAAAACACCACCGGTCCGTCGATGCCGGCGACGGGAATGATATATTGCGCAAGCGTGACGGAGCCGAGATCGACGAAACGATAGATGGAGAGCGTGCGCGCCCGATTGGAATTGGTGACCTGCGCGTTGATCCAGCTTTCGATGGCCGCGAAAAGACAGGCGACGGCAATGCCGGTGACGAAGCGCATCAGCATCCAGAACAGGGGATGGATAAGGAGCGGCATGGCGATCGCTGCGGCGGATGCGACGGCCGCCATGGTGGCGAAGGTGCGGATATGGCCGATCTTGCGCAGAAGCCGTGTCACCGAAATGCAGCCAAGCGCGAAACCGAAGCTGTAGGCGGCGCTGATGAGGCCGATGGTGCTGGCGGAAAACCCTTCGGAGAGACCGCGCAGCGCTATATAGGTTCCCTGCAGGCCGTTGCCGCCGATCAGGATGCCGGCGGTGACGAGAAGCGGGATAAGAGGTCTGATCTGGCTCATTGCGGGCCGACTCGGTTTGGCGGGCTGGATTAGTCCTATCTAAAGCGAAGGCAGGGGAAAGGACAGGCTGAAGGCGACATTGTTGTGCTTTGCCTTGACAAATCAGGCTGGCCATGCGCTTTTCCGGCAAATTTCGACAGTGCCGCCCATCTGGCCTCCATCGGGCCCACGACACGTTCCAGGATAAAAAAATGCATCGTTACCGCAGCCACACCTGTGCCGCTCTCCGCAAGTCCGACGTCGGCGAAACCGTTCGCCTTTCCGGTTGGGTTCATCGCGTGCGAGATCATGGCGGCGTTCTCTTCATCGACCTTCGCGACCATTACGGCATCACCCAGGTGGTGGCCGATCCGGACAGCCCGGCCTTCAAGGTTGCCGAGACGGTTCGCGGCGAATGGGTCATCCGCATCGATGGCCTCGTCAAGGCGCGCTCGGAAGACACCGTCAACAAGGGCATGGCGACCGGCGAGATCGAGCTTTATGCGCAGGAAATCGAGGTTCTCGGCGTTGCCAAGGAACTGCCGCTGCCGGTCTTCGGCGAGCCTGATTATCCTGAAGACGTTCGCCTGAAATACCGCTTCCTCGATCTTCGCCGCGAAACGCTGCACAAGAACATCGTCAAGCGCACGCAGATCATCTCCGCCATGCGCACCGGCATGGCCGATGCCGGGTTTGCCGAATATACGACGCCGATCCTCACCGCTTCCTCGCCGGAAGGCGCGCGCGACTTCCTTGTGCCGTCGCGTATCCATGAAGGCAAGTTCTTTGCGCTGCCGCAGGCGCCGCAGCAGTACAAGCAGCTTCTGATGGTGGCCGGTTTCGACCGTTATTTCCAGATCGCGCCGTGCTTCCGCGATGAAGACCCGCGCGCCGACCGCCTGCCGGGCGAATTCTACCAGCTCGACGTCGAAATGAGCTTCGTGACCCAGGAAGATGTCTGGACCACGATGGAACCGATGATGACGGCCGTGTTCGAGAAATTCGCCGAAGGCAAGCCGGTTACCAAAGAGTGGCCGCGCATTCCCTATGACGAGGCGATCCGCAAATATGGTTCCGACAAGCCGGACCTGCGCAACCCGATCGTCATGGAAGCCGTGACCGAACATTTCGACGGTTCGGGCTTCAAGGTCTTCGCTAACATGATCGCTTCCAACCCCAAGGTTCAGGTCTGGGCCATCCCGGCCAAGACCGGTGGTTCGCGCGCTTTCTGCGACCGCATGAACGCATGGGCGCAGTCTCAGGGCCAGCCCGGCCTCGGCTACATCTTCTGGAAGGAAGAGGGCATTAAAGATGGATTCGTCTTCGATGCGGTAGCCCACCCCGCTCGACCTGGTGAAAGTAAGGACGACCATTATGAGCGCGTTGCGAAGATGACTGACGCTTGGTCTAGTAAAGTGCTGGGCTCGGGTCCGCTCGCCAAGAACATCGGCGAGGAACGCACCGAGGCGCTGCGCCAGCAGCTCGGCCTTGAGGCGGGCGATGCCTGCTTCTTCGTCGCCGGCGATCCGGCCAAGTTCTACAAATTCGCAGGCGAGGCGCGCACCCGAGCTGCCGACGAACTGAACCTGATCGACCGCGACCGTTTCGAAATGTGCTGGATCGTCGATTTCCCCTTCTTCGAATATAACGAGGAAGAAAAGAAGATCGACTTCGCCCACAACCCCTTCTCGATGCCGCAGGGCGGTCTGGAAGCGCTGGAAGGGCAGGATCCGCTCTCCATCAAGGCGTTCCAGTATGACGCGGTCTGCAACGGCTTCGAAATCGCCTCCGGTTCGATCCGTAACCAGTCGCCCGAGCTGATGGTCAAGGCCTTCGAAAAGGTTGGCCTGTCGCAGACCGACGTTGAAGAGCGCTTCGGCGGTCTCTACCGCGCCTTCCAGTACGGCGCGCCTCCGCATGGCGGCTGCGCATTCGGTATCGACCGCGTGGTCATGCTGCTGGTTGGCGCCAAGAACCTGCGCGAAATCACGCTGTTCCCGATGAACCAGCAGGCGCAGGACCTCTTGATGAACGCGCCGTCGCCGGCAACGCCGACGCAGCTTCGTGAGCTGGCGCTGCGCGTCGTTCCGTCCAAGAAGGACTGAAGAAATTTAACCAGCTTGGAGCAAGCTGCTATATTAAAAGTTATCGCTTCTGTTACAATCAGATTCGATGGAGGATAAAATGAGCCCGCAACTTCAGGAACTTATTGAAAAAGCACGAAAAATAAAGCCCAGTGTTGAGCATTTCGAGGAGCAGAGACGCAGCTTTGCTTATGGATCTGCCAAAATTGAAAATAACGATATAACACGCGAGATGATTGACGAAGCAGCTTCTAAACTCGGTAAGGAGCGCGATGAGCGTTGATCGTTCAAGTGAGGCTGGCGAGCCTGTTTTAGTGAGCGATCCGAAACAGGTCGCTCACATTGAAGCTGAAAACACTCTTCGTCAGTTTGATATGGCGATGGTAGAGCTTGATAAATGGCTCAAACCAGATGATTATAAAATTAAACCATCCAAAATAATGCAGCTTAACAGAGTTGCTCTACAACGTTTAAGTAAATATGCAGGCGTTTTTCGTCCTGGTGACATAAAAATTACCGGTAGTACGCACTTGCCTCCCGACGCGGATACTGTTCCCGAGCTAATGGAGCAGCTGTGTGATTACGTTAATGAAAACTGGCGCTTGAAGAGTCCTAGCCACTTGGCCGCGTATGTCTTGTGGAAAATAAACTGGATTCACCCGTTTGTGGACGGCAATGGACGTACTGCGCGTGTCGTATCATATCTCGTTATGTGTGCAGGGCTTGGATACCGTTTACCGGGCACAAAAACAATTCCAGACCAAATCGCGGTAGATAAGGCTCCTTACTATAGGGCGCTCGAGGCTGCAGACAAAGCTTTTAGCCAGGGTCAGCTTGACTTGAGTGACCTTGAAGAACTCATAAACAGTCATCTTGCCGTGCAGTTACTTGATATCCATAACTCCGCAACGGGCAAGAATCACAAGGATCGGCAGGCGATAGCGACGATGCCTGTTTTGCCGACTGTTGGGGCAGAACGCGCAGCCGCAAAGGACAAGTTCTCGCTCATTAGGCATATCGAAACCCATCCCGTTATTTACACTTTTTTGGGCGCAGTTATCGTTGCAATAGTGACATGGATTTTGGGCCGCTGAACATTCGCGAGAAAAAGTGCGCCGTGCCTTGAAATGCCAAATAGTATTCTAATATAAGATATCCACTCACCACGGACCCGGTGAAATTCCGGGTGGCTCTTCTGGCCGCCGATCCGCCAGACAACGCAAAGCACCGACATTTCATTTCAATCTACCGGACATGGCTCCGGCCGGTGCGTCATTCTTTGCGAAAAAATCAGATGAACAGATTTCAGACTTACAGACGTGAGTGGTTTTCCAATATTCGCGGCGATCTCCTTTCCGGCATCGTCGTGGCACTCGCCCTCATTCCAGAAGCCATCGGCTTTTCCGTCATCGCCGGGGTCGATCCGAAGGTGGGATTGTTCGCCTCCTTTGCGATTGCCTGCGTTTCTGCCTTCACCGGCGGTAGACCTGGGATGATCTCGGCGGCAACCGCCGCCACGGCCGTCCTGATGGTTACGCTCGTCAAGGAACACGGGCTGCAATATCTCTTCGCCGCCACCATCCTCATGGGCGTGCTGCAAATTCTGGCGGGCCTTGTAAAACTTGGCCGGGTGATGCGCTTCGTCTCGCGTTCGGTCATGACCGGCTTCGTCAATGCGCTGGCGATCCTGATCTTCATGGCGCAATTGCCGGAACTGATCGGCGTCCCGGTCGAAACCTATGTCATGATCGCGGCCGGTCTTGCGATCATCTATCTCTTCCCGCTGGTCACCAAGATCGTGCCATCGCCGCTGGTCGCCATCATCGTTCTCACCTGTGTCGCCGTCTTCTCCGGCATGGATATCCGCACGGTCGGCGATCTCGGTGAATTGCCCTCGACGCTGCCGATATTCGCCCTGCCGCAGGTACCACTGACCTTCGAGACGCTGCAGATCATCTTTCCCTATTCCGTCGCGCTCGCCGCCGTCGGTCTGCTGGAATCGCTGCTGACAGCGCAGATCGTCGACGACATGACGGATACGGGTAGCAACAAGAGCCGGGAATGCATCGGGCAGGGCACAAGCAATATCGCATCCGCCCTCATCGGCGGCATGGGCGGCTGCGCCATGATCGGCCAGTCCGTCATCAATGTCAGTTCCGGCGGTCGGGGCCGCTTGTCCACTTTCGTCGCGGGCGCGTTCCTGCTCTTCCTCATACTGGTGCTGGATGATCTCGTGCGGATCATTCCCATGGCTGCGCTGGTGGCAGTGATGATCATGGTCTCCATCGGCACATTTTCGTGGCGCTCCATCCTCGATCTTCGGCGCAACCCGCCATCCTCCAGCATCGTCATGCTGGTCACGGTCGGCACGGTGCTTGCGACCCATGATCTTGCAAAGGGCGTGCTGGCCGGCGTCCTTCTCTCCGGCGTGTTTTTCGCGGGCAAAGTGTCGAAACTCTTCCATGTCCGGCCGGAGCTTTCAGCCGATGGCCGGGAGCGGATCTATCGTGTCGACGGCCAGATTTTCTTCGCCTCGACGGAAAGCTTCATTTCCGCCTTCGATTTCGCCGAGGAGGTTGAGGCGGTGACAATCGATGTCACGCAGGCGCATTTGTGGGATATTTCCGCAGTCGGCGCTCTGGACAAGGTGGTGCTGAAATTCCGCAAGGCCGGCAGGCGGGTCGAGGTGATCGGTGTCAACGAGGCGAGCGCCCACATGATCGACCGCTTCGCCCTGCACGATAAACAGGATGGCGCTGCCGCGCCGCTGCACTGAGCGCAAAAGAAAAGCCCCGGCATGACCGGGGCTTTTTTAGTTTTATTCGTTTGCCGTCACCGTGACGCCGAGCATTTTCGGCAGGGTGTTCGGCGCGCCCATCGCAGCGCCCATGATCATCGGGAACGGAACCGGCTTTTCCGGCTCCGCCGTGATCGAGAAGTTCTTCGGATTGTCGACATAGGCGTTGACGGCCGCCGACACCATGTTCTGCAATTCCGGCACGTTGAGCGAGGCCATCATGATCGGGGCCATGCCCTTGATGGTCTGGGCAAGCTGATCGCCCGTCATGCCCTGCTGGCTTGCCGCATAGTCGATGGCGCGCTTGGTGATGCTGGCGTCTTCGAAGCTGATTTCAGCGTTGATGAAGGAGAGCTGCTGCATCAGGCCGAGCATGGCAAGGCTTGCCGCCTGGTCCGCCTGTTCCTTGTTCGGATTGGCGGCCTGCGCCTTCACCGTCTCCTGCATCGACTTGATGAAGGCGAGCGTGTAGCCGGAGAAACCGAACGACATGTTCAGGCGGCCGACATCATCGAGGTCGATGGCATATTCTTCAACATCGATAGTACCGGAGGCCACTTCCCAGCTGCCGCTCATGGTCATGTCGCCGGAGAGCGCCTGCAGCTTCAGCTTTTCGATTGCGTCCTTGGTCGCAGGATCGGTCACTTCGCTGAGATCGGCCTTGAAACCGGAAGCGTCGAGTTCGAAGCCGATAGAGTTCTTGTCATCGCTGACCGACATCGTCGCGCTGGTTTCCTCAAGCGAGAAAGCCGGCTTGCCTTCGATGGAAACGGAAACCGGACCGCTATGTGCTTCGTCGTAGAACATCAGCGCATCGACGGTGCCGGTGGTGGAGTCTGCGGGAATGACGAGACCGGACATGTAGATGTCGCTTGCCTTGATCTCCACATTTTCCTGCTTGTAGTCGATATTGTCGAAGCGGGCGTTCTTGATCTTGTAGCCGCCGTTGTTTTCCTCGACGCCTTCGAGCGTCACATTACCGACCGGGATCTTCTTGGCCGGATCGGCGACCGCGTTGAAGGTCACGCTGTTCAGGGTCACCGTCGAGCCGTTGACGGCGACGGAACCGGCAGCGATCTCGCCGCCCTGTGCGGCATAGGCCGCATTGATCTTCTTCAGCACATCCCCGCCATCCAGCGCGAAAGCCGGCGCCGAAAGCGTAAGAAGCGCGGCGCTCGCGAAAAGAACCTGCCGGGTGGATTTCAGTCTCATGATGTTTCTTCCCTCAACGTACGGCTGTGTACCGTGTTCGAATTCGAATGCTGATACTTATATTCGCGATTATTCAAAGGTCTATAGGATTTAGATCGATTCCCATGACGGCGGCATTGCGGCATTTGCAACGCGGTTAACAAAAAATCGCATGAAAGGGTTGCGTTCATCCACAGGCGCGCCCCCCGAATTTCTTGCCGGGAATCGGCATTTCCGCTAGTCAAGCACCATGGGAAAAAATCTTGTACCTCCGTCCGGCGGAGACGATAACATTCATCCGGTCGATTTGAAGGCGGCGCTTGAAGAGCGCTACCTCGCTTACGCCTTGTCCACGATCATGCATCGTGCGCTGCCGGATGTGCGCGACGGCCTGAAGCCGGTTCACCGCCGCATCATTCACGCCATGAGCGAAATGGGCATTCGCCCCAACTCGGCCTTCAAGAAATGCGCCCGTATCGTCGGTGACGTGATCGGTAAATTCCACCCGCATGGCGACCAGTCTGTCTATGATGCGCTGGTGCGTCTCGCGCAGGATTTCTCGCAGCGTTATCCGATCGTCGACGGGCAGGGCAATTTCGGCAATATCGATGGCGACGGCGCCGCCGCCTATCGTTACACCGAAGCGCGCATGACCGAGGTTGCGGCGCTGCTGCTTGAGGGCATCGGCGAGGATGCGGTGGATTTCCGCGCCACCTATAACGAGGAAGACGAGGAACCCGTCGTCCTGCCGGGCGCATTCCCCAATCTGCTCGCCAACGGCGCCTCCGGCATTGCGGTGGGCATGGCGACCTCGATCCCGCCGCATAACGCCCATGAACTTTGCGACGCGGCGCTTTACCTCATCAAGCATCCCGATGCGACGGTGGAAAAGCTGGTGGAATTCATTCCCGGCCCCGACCTGCCGACCGGCGGCGTGATCGTCGAAAGCCGCGAGAATATTCTCGATGCCTATAAGACCGGTCGTGGCGGTTTCCGCGTGCGCGCCAAATGGGAGACGGAAGATCTCGGCCGTGGCGGTTACCAGATCGTCATCACCGAAATTCCCTTCCAGGTGCAGAAATCGCGCCTGATCGAGAAGATCGCCGAGCTGTTGATTGCCCGCAAACTGCCGCTTCTCGAGGATATTCGCGACGAATCGGCCGAAGATGTGCGCATCGTGCTGGTGCCGAAGAGCCGCACCGTCGATGCGACGCTGCTGATGGAATCGCTGTTCCGCCTGTCCGACCTCGAAAGCCGCCTGCCGCTCAACATGAACGTGCTGTCGCTCGGCAAGGTGCCGAAGGTGATGGCGCTGAACGAGGTGCTGAGCGAGTGGCTGGCGCATCGCAAGGACGTGCTGGTCCGCCGTTCCCGCCATCGTCTGGCGGCCATCGACCGCAGGCTGGAAATTCTCGGCGGCCTGCTCGTCGCTTATCTCAATCTCGATGAGGTCATCCGCATCATCCGCGAAGAGGATGAGCCGAAACAGGTGATGATGGCCAAGTGGTCGCTCACCGACAATCAGGCCGAAGCCATCCTTAACATGCGGCTGCGCAACCTGCGCAAGCTCGAAGAATTCGAAATCCGCAAGGAATTCGACGAACTCAGCAACGAGAAGGCTGAAATCGAGGGGCTGCTTGCCTCCGATGACAAGCAATGGCAGACCGTCGCCTGGGAAATCGGCGAGGTCAAAAAGAAATATGCCAAGGCAACCGAAATCGGCCGCCGTCGTACGCAGTTCGCGGATGCGCCGGACGCCGATATCGAGGCCATCCAGCAGGCGATGATCGAAAAGGAACCGGTCACCATCGTCATCTCGCAGAAGGGCTGGATCCGGGCGCTGAAGGGGCATATGTCCGACACCTCGTCGCTCACTTTCAAGGAAGGCGATGGCCCGAAGCTGGCCTTCCCGGCGCAGACGACCGACAAGCTGCTGCTGCTGACGACGGGCGGCAAGGCCTATACGCTCGGCGCCGACAAGCTGCCGGGCGGTCGCGGCCATGGCGAGCCGATCCGCATCATGGTCGACATGGAAAACGATCAGGACATCCTGACCGCCTTCGTGCACGATCCATCCCGCAAGCTGCTGCTCGTCTCCACGGCCGGCAACGGTTTCATCGTGCCCGAGAGTGAAATGGTCGCGAATACCCGCAAGGGCAAGCAGATCATGAATGTCTCGATGCCGGATGAAGCCAAGCTCGCCGTGCCGGTCACGGGCGACCATGTCGCTGTCGTCGGCGAGAACCGCAAGCTCCTGGCCTTCCCGCTGGCGCAGGTGCCGGAAATGTCGCGCGGCAAGGGCGTGCGCCTGCAGCGCTACAAGGATGGCGGCGTTGTCGACGTGAAATGTTTCGCGCTTGCCGAAGGCTTGTCCTGGTCCGATACGGCCGGGCGTCTCTTCAACAAGGTGGGTGAAGAACTGCGCGAATGGTTGGCCGACCGCGCAACAGCGGGCCGCACCGTGCCGAAGGGCTTTCCGCGCAGCGGGAAATTTGGCGGCTGATATTTGAATGTCGTCCCGGAGCTGTCCCGGGACGTTTTCAATCTCATGTGTTTGGCAATCAAACGACCGAGTGCTTATGACTTCGCGAGCGCTTTTAAAGCAACGTGGTACTTGCGCATCGCTTGCCGTGCATGTTCCAGCTGACGATCAAAGTCACCTGTTGCTTCTTCGTTCGGGCTCTCAGCAGTTCGCAATTCAAGTACGTTGCCGTCAGTTCTTGAACTGAGAACGTCGCCAATCTTCCAGCCAAGCCGTTCAAGCATATCCTTCGGGATGACGACGCCTGCCTCTTCACCGAACTCGCAAATGGTTGCTTTCATCTGAAATACTCCAAGTTTGATTGGAGTTTAGCATGCGATTTTGACGGTTGGACCAGCCCGTTACTTTTCTTCCGGCGTATAAACCTCCCACCCGCGTGGGGTCAGATGCTCCTGCGGATGGTAGCGGGTCTTGTAGCCCATCTTTTCCGAACCATCGACCCAGTAGCCGAGATAGACATGCGGCAGGCCAAGCGCGCGGGTGCGGGTGATGTGATCGATGATCATGAAGGTGCCGAGCGAGCGTTTTTCGAGATCGGGATTGAAGAAGGAATAGACCATCGAGAGGCCATCGCTCATCACATCGCTGAGCGCCACGGCAAGCAATTCGCCGCGCTTGCTGGAATCGATGCCGGAGCCGGGTTCGCGCACGCGATATTCGATGATGCGGGTGTTCACATGCGTGTCTTCCACCATGATCGCATAGTCCAGCGCCGACATGTCGGACATGCCGCCCGACTGGTGGCGGTGGTCGAGATAGCGGCGAAACAGGGCGAATTGTTCGGTGGAGGGCTCGGCGGCATGAACGGTGGCGACGACATCCCTGTTGGCGGCAAGAACGCGCCGCATCGATTTCGTGGGCTGGAACTGTTCGGTCAGGATGCGCACGGACACGCAGGCGCGGCAGTTTTCGCAGGCCGGGCGATAGGCGATGTTCTGCGAGCGCCTGAAACCGCCCTGGGTCAGAAGATCGTTCATTTCCGAAGCGCGCGGGCCGACCAGATGGGTGAAGACCTTCCGCTCCATCTGGTTCGGCAGATAGGGGCAGGTGGCCGGCGCCGTAAGATAGAATTGGGGAGAGGGCGTCGCCTGCGTGTTCATCGAACCGTGATCGCCTCCTGCGTCTGTTATGAAAGCGCGCCGCGATTTCACGGGGTTGGCGGCGGCGCTTCAAGCGACATGCATAATGTCACAGAATGGCAAAATGCCGGAAAACGTCAACTGCGAGATGCGGCATTTGCGGGGTTTGAAAGCCACGTTTACGTGGCTTTCCGCAATATCAGCGCGTTCTGACGATGACGGTGCCGAGCAGGAAGTCGTGAACGAGGCGCGAGCGCTCGGTAAACAGGCCTGCAAGCAGGATCAGCGGCGTCAAAACCGAGTTGATGACCCAGAAAAGCACGATGTGAACGGTCGACAGCAGGAAATCGATTCGCCGCCCGTCCATCCGCGCCATGGCGATCCCCATCGCCCGCATGCCGGGGGTCGCCTGCGAGGGGCCGCCGAGTGTCATGCCGAAATAAAGCACCGCAACGATGACGAACAGCGCCGGATAGAGGAAGAAGCCGAGGCCGAGGGTAATCACGCCGAGGAAGAAGACGATGACCGCGGCCGGAATGCACAGCAGGAGAACGATCGCATAATCGATCAGGAACGCGAAGACCCGCCGGCTCAGGACGCCGCTATAGGCGCGCCAGTCATCCGGTGCGGCATAGGTGGGGTTCTGGTCGAGGCTCATCGGTCGTTTTCTCCTGAGAAGGCATGACAGCGCGGCATGAGTGCCGTGTCAGCAGACAATATGGGAAGAAAACGACCGAATACAATAAGTGCGGGTCTTAGCCCTTTGCCAGTTTACGTGCGGCCTCGATAGCGAAATAGGTGAGAACGCCATCGCAACCGGCACGCTTGAAACAGAGAAGCGTTTCCATCATCACGCGTTCGCCATCGATCCAGCCGTTCATCGCGGCTGCCTTGATCTGGGTATATTCGCCGGACACCTGATAGGCGAAGGTCGGCAGGCCGAAATTCTCCTTCAGCCGCCAGCAGATGTCGAGATAGGGCAGGCCGGGCTTGACCATCAGCATGTCGGCCCCTTCCTCCACGTCGAGGGCGGCATCGCGGATCGCCTCCATGCCGTTGGCAGGGCTGATGTAATAGCTGTTCTTGTCGCCTTTCAGCAGTCCGGCCGTGGAGATGGCCTCGCGATAGGGACCGTAATAACCGGAAGAGAATTTCGTCGCATAGGACATGATGCCGACATTCTGGTGCCCGGCGGCATCGAGACCCCGACGGATGGCGCCGATACGGCCATCCATCATTTCCGATGGAGAAATAATGTCCGATCCCGCTTCCGCCTGAAGGATCGCCGCCTTGACGACCTGTTCTACCGTCTCGTCATTGACGATCTCGTCGCCGCGCAGAATGCCGTCATGACCGTGGCTGGTGAAGGGATCGAGCGCGACATCGGTGATCATGCCGATATTGGGAACGGCTTTCTTGACCGCGATAGTCGCCTGATTGATGAGATTATTCGCCTCGAGCGCGTTGGAACCGGTCTCGTCACGCAGCTCCATTTCGATGTTCGGGAAGGTCGCGATTGCCGGAATGCCGAGATCGGCGGCTTCTTTCGCGGCTTCGACCAGTTTGTCGACGCTCATCCGGTTGACGCCCGGCATCGCCGGAATGGGATCGAGAATATTGCTGCCCGGCACAATGAAGACCGGCCAGATGAGATCGTCGACGGTGAGGCGGCTTTCCTGCACCAGACGGCGCGTCCAATCCGCCTTGCGATTGCGCCGCATGCGACGATGGCCGGTGATCTCGTCGACCAGATGCGTTTTGTCCTGCATGTAAGAATGTCCTTCGATCAAATTTGGAAAGCTGCATAGCATGAAGCTTGGCCCATGCGAATGCGACAATCTTCCCTCATCGGCGTCCTGCGATGACGATGATGCTTTGACAAGGCAGGCGGCGGGATTCAATATGGGCTGGTCGCCCGTTCGTCGAGACCGTATCTTCCGGCCATGGAACCTGATTCTCAACCTCTGCCGAAACGCCCGCTTACCGAAATCCTCTTTCTGGTCTTCATGAGGCTGGTCGCGGTTTCCTGTTTCTGGTTCGGCCTGCAATATTGGGCGATGCTGACGGGCTATTCGCTTGGGGGCCATGGGCGGTTCGATATGCTGAACCTGCCCTGGCGCGTGGCCGGTAGTGCGCTGGCCGTTATTTTCCCTGTTGCAGCACTCGGTCTATGGCTCGGGGCCTCCTGGGGCGCGGTCATGTGGGTCATGGGCGCGGGTGCGCAGATCGCCATGTATAAGGTGTGGCCGCATATCTTCGGCGCCAACACGCTCGTACCCGTCATGCACGGCCTTGTGGCAACCATTTATATACTATTCCTGGTCGCTTTCTGGCTGGATCAGCGCCAGAATGAAGAACGCGCAAGAATTGATTTACCATAAGAATAAAGCAATTCGGCCTGATTTTGGGCCGCATTTCATAGCTAAGTCATTGATTTATAATAGATGACCTTGGACCATTCCCGCTTCGCCACAAGTTGGGCCCTCCGGGGAAAATGCAGGTAACCATTTGTTAATCGTAGCTTTTAAGTAGAATTTTATGCGCATTGATTAGGTTCTCACTCAAGGCGGGAGACAAACAAACACACCGCCAAACAAAACAGTGAGGCAGTCATGATCAATAGCAAAGTTAAGCCCCAGGCCGTTGTTGCCGATGCACATGAAGATACCATCCGCTCGCTCTACATGGAGTCGCTGCACCTGGTGGAACGTCTCCACCGCCGCCTCCTCGATGTCATCAAGGATGAATTCGACCGTCAGGGTCGCGATGACGTCAACGCCGTTCAGGCCCTGCTGCTGTTCAACATCGGCAATTCCGAACTGACGGCCGGCGAGCTTCGTTCGCGTGGTTATTACCTCGGCTCGAACGTCTCCTACAACGTCAAGAAGCTGGTCGATCTCGGTCTCATCAACCACCAGCGCTCGCGTGTCGACCGCCGCTCGGTCCGCATCAGCCTGACCGAAAAGGGCCAGGAAATCGCCGAAACGGTTGCCCGCCTTTATGAACGCCACGTCGGCTCGATCGAAAAGGTCGGTGGCATCGGCACCGGCGAGTTCTCCGAAATGAACAAGCTGCTGCAGCGCCTCGATCGCTTCTGGAACGACTCGATCGCTTACCGCCTGTAATATCGCGACGATTTCACTGTTTAAGCCGGGAGCATCCTTTTGCTCCCGGCTTGCGGATTCCGCGTCTGACGTTTTTGCGTGTCAAGCCCAGCCCTTCTTTGAGCCTTCGCCCTGTTTCTCAGGCGAACAAAGCTTCGTGAGAATAGGGCCGTGACACGAATCGGCCATATTGATATGGGACCGGCAAGGGCGAAGGAGCCGGCTGTTTCTCCTGCTGTCGCGGCAAGTCCCGACTGTTCTGCCAGACAATAGCGCCCAGCGGATGGGTGTTGAGTATCACCAGCCGGCAGACACGTTGTACGTGTTTGTTAATCATATTGATTTAGGCATTGTTGAGAATGCCGAAGAGAGTGGCTGGTAGGTAGAATGACAAAGAAATCCGTTTCCGATTCCGTATCGCGCCGCGCGCTTCTGCGTTCGGCCGTTTCCGTTGGCGCCGCCGCGCTTGCCGCGCCGGCCTTTGCGCAGAACGCGCTCAACGATCTCATGGGCTCTTCGCGTCGCGGCAACTGGGATGACCAGTTCGACGCCAATACGTCGCGTTCGGCCGTGGGCGTCGTTTCCAACAATCCGGTTCTCGGACGCGAAGCGCCGGTCTACATGCAGCAGGCGATCATGCAATATCAGCAGATCGTGCAGAATGGCGGCTGGCCGGAAGTGCCGGCATCCCAGCAGCGTCTCCAGATCGGTGTCTCCGATCCTTCCGTACAGGCGCTTCGCCAGCGACTGATGGTGTCCGGCGACCTGCCGCGCGAAGCCGGCATTTCCAGCGCCTTCGATAGCTACGTCGATGGCGCGCTGAAGCGTTTCCAGGCCCGTCATGGCCTTCCGGCCGATGGCGTCAGCGGCGAATACACCACGAAGGCGCTCAATGTTTCCGCGCAGATCCGTCTGGCACAGCTGCAGACCAACCTCGTTCGCATCCAGTCCATGTCCGGCGATCTCGGCCAGCGTCACCTGATGGTGAATATCCCGGCTGCCGCTATCGAAGCCGTTGAAAATGAACGCGTCGTGCTGCGCAACACGGCCGTCGTCGGCCGCGCCAGCCGCCCGACGCATGTGATCAATTCCAAGATTTACGAAGTCATCCTCAACCCTTACTGGACCGCGCCGCGCTCGATCGTCGAAAAGGACATCGTGCCGCTGATGCAGAAGGACCCGACCTATCTGGAGCGGAACAACATCCGCCTCATCGACGGCAAGGGACAGGAAGTTTCGCCGACCGCAGTCGACTGGTTCGCGCCCAAGGCGCCGAACCTGATGTTCCGTCAGGACCCCGGCAAGATCAACGCCATGTCGTCCACGAAGATCAACTTCCACAATCCGAACAACGAATATATGCACGACACGCCGCAGCAGGGCCTGTTCAACAAGCTGATGCGTTTCGAATCCTCCGGCTGCGTGCGCGTGCAGAACGTGCGCGACCTGACGAGCTGGCTGCTGCGCGACACGCCCGGCTGGTCGCGTCAGGAAATGGAACGCGTCATCGCCACCCGCGTCAACACGCCGATCAAGCTGGCGCAGGAAATCCCGGTCTATTTCGTCTACATCACCGCCTGGTCGGCGAAGGACGGCGTGGTGCAGTTCCGCGACGACATCTATGAAAAGGATGGCAACGCCGAACTGGCGCTCAACACCACGAGCGGCATGGAACAGCCCGCCGGCCCGGTGGATGACGATCTGTTGCCGCGCAACTGATCCGGCATCGCCGCCATTTCATTCCATCACCATGAGCCGCACCTTCGGGTGCGGCTTTTTTCTTGGCGATTTTCTGAAAACATCTGTCGTTTTTTGTCGCAACGTCGCAGTTTGACGGGCAAATCTCGCTGCCCGTATTGCTCTTGTCGGGGCAGGGCGCTAAGACGCCATCGCATTACTGTTTCAGGAGCCTTCACCATGTCGAACACAGATGCTTTCTTCTCCCGTCCGCTTGCCGATGTCGATCCGGAAATTTTCGGCGCGATCGAGAAGGAACTGGGTCGCCAGCGCCACGAGATCGAACTGATCGCCTCGGAAAACATCGTTTCCCGCGCCGTGCTCGAAGCGCAGGGTTCGATCATGACCAACAAATATGCGGAAGGTTATCCGGGCAAGCGTTATTACGGCGGCTGCCAGTTCGTCGACATCGCTGAAGAACTCGCCATCGAACGCGCCAAGAAGCTGTTCGGCGTCAACTTCGCCAACGTCCAGCCGAACTCCGGTTCGCAGATGAACCAGGCCGTGTTCCTAGCGCTCCTGCAGCCGGGCGATACCTTCATGGGCCTCGATCTGAACTCGGGAGGCCACCTGACGCATGGTTCGCCGGTCAACATGTCCGGCAAGTGGTTCAACGTGGTCTCCTACGGCGTGCGTGAAGGCGACAACCTGCTCGACATGGACGAGGTGGAGCGCAAGGCCAAGGAACACAAGCCGAAGCTCATTCTCGCCGGCGGCACCGCCTATTCGCGTGTATGGGACTGGAAGCGCTTCCGCGAAATCGCCGATGAAGTTGGCGCCTACCTGATGGTCGACATGGCCCACATCGCCGGTCTCGTCGCCGGTGGCCAGCATCCGTCGCCGTTCCCGCACTGCCATGTCGCCACCACCACCACGCACAAATCGTTGCGCGGCCCGCGCGGCGGCATGATCCTCACCAATGACGAGGATCTGGCCAAGAAGTTCAACTCGGCCGTTTTCCCCGGTCTGCAGGGCGGCCCGCTGATGCACGTCATCGCCGCCAAGGCGGTCGCCTTCGGCGAAGCGCTGAAGCCCGAGTTCAAGGACTATGCCGCTCAGGTCGTCAAGAACGCCAAGGCGCTGGCTGAAACGCTGGTCGAAGGCGGTCTGGATGTCGTCTCCGGCGGCACCGACAACCACCTGATGCTGGTCGATCTTCGCAAGAAAAACGCCACCGGTAAGCGCGCGGAAGCAGCGCTCGGCCGCGCTTACATCACCTGCAACAAGAACGGCATTCCTTTCGATCCGGAAAAGCCCTTCGTCACTTCCGGTGTCCGTCTCGGCACGCCGGCCGGCACGACGCGCGGTTTCAAGGAAGCGGAATTCCGCGAAATCGGCAAGCTGATCGTCGAGGTTCTCGATGGTCTGAAGGTTGCCAATTCGGATGAGGGCAATGCCGCCGTCGAGGCTGCGGTGCGTGAAAAGGTCGTCGGCCTGACGGACCGTTTCCCGATGTATCCGTACATGTAAGGAAAGAACACGATGCGCTGCCCATTCTGCGGTTCCGAAGACACACAGGTCAAGGACTCGCGCCCGGCGGAGGACAACACCTCCATCCGCCGGCGGCGCATCTGCCCCGATTGCGGCGGCCGCTTCACGACCTATGAGCGCGTGCAGTTGCGCGAGCTGATGGTCATCAAGAAAAGCGGCCGCAAGCTGCCCTTCGACCGGGAAAAGCTGGTGCGATCCTTCGAGATTGCGCTGCGCAAGCGCCCGGTCGATCGCGACCGGATCGAGCGTGCCGTCTCCGGCATCGTTCGCCGCCTGGAAAGTTCGGGCGAGACGGAAATTCCCTCGGAAGAAATCGGCCTGCAGGTTCTCGAAGCGCTGAAGAGCCTCGATGACGTGGCCTTCGTGCGTTACGCCTCGGTCTATCGCGATTTCAGCCATGCCGAGGATTTCGAAAACGTGATTGCCGAAATCAACGCCAAGATCGCCCGCGATACGGACGCCGGAGTCTAGCCGTGACCACCCGTGCCGATGACGAAAGATTCATGGCCCGGGCAATCGAGGTTTCTCTCCGCCATCAGGGTCAGACGCTTACCAATCCCTCCGTCGGCTGCGTGCTCGTCAAAGACGGAAAAATCATCGCCGAAGCCGTGACCGCCATTGGCGGCCGCCCCCATGCCGAACGGCAGGCGCTGGAAATCGCCGGGGAAGCGGCGCGCGGCGCCACCGCCTATGTGACGCTCGAACCCTGCTCGCACTGGGGCAAAACCCCGCCCTGCGCCAATGCCCTGGTGGAATACGGCGTCGCCCGCGTCGTGGTGGCGGTGGATGACCCGGACGAGCGTGTTTCAGGCCGTGGTTATACGATTTTACGGGATGCCGGTATTGTCGTGGAAACCGGCCTGTTGCGGGATGAGGGTAAGAGGGCGCTGGCCGGTTACCTCACGCGTCAGGTGAAAAAACGCCCGCATGTGATTCTGAAGCTTGCCGTTTCCGCCGATGGCATGATCGGCAGGAAAGGCGAGGGGCAGGTGGCGATTACCGGTCCCGAGGCTCGCCATGCCGTGCATGAGCTTAGGGCGCGTTGTGATTGCATCCTCGTCGGTATCAGGACCGCCATTGCGGATGATCCTGAGCTGACGGTGCGAATAGCCGGTCTCGGGGATCGTTCGCCGGTTCGCATCGTGCTGGATCGGCAGTTTGAGTTGCCGCTGACATCGAAGCTGGTGAAGACAGCGCGGGAGGTGCCGGTGATCGTTGCGGCGTTACCCCCCTCTGCCCTGCCGGGCATCTCCCCCTCAAGGGGGGAGATCGGCAAGGGGCTGGCCGCTCGCTCAAATTTCGACTCCACCTCTCATTCGTCAACCTTCAAGGTCAGGCAAGGCAGCGCCCCATCGATCTCCCCCCTTGAGGGGGAGATGCCCGGCAGGGCAGAGGGGGGTAGCCCCGAACACCGCCGCCAACTCCTCACCGACGCCGGCGTCCAGATTCTCGAAGCCCCAACGCTCGAAAACCTCCTCCACATCCTCGCCGAAAGCGGCATGTCGGAACTTCTGGTCGAAGGCGGTGCCTTTGCCGCAAAATCATTCCTTGAAGCGGGGCTGGTGGACCGTATCATGCTGTTCGAAAGCCCGGTGGTGATCGGTGAGGGCGGCATTGAAACGCCGCTCAACCGTGCCGATATTCCGGGCGACTATGCTCTGGTAAGCGAGACCGCCTACGGGCCGGATCGCTGCTTCGATTATGAAAGGCCGATTTGATGTTTACCGGAATTGTCACCGACGTCGGAACCGTGTCCGAGCTGGAAGCCCTGGCCGAGGGCGTGCGTCTGCGGGTGGCGACAAATTACGACCCCAAAACCATCGATATGGGCGCGTCCATCTCCCATGGCGGCGTCTGCCTGACGGTGACGAGACTGCCGGAAGATGGCAGCAATGAGCGCTGGTACGAGGTCGAGGCCTGGGAAGAGGCGCTGCGCCTGACGACGATTGCCGGCTGGCAAAAGGGTACCCACGTCAATCTGGAGCGGGCGCTCAAGATCGGCGATGAGCTTGGCGGCCACATCGTTTCCGGCCATGTCGATGGCAGGGCGGAAATCCTTTCGGTGGAGCCGGAAGGTGAGGCGGTGCGCATTCGCCTGCGCGCGCCGGAGCATCTGGCGAAATTCGTGGCCCCCAAGGGTTCCGTGGCGCTCGACGGCACTTCGCTCACCGTCAACGCCGTCGAAGGCACGGATTTCGACGTGCTGCTGATCCGCCACACGCTGACTGTCACCACCTGGGGCGAACGCCAGCCGGGCGATTTCGTGAATTTCGAAGTCGATACCATGGCGCGTTATGCCGCTAGGCTTGCGGAATTTCCGTCAGCGTAATGTGACGAGCTTCGGAGAGGAGACGCACCGACGCCTCCTCCGTCATTCCGGCCTTGAGCCGGAATCCAGCCAGGCCAAGTCTTTGGGATGAAAGAACTTTTCCCGCCGCGCAGACGCGCGTTGTCTGGATTCCGGCTCAAGGCCGGAATGACGGAAAGGGAGTGGCCAACACCTGAAATCGCGGCATATTGCAATTGTTCTCATGCACCGCTTCCGATGAAGCTGGAAACGCTATAGGACTTTTTAGGCCGTTTGATATCGACCGCGAGCCAAACGGGGTAGGGGAAATACATCATGCCGTCCTTCGAACTGCTGACAGCCTTTTTTATAACCACCGCCTTGTTCGCCTATATCCCCGGTCCGGCCATGCTTTATGCGGCGGCGCAGACCATGGCGCGCGGACGGTTTGCCGGGCTGATGGCGGTGCTTGGAATCCATGTCGGCTGCTATTTCCACATCTTTGCCTCTGCGGCAGGGCTTTCGGTGCTGTTTCAGGCCGTGCCGTGGCTTTATCTCGCCGTGAAGCTCTGCGGCGCGCTGTATCTTGTGTGGCTCGGCTTCTCGATGCTGCGCAGCAAGCTCGAAGGCGAGGCGGTCAATCTGACCATCGAGCCGAAATCGGCGCGCCGCGCCTTTATCGACAGCATCATCGTCGATGTTCTCAATCCGAAGACAGCACTGTTCTTTCTGGCCTTCCTGCCGCAATTCGTGGACCCTGCGGCAGCCTTTCCGGTCTGGCTGCAATTGCTGATCCTCGGCATTGCCGTCAATTTCATTTTCTCCTCGGCCGATCTCGTCGGGGTGCTTCTCGCGGGCGCCATGGTTGGGCGTTTGAAGCGTTCCGGCACGGTGCAGGTGCTCGCCCGTCGCGTTGCCGGAACGGTGCTGATGGGGCTTGGCGTCCATCTCGCCTTCCAGAAAACCTGATTGTCGCGGAGCCGGGCCGGGTGGTGTAAAACCCGGCCAAATGCCTTGCAGACGCGGCCCCTTGCGCCGCTGACACATGAAATTACTTGCCAAAAATGGCCAGCCGTGGTTTGACCGCCGCAAAAGCCGGTATGATCCGGCATCAAGCTTTTCAGGAAAATATCATGTCCAAACCCCATCTTCTTATCGTGGAAGCACGTTTTTACGACGATATGGCGGATGCCCTTCTCGAAGGCGCGAAATTCGCGCTCGATGAAGCCGGCGCCACCTATGACGTCATCACCGTTCCCGGTGCGCTGGAAATCCCCGCCGCCATCGCCATGGCGCTTGACGGTGCTGACAATGACGGCACGGAATATGACGGTTTCGTTGCGCTTGGCATGGTAATCCGTGGCGAGACCTACCACTTCGACATCGTTTCCAACGAATCCTCCCGCGCCCTGATGGATCTCGCCGTCAGCGAATCGCTGCCGATCGGCAACGGCATCCTCACCGTCGAGAATGACGAGCAGGCATGGGCACGTGTGCGTCGTTCCGACAAGGACAAGGGCGGTTTTGCAGCGCGTGCGGCGCTGACGATGATCGAGCTGAAGAAAAAACTGGGTGGCTGAACGTATGTCGAATGTTGAAAATGGCGGCGAACCGCGCCAGCCTTCGGTAAAGCCCGCCAACCAGCGCGGCGCGGCCCGCCTTGCGGCCGTGCAGGCGCTTTACCAGATGGATGTCGGCGGAACCGGCGTCATGGAAGTCGTGGCCGAATACGAGGCGCACCGTCTCGGGCAGGAAGTCGACGGCGATACCTATCTGAAGGCCGACCCGTCCTGGTTCCGTTCCATCGTTTCCGGCGTCGTCCGCGATCAGACGAAGATCGACCCGCTGGTGCGCTCCGCCCTTCTGGAAGACTGGCCGCTGTCGCGCCTCGATGCCACCGTGCGCGCCATCCTGCGTGCCGGCACTTTCGAGATTCTCGAGCGCAAGGACGTGCCGGTCGCCGTCATCGTCACGGAATATGTTGAAATCGCCCGTGCTTTCTTTGAGCATGACGAGCCCAAGCTGGTGAATGCGGTGCTTGACCGCATTGCCAAGCAGGTGCGCGGCGAGGCAAAACGCTGAAATAAAAAGGTGAGGAAGAGATGAGCGCGGTTTCCGTCCCCGGACTTGAAGTTCAACTGGACGAGGCGAAGCGCAACGTCTTTCTCCTCACCATCGCGCAGGCGATCATGGGATCGGCTGCGCCCTTAAGCTTTTCGGTCGGCGCACTTGCCGGCTATCAGCTGCTCGGCGCGGATAAGTCGCTGGCGACCGCGCCTCTCACCGGCTTCAATATCGGCGTTGCGCTTGGCGCGATCTGCGTGGCGGCCGCATCCCGCTTCCTTGGCCGCAAGGCAGGCTTCATGGTCGGCGCGCTGATGTGCTCCATCGGCGGCGGCATTGCCGCCGTGGCGCTCTTCCGTTCGGATTTCTGGTTGTTTGCCGTCGGCCTGCTGCTGATCGGCATTTCCGGCGGTTTTACGCAAAAAATCCGTTTCGCCGCAGCCGACGCCTCTCCATCCTTTTACAAGCATAAGGCGATCTCCTGGATTTTGGCCGGCGGCATCATTTCCGCCATTGTCGGGCCGCAACTCGCCATCTTCGGCAAGGATTTGCTTGCGCCGGTCACCTTTGCCGGCGCTTTTCTGGCGCTCGTTCCGCTCGGCCTCGTTTCGATCGCCATTCTGGCGTTTCTGAAACTGCCCGACCCCAAGGCTGCGGCCGCCCATGTCGAATCCGTAAGGCCGCTGTCGGAAATCGTCCGCACGCAGCGCTTCGTCACCGGCATGATCTGCGGCATCGGTTCCTATGCCCTGATGACCTTCATGATGACCGGCGCACCGCTCGCCATGGTGGTCGGCTGCGGTTTCCCCACCGAACTCGCCACGCTCGGCATCCAGTGGCACGTGCTCGCCATGTTCGGCCCGAGCTTCTTCACCGGAATGCTGATTTCCCGATTCGGTGCGGAAAAAATCGTGGCAGTCGGCCTGATCGTGCTGATGGCCTGCGCCATCGTTGCCCATATGGGCATAGAGCTGTGGAATTTCTGGGCGGCGCTCATCCTGCTCGGCCTCGGCTGGAATCTCGGTTTTATCGGCGCAACCGCCATCATCACCTCCAGTTACCGCCCGCATGAGGCGGACAAGGTGCAGGGTTTCCACGATATCGTGCTGTTTGGCACCGTGGCGCTGTCATCCTTCTCTTCCGGCAAGGTGTTTACGGCCTGGGGCTGGTCGGTGATGAACCTCGTCATCTGGCCGGTTGCCGGGCTTTGCCTTCTGCTTGTCCTGTCGCTCGTCCTGACAAGCCGCAAAAAAGCAGCCTGAGTCGCGCGCCGCACTCTACTCCTTTCAAGTTTCAGGCAAATTTGTGGGCTTGACGCGGCACCTCGCGCCAACGCAATCTCCGCTCCGAGGACATTTTTCCTTGGGAGGGGAACAAATGCCCAAGACGGGATTTGGGACAGGCCGTCCGCATCTCCCTGCACAAGGTTTCGCCACGCCGGGGAGGGAGTGAGACCCGGCCTTTTGGGAGGTAAGTGCGCATGACCGTAATACCCATAGTAATTTTATGCGGTGTCCTGTCCGTGGTTTACGCGGTATGGGCCACCAAAAGCGTTCTCGATGCCGATCAGGGCAACGAGCGTATGCGTGAAATAGCAGGTTTTATCCGTGAAGGTGCGCAGGCTTATCTCACCCGTCAATATCTCACCATCGCCATCGTCGGACTGATAGTCGCCATTCTGGCCTGGTATCTTCTGTCATCCATGGCAGCCATCGGCTTCCTCGTCGGCGCGGTGCTTTCAGGCGTCGCCGGCTTCGTCGGCATGCATGTCTCCGTGCGCGCCAATCTGCGCACCGCGCAGGCCGCCTCGCACAGCCTTTCTGCCGGTCTTGATATCGCTTTCAAGTCGGGCGCCATCACCGGCATGCTGGTGGCGGGTCTCGCGCTTCTCGGCGTCTCCATCTATTATTTCATCCTCACTTCGGTGATGGGCCATCCGGCCGGATCGCGTGAGGTGATCGATGCGCTGGTGTCGCTCGGCTTCGGCGCATCGCTGATTTCCATCTTCGCCCGCCTCGGCGGCGGCATCTTCACCAAGGGTGCCGATGTCGGCGGCGATCTCGTGGGCAAGGTGGAGGCCGGCATTCCCGAGGACGACCCGCGCAACCCCGCAACCATTGCCGACAATGTCGGCGACAATGTCGGCGATTGCGCCGGCATGGCGGCTGACCTCTTCGAGACCTATGCCGTCTCTGTCGTCGCGACCATGGTTCTCGCCGCAATCTTCTTTGCCGGAACGCCGATACTGGAAAGCGCCATGGTCTATCCGCTGGCGATCTGCGGCGCCTGCATCCTGACCTCGATTGCCGGCACCTTCTTCGTGAAGCTCGGCACCAACAATTCAATCATGGGGGCGCTCTACAAGGGCCTCATCGCCACCGGCGTCTTCTCGGTTGCCGGTCTTGCAGTCGCCACTCATGCGACGGTCGGCTGGGGAGTGGTGGGCACGGTGGCCGGCATGGAAATCACCGGCACCAATCTCTTCTTCTGCGGATTGGTCGGTCTTGTCGTGACGGCGCTGATCGTCGTCATCACCGAATATTATACCGGCACCAACAAGCGGCCGGTCAACTCCATCGCCCAGGCGTCTGTCACCGGTCATGGCACCAATGTCATCCAGGGCCTTGCGGTTTCGCTGGAATCGACGGCGCTGCCGGCCATCGTCATCGTCGGCGGCATCATCGGCACCTACCAGCTCGGCGGCCTGTTCGGCACCGGCATCGCGGTCACCGCCATGCTCGGCCTTGCCGGCATGATCGTGGCGCTCGACGCCTTCGGCCCGGTCACGGACAATGCCGGCGGTATCGCCGAAATGGCCGGTCTCGATCCTGACGTTCGCAAGGCGACCGATGCGCTGGACGCCGTCGGCAACACCACCAAGGCCGTCACCAAGGGTTATGCCATCGGTTCGGCCGGTCTCGGCGCACTGGTGCTGTTCGCCGCCTATGCCAATGACCTTTCCTATTTCGCCGCCAATGGCGATACCTATCCCTACTTCAAGGACATTGGCGAGATTTCCTTCAGCCTCGCCAATCCTTACGTGGTTGCCGGCCTGCTGTTCGGCGGCCTCATCCCCTATCTCTTCGGCGGTATCGCCATGACGGCGGTGGGCAAGGCGGCAAGCTCGATTGTCGAGGAAGTGCGCCGCCAGTTCCGCGAAAAGCCCGGCATCATGGCCGGAACGGAAAAGCCTGATTACGGCAAGGCCGTGGACCTGCTGACACGGGCGGCGATCAAGGAAATGGTCATCCCGTCGCTCCTGCCGGTTCTGGCGCCGCTCTTCGTTTATTTCGGCGTGCTGGCCATTTCCGGCTCCAAGGCGTCGGCCTTCGCGGCCCTTGGCGCATCGCTGCTCGGCGTCATCATCAACGGCCTCTTCGTGGCGATTTCCATGACCTCCGGTGGCGGTGCGTGGGACAATGCCAAGAAGAGCTTCGAAGACGGTTTCATCGACAAGGACGGCGTGCGCCACGTCAAGGGTTCGGACGCCCACAAGGCGTCGGTGACGGGCGATACGGTCGGCGATCCCTACAAGGATACCGCCGGTCCGGCCGTCAACCCGGCGATCAAGATCACCAATATCGTGGCGCTGCTGCTGCTGGCGGTTCTTGCCCACTGAGGGCTTGGGTTCCGACAAATGAAAAAGGCCCGGGGAGCGATCCCCGGGCCTTTGAATTTTCCGTTTCTTCTTCCGATCAGGGGGTGTTGTTGCCCTGACCGAGAATGCTCTTGGCGATATTGGCGCCCGAGGTGCCGCCGGAAAGCAGCTGCTGCAGGAAGGTGAGGTCCTTGCCGCCCGTCGGCGTGGTGCGCGAAATCGTGTCGAAGACCTTGCCGTCTTGCAGCGTATAGTTGGCCTTGCGCTCGATCACGCCGTCCTTGTTGAAGTAGATCGCGAGAATGTTCTGCTCGACCAGCGCCGGCTTCATGAAGGCCGCGCGGCGCACGCGCTTCTGCGAGATGTAATAGAAAACCTCGTTGCCGAAGGTCGCGGTGGTGGAGGGCGTGCCCATGGTCAGCAGAACCTGCTCGCGGCTCGAACCTTCCGGGATCAGCTGAAGCGACTGCTCGTCCATGACGTAGCCGTTATGGAACACATCGGTCGTGCTGCTGCAGGCGGAAAGCAGGCCGGATGCGAGCACGATTGCGATGGCGGTCTTGCTCAGAACATTGCCGTGACTTGCGGATTTCTGCTTGCTCAACTGCTTTTCCCCGACTGCGATCATGAATGGCACCTTCCGGCATTGCGTGGTGCACAGTGTCTGTGCACATGATTGTGTCAATCCGGGGACGGAAAATCCCGGTCACTCCCCAAATTCAATGCTTTCCCGGTCTTTTGGAACTCCTCCGGTTCTCTTCGACTGTTTCAGGCGAAAGACGAACGTGACCGCGACAGCATTGCAATTCGTGGATGCTTCGGTAAACCAGCTTTGACGATCATGCAACAAGTGCGATGGGCGGTAAGCGAATTCACCCGTCCCGTTCGGAAAAAAAACGATGATATTCGGGCTGTTCAAGAAGAAAAACAACAATCGCGCCATTGTCGACCGGCAATATGCGACTTTGACCGCCGCTGCCCGCACGCCCGCTTTCTATCTCGATCTCGGTGTTCCCGATACGGTCATGGGCCGCTTCGAGATGCTGTCGGTCATCATGATTCTCTATTTCCGCCGCACCAAATCCTCCGATGTCAGCGGGCAGGAAATTGCCCAGGAGATCGTCGACGCCTTTTTTCAGGACCTCGATCATTCCATCCGCGAACTGGGAATCGGCGATCAGGGCGTGCCGAAGCGCATGAAGAAATTCGCCGGCATGTTTTATGGGCGGCTCGAATCCTATGCGGCGGCGCTGGATGCTTCCGACCGCGTTGCCCTTGCCGCGGCGCTCCGGCGCAATATATATCCGCAGGTAGATGAGAAGGCGCCCGATATGGAGGGGCTGGCAGCCTGGATGATGGACGCATCCACGCAACTTGCCGCCCAGTCCGAAGACACAATAGCAACCGGAAGCCTGACGCTGCCCTTGCCTGGACGATGAGGTTCACGATGAACGCGCGACACCCTGCAAATGACGACCTGCCTTTTTCCTATCCCGTAAAGGTAGGCCATATTTCCGCCAATCCGGTCAGGATTGGTCTCGAAGCCAGTGCCGAGGAACTGAAGGCGCTGGCGAAATTCTGGAATGTGGTTTCCGTCGAATATCTGAAGGCGGAGCTGCAGGTTTCCCGCTGGAAGAAGGATGGCGTGAAGATCAAGGGCGAAGTGCATGCGGCGGTAACGCAATCCTGCGTCGTCACGCTGGAGCCGGTCTCGAGCAAGATCGACGAGCCAGTCGAGCAGATTTTCGTTCCGGAAGGTTCGAAACTGGCGCGGATGGTGACCAATGAGGAAGGCGAGATCGTGCTCGACCCCGACGGCCCGGATATTCCCGACCAGTTCACCGGCGACAGCATCGATGTCGGCGCGGTGGTTGCCGAATTTGCGGCGCTCGCGATCGATCCCTATCCGCGCAAAGCGGATGCGGAATTTGCCGAAGCGGCCGAAAAAGAGCCTGAAGAAGAAAAGCGCCCGTCGCCTTTTGCCGTGCTCAAAGATTGGAAAAAAGACTGAATGGCCCCGTTGGGCTGAAATAATTTTATTGTAACGAAGGCCGGAAAAGGTATTTTCGCGCAAAACCGCTGATTGGCGGGAAGAAGGATAAGGGACGAGTGATCAGAATTGCAATTGACGTCATGGGTGGCGATTTCGGCCCAGATGTTGCCATGCCCGGTGCCGCCAAGGCACTTGAACGGCACAACG
Source organism: Agrobacterium sp. ST15.13.015 (assembly GCF_027871645.1). Classification (NCBI taxonomy): domain Bacteria; kingdom Pseudomonadati; phylum Pseudomonadota; class Alphaproteobacteria; order Hyphomicrobiales; family Rhizobiaceae; genus Agrobacterium; species Agrobacterium sp. ST15.13.015. The sequence continues at coordinate 183,313 of NZ_JAQAHF010000002.1, forward strand.
ATGTAACTTTTCTGCTCTACGGGCAGAAGAGCAAATGCGACCCCATTCTGGCACAATATCCCGCGCTTCGGGAAAAGTCGGTCTTTCACGATTGTGAAGTCTCGGTCAGCATGGACGAGAAGCCGAGCCAGGCGCTGCGCCGTGGCCGCTACGTCTCCAGCATGTGGCGCGCCATCGAAGCCGTGAAGCTCGGCGAGGCGGATGTCGCCGTTTCCGCCGGCAATACCGGCGCGCTGATGGCCATGGCGAAATTCTGTTTGCGCACCATGGCGCGGGTGGAACGCCCGGCAATCGCCGGCATCTGGCCGACGCTGAAGGGCGAAAGCATCGTGCTCGACATCGGCGCGACCATAGGCGCCGATTCCCAGCAGCTGCTGGATTTCGCCCTGATGGGCGGCGCCATGGCCCGTGCGCTTTTCGATATCGACCGTCCGACCGTCGGCCTGCTCAATGTCGGCGTCGAGGAGGTCAAGGGTCAGGAAGAGGTTCGCGAGGCCGGGCGTCTCATCCGCGAGGCCGATCTCGCCACCATCGATTATCGCGGTTTCGTCGAAGGCGACGATATCGGCAAGGGCACTGTGGATGTGGTGGTGACCGAAGGTTTCACCGGCAACATCGCACTCAAGGCCGCCGAAGGCACCGCCCGCCAGATCACCACGCTGCTGCGCGAGGCGATCTCCCGCAGCTTCTTCGCCAAGATCGGTTATATTCTGGCGAAAAGCGCCTTCGACGTACTCAGGGAAAAGATGGACCCGCGCAAGGTCAATGGCGGCGTGTTTCTGGGCCTGAACGGCATTGTCATCAAGAGCCATGGCGGCACGGATGCCATTGGTTTTGCCTCCGCCGTCGATGTCGGCTACGACATGGTCCACAACGGCCTGACGGCCAAGATTGAAAATGATCTGAAGATTTACCACGCAAGACGGCTTCCGCCCCCGGCGCCCGAAGCTCTCGTGGCTGACGAGGAATAAGGGAATGATCCGCTCTATAGTTCGTGGTTTCGGGGCAGCGCTTCCGAAGCGTGTCATGACCAACAGCGAAATTGAAGGGGTCGTCGAGACTTCCGACGAATGGATCGTGCAGCGCACGGGCATCAAGCAGCGCTATATCGCCGGCGAAGGTGAAACCACCGCGTCGCTCGGCGAAGCGGCAGCGCGCGCCGCGCTCGACAATGCCGGCCTGACGCCCGACGATATCGACCTCATCATTCTGGCCACCTCGACCCCGGATAACACCTTTCCGGCAACGGCGGTGAACATCCAGAACCGCCTTGGCATGACCCATGGTTTCGCCTTCGACATGCAGGCCGTCTGCTCTGGTTTCGTTTATGCAGTATCGACCGCCGATCTCTATATTCGCGGCGGCATGGCCAAGCGCGTTCTGGTGATCGGCTCCGAAACCTTCTCGCGCATCCTCGATTGGAAGGACCGCGCCACCTGCGTTCTCTTCGGCGACGGCGCCGGCGCGCTGGTTCTGGAGGCCGGCGAAGGCGAGGGCACTTCTGCCGATCGCGGCATTCTGACGGCGCAGCTTCGCTCCGACGGCTCGCACAAGGAAAAGCTCTATGTCGATGGCGGACCTTCCACCACAGGCACCGTCGGTCATCTGCGCATGGAAGGCCGGGAAGTGTTCAAGCACGCCGTCGGCATGATCACCGACGTCATCGAACAGGCCTTCGAGGCAACGGGCACGACGTCCGACGATCTCGACTGGCTGGTTCCGCATCAGGCGAACAAGCGCATCATCGACGGCTCTGCGAAGAAGCTCAACATCGATCCGGAGAAGGTCGTGATAACCGTCGATCAGCACGGCAATACCTCGGCCGCCTCCATTCCGCTGGCGCTCGCCGTTGCCGCTGGTGACGGACGCATCAAGAAGGGCGATCTGGTCATGCTGGAGGCCATGGGCGGCGGCTTCACCTGGGGCGCGGTGCTGCTGCGCTGGTAAAGGCCTGATTTCCGCATTTGCCGGGGCGCTGGCGCGAAATCGGTTGTGATTTTCGCGCTCACGCCCCGATCGGAAGCGCCGGAGCGGCCGGAGCCTGTGTCAAAACCGTATCACTCGCTCTAAGCCCTTGCACTGATTGCCGAAAGCCTCAAATGAATCTGGAACAATCCCTTGACCGGTCGCCACAAGGGAAATAATCTCGGCGGCTCCTAGAGAAGAGTTCAGACACGGTTTGCGGGGAAAAATGGCCGGGAAGACAGTGACACGCGCAGATCTTGCAGAATCTGTGTTTCGTAAAGTCGGGCTGTCCCGCACCGAATCCGCCGAACTGGTCGAAACGATCATTGACGAAATATGCAACGCGATCACCCGCGGCGAAGTCGTCAAGCTCTCTTCCTTCGCGACATTCCAGATCCGGGAAAAGAACGAGCGTATCGGCCGCAACCCGAAGACGGGTGAGGAAGTGCCGATTTCCCCACGTCGCGTCATGACCTTCAAGGCCTCGAACGTGCTGAAGCAGCGCATCTTGAAGGCCCATACGGCACGCAAGGCCAAGCAGAAGGGCCAGAAGGCCGGGGCGTAATCCCTCTCTCAAGGTCTAAGCAACACGCCTTTTTTGCCGTATCGCAAGCCTTTTTCCCCATTCTTCTTGTGAACATACTTGAATTTCAACGTGCAAGCCGTTGAAATCCGGTCGACTCACATCATAATCAATTTTAGTGATTTGTATCTCGCCGCAACGGCGTCGGCGCGGGGTCGTAACCGACTTTGCGCGGTGTTTGACCGGCGGGAGAAAAGCGTTCTCGTTCAGTGTCCGGCCGGATGCATGGCGCTCCGGTTCGGATGGGAGTGGAAATTTGGATAAAAGCCCCGACGCGTTTCGGACGATCAGTGAAGTGGCGGATGAGCTGAACCTGCCGCAGCATGTGCTGCGTTTCTGGGAAACACGCTTTCCGCAGATCAAGCCGATGAAACGGGGCGGGGGCCGCCGTTATTACCGTCCTGACGATATCGATCTCCTGAAGGGCATTCGTCACCTTCTTTATGACCACGGCTACACCATCAAGGGCGTACAGAAGCTGCTGAAAGCCAATGGCAACCGCTTCGTGGCGGCCATCGCCTCCGGTGATCTTGCGACCATGGAAGCCATCATGGCGGCGAGCGGTGAAAAGGAAGTCGCCGAACCGCGCGTCGTCGATACCGATGGGGACGAGGTCGTCGGCCGTCCGAAGGCCAAGCCAAGCGGCCGTTTTTTCGGCTTCGGCGGTGGCGGCGGCGATGCGGAAATATCGGTCGGCAAGTCGAGCATCGGCAAGGATGATCAGGCGCTTTTGCAGGAAGCCCTGTTCGATCTCCTCGAATGCAAGCGCCTTCTCGATCAGGTTCGCTGAGGGTTTATCCACAGCTCATTTGCGTGCTTTCCATTCGGGAAATCGAGAAAACAAGGGGTTAGGTCGTTTTCCCGATTCTCCGAAAAACGAAAACACCCGGCAATGCCAACCTTTCGGAAACTCCTTTGCCCGATAATGCGGCTCCGTAAGAAGGAGTCCGATCGTGAGCAATCGAAAATCGACAGCACGACGCCGCACGGCGAAGAAATCGGGTGGCGGCAGCGTTTGGCCCTGGGTGCTGATGCTGGGCGTCGTTGCCGGCGGTATTCAGGCTTACGAACATCGCGACAGTCTTTTGCCGCAGCGGCATGTTGCAAAGGCGACATCTCCGGCCACGAGTTCTTCGAAAGTAGCGACGGCGGCCAAGCGCGATTCCGTCACGCCGGAGAAAGTGGCGTCCATTCGCCCCGCATCGCCGGCTCTGCCCGGCAACGGCCCGGTGCCGCCGCGCCCGATCGCCATGCCATCCGCCTCGCAGCCGAGCCAGGTTGCCGCTATCCTGCCGGAAACGCGCCCTTCGGTCGAAAAAATCTCGCTCGGTGAAAAAAGCGGTACTTTTGCCTTTTGCGGTCGTTCCGGCCTCAACAATTGCGTGGCTGATGGCAACACGTTCTGGATGAAGGGTGTGAAGATGCAGATCGCCGGCATCGACGTTCCGCAAATCGACCGAGCGCGCTGTATGGAAGAACGCCAGCGTGGTTTCATTGCAAAGGTCAGGCTTCGCGATATGCTGAACGCCGGCGCCTTCGATGTGGCGTCGTCCACTGCTGCAGACGGACAAGCCACGGAACGCAAACGGCTTTCGCGTTCGGGCGTATCCTTCGCCGATCAGCTAATACGGGAGGGGCTGGCGCATCCGATCTCCGCAAAAAATCAGTCCTGGTGTGGCTAAGGCCCCGTTGACCGAAACCGCCCGGCCTGTGTAGATGAGGCTCCGTCGCGTTTGGGATCGGCCGTTGGGCCGACTGCCGTGGAGACGACGGATTTTTTACAGCGCTTGCCTGCAAGGTGTAAGGCGCGGTAATGCGGACGTGGCGAAATCGGTAGACGCAGCAGACTTAAAATCTGCCGACCATTGGTCTTGCGGGTTCAAGTCCCGCCGTCCGCACCACCTCTCATCCTTACTTCTTATCCAGACCTTGGGCCATTTCCAGGTGGTGTTGCAGTGCCGGCAGGGTTTTTGCCGCCCATGCCTTTAGCTCGACATTTTCGCCGCCGTCAGCGTATCGTTTGAAAAGATCCACCGCATCCTCGTGCGCATCGACCTGATCATCGACGTATTCCTCGTTGAATTCCGCGCCGTTGAGTTTGGCCAGATCGTCGATTTCTTCCTTGTGATCGTCAGTCAGAGCGGTCGTGGGCGTTCCCGTTACTTTGTCGCCGGAGAGAAGAGCCTTTAAGTCCGCGCTGGTCTTTTCATGTTCGGTGATCATCTGCTGCGCGAAAGCCTTGATAGCCTCATCGCCTTTGGTCAGTGCAAGCTTGCTCGATTCGATTTCAAAGAGATCGCTTGCGGAAACCTGCAGGATGAAGTCTTCGGTTTTGGGCGCAACGCCGAGCGCGGAATTAACGCCCGTGGACTCCGTTGCGGACTGTGCCATGGCGGTGCTGGCGACCAGCGCGAGCGCTAACGAGAAAATGGTGTTCTTCATCAATCTGCCTCCTGATGGTTAGAGGCATTTCCAACCGAGGTGCGGAAGGATTGTTCCCGCATGGCGCTAAAGAAACCTTCCGTCGCAGCCGTTTCTCTTTGGAATACTTCCATTTTTCCATCATTGCGGGCAGGAAAACGCCCGTTCACGTGCGCTGCATCGTCACCTGAAAATCATCAAAAAGAACCTATTGACCTTGCCACGATGGGAAGCCCTATCTTTTTTTTAACACAAGAAAAGAGGGGTCATACGCATGTCACAAATGGAGATCCGGGCGAGTCATCAGATTGCGATCGATGGCATGACATGCGCCTCCTGTGTCGGCCGCGTTGAAAAGGCGATTGCCAAGGTCCCGGGCGTTCTGAAAGCTTCGGTCAATCTGGCAACGGAACGTGCCGACATTTCCTTTTCCGGGCCGCCGGATGTGCCGGCCGTTATCGAGGCGGTGCGGCAGGCCGGTTACAGCGTCGAAGAGAAAACCATCGAACTCGATATTGAGGGCATGACCTGCGCCTCCTGCGTCGGACGTGTCGAAAAGGCGTTGAAGGCCGTTTCCGGTGTTTCCGGTGCAAGCGTCAATCTGGCGACGGAACGCGCCACCGTCCGCGTCGCCGGCAACGCCGCCTCTGCGGCCAATCTGGCGGACGCCATCCAGCGGGCGGGCTATAAGGCGAACGAGGTTGTTGCCGACAAAGCCAGAGATGGAGAGCAGGACAAGCGCGAGGCGGAACTGCGCAGCCTCAAAATCAGCCTCGCCGTCGCCGTTGTTCTGACGCTACCCGTTTTCGTGCTGGAAATGGGGTCGCATCTGGTGCCTGCCATCCATGATTTCGTGATGGAAACGGTCGGCATGCAGGAAAGCTGGTATCTGCAATTTGCGCTGACGACGCTGGTTCTGTTCGGGCCCGGCCTGCGCTTCTTCAAAAAGGGCATACCCGCACTTCTGCGGTTGGCGCCGGACATGAATTCGCTCGTCGTGCTGGGCACCGCCGCTGCCTGGGGATTTTCGGTTGTCGCAACCTTCATGCCCAAAGTCCTGCCGAGCGGCACGGCCAATGTCTATTACGAGGCGGCGGCGGTCATCGTCACGCTCATCCTTCTCGGACGTTTTCTGGAAGCGCGCGCCAAAGGCCGCACCAGCGAGGCTATAAAGCGGCTGGTCGGCCTGCAGGCCAAGTCCGCCCGCGTGCTGCGCGATGGCGAAACCATCGATGTGCCGTTGCAGGATGTGCGCACCGGCGATGTGATCGTGGTTCGGCCCGGCGAGAAAGTGCCGGTCGATGGGCTGGTCCTCAGCGGCTCTTCTTATGTCGATGAATCGATGATCACGGGCGAACCGGTGCCGGTCACCAAGGCGGCGGGTTCCGAAGTCGTCGGCGGCACGGTCAACCGCAACGGTTCTTTCACCTTCCGCGCCACCAAGGTCGGCGCCGATACGCTGATCGCCCAGATCATCCGCATGGTCGAGGAGGCGCAGGCCGACAAGCTGCCCATTCAGGCGCTGGTGGACAAAGTAACCAACTGGTTCGTGCCGGCGGTGATGCTGGCAGCGCTCGCCACCTTCATCATCTGGTTCACGTTCGGGCCCGATCCGGCCTTGACCTTTGCACTCGTCAATGCGGTTGCGGTGCTCATTATCGCCTGTCCCTGCGCCATGGGCCTTGCCACGCCGACCTCGATCATGGTCGGCACCGGCCGCGCCGCCGAAATGGGCGTGCTGTTCCGCCGCGGCGATGCGCTCCAGACGCTCCGGGATGCCGATGTGATCGCCGTCGACAAGACCGGCACCCTGACGCTCGGCAAACCGAAACTGGTGCATTTTACCACGACAGAGGGCTTCGGTGCGGATGAGGTGTTGCGCCTCGTCGCCTCGCTGGAGAGCCATTCCGAACATCCGATTGCCGAAGCGATCGTCGAGGCTGCAAAACATGGCGGCCTGACGCTTGCCGATGCGGAAGGCTTCGAGGCGACCCCCGGTTTTGGTGTTGCGGCAACGGTTGACGGCCGAAGGGTGGAAGCGGGCGCGGACCGGTTCATGGCCAAGCTCGGTTACGATGTCGCGATGTTCGCAGACGATGCCGAGCGGCTGGGCAGGGAAGGGCAGTCGCCGCTCTACGCCGCCGTCGATGGCAGGCTGGCCGCGATCGTCGCGGTTGCCGATCCAGTCAAGCAGACGACCCCGGAGGCGATTGCGGCGCTGCATGCGCTCGGCCTCAAGGTCACGATGATCACGGGTGACAATCGCCGCACCGCTGAAGCCATCGCCCGTCGGCTCGGCATTGACGAGGTGGTGGCGGAAGTTCTGCCCGACGGCAAGGTGGAGGCCGTCAAGAGGCTTGCTGCCGGCGGGCGACGTGTCGCCTTTGTCGGCGATGGCATCAACGATGCGCCGGCGCTGGCCGCCGCTGATGTCGGCCTTGCCATCGGCACGGGCACGGATGTCGCCATTGAAAGCGCCGATGTGGTGCTGATGTCCGGCGATTTGCGCGGCGTCGCCAACGCCATCGCGCTCTCCAAGGCCACGATCCGCAATATCGGCCAGAATCTGTTCTGGGCCTTTGCTTACAATGCCGCTCTCGTTCCCGTGGCGGCCGGAATATTGTATCCTGTCAACGGCGTTCTGCTGTCGCCTGTCCTTGCCGCCGGAGCCATGGCGCTTTCCAGCGTCTTCGTATTGACGAACGCGCTGCGCCTGAAAAGCTTCCGCGCGCCGCTGGTGGACAGATCGTCCGGCATGCAGCTCGCAGCGGCCGAATAGGAGGCGGACATGATGACGCCCGGCAACACAATCTATCTGCCGCAGATCGGACGCAGCATCATGGCGGCGCAGGGTGAGACCGTGCTTCAGGCCGCACTGGCCGCAGGGGTTACTTATCCGCATGGTTGTCGCATGGGCCGCTGCGGCGCCTGCAAGTCGCATCTCATTTCCGGCGAAATCGATCTCCTCAAGCATACGCCCTTCTCCTTGACCGAAGAGGAAAAAGCCGATGGCCTGACGCTTGCCTGCCGGGCCGTGCCGTTGAGCGACATGACCATCAGCTGGCTCGACGGGGCGGATGAGATCGCCGATATTCCGACCGGCCGCTTTAAGGGCGTGGTTGCGGAAGTGGTGGATGCCACGCACGATATCAAGCTCATCCGCATCCGGCTTGACGATCGCGGGCAGTTTACCTTCAAACCCGGACAATATGTGCGGCTGCTTTATCCCGACTGTTCGCCGCGCGATTATTCCATTGCCAGCAGGGTGGATGAGGAACTGATTGAATTCCACATCCGGCATGTTCCCGGCGGCATGACGAGCGGCCGCATCTTCTCGCTCGCAAGCGCGGGTGACCCCGTCACGATAGTCGGGCCTTTCGGCTCTTCGTTCCTGCGGGAAAAACATTGCGGGCCGATCCTCGGCATTGCTGGCGGTTCGGGGCTCGCTCCGGTCAAGGCAGTTGTCGAGGCGGCGCTCGCAACAGGCCGCGAACGACCGGTTCATGTCTATTTCGGCGCGCGCGCCGAGCGTGATCTCTATATGCTCGACCGCTTCGGCGATCTTGCCGCCCGGCATGGCAATCTGAGTTTCGTTCCGGTTCTCTCGCATGAGGAACATGCCGATATCCGGTGCGGTTATGTCGGTGCGGCCGTGGCGGATGATTTCGACGATCTCGATGGCTGGAAAGCCTATATTGCAGGCCCGCCGGCCATGATCGAGGCGACGGTGCCACAGCTTCTGGCGCGCGGCATGCGCACCGCCGACATTCATGCAGACGTGTTTTTCACCCCGGAAAGATAGGAGCAGGATCGATGAATATTGGCACAGCCGCCACCGCATCCGGTGTTTCTGCGAAGATGATCAGGCATTACGAGACAATCGGCCTGATCAAATCGGCAAACCGCACGGAGTCCGGATACAGGGTCTATACGGCCAATGATCTGGAAACGCTGCGTTTCATCCGGCGCGGACGCGATCTCGGTTTTTCCATCGAAAAGATCAGGCAGCTGATGACGCTCTGGCGCGATCCGGGCGGCGCCTCATGCGATGTCAAACGCATCGTCATGGAACATGTCGTCGATCTGGAAGCGAAGATGCATACGCTTCGCGAGATGGCCGACACGCTGCGAAATCTCGCAAACTATTGCCCTGACAACGGAGAGCCGGATTGCCCGATCATTCATGATCTCGCCCATGCCGAGGATATCGATTTTACGACCGTGGCCATCGTGCCCAAGCGCACCGGAATGCTGAAGGGCACTTCCGGTCCGGTGATGGATCTACAGCGCCCGGTGAAATAAGCGGCCGTTTTCCTTTGGGAAACGGGCGTGGATTGCAGTGCAGACGCCAATTGTGGTGAAGGAGACCAAGCCATGTGGATACAGATAATACAGCGCTTCCTTATTCTGTGCCTGATGCTGGCGATCGTGTCCGTCATCGCGTTTCTTCTGCCCTATATGGCGGGCGGCGATCCGGCCCGCACCATTCTCATGTCGCGCATGCGAGATACGGCGCTCGATCCGCATGCGGTCGAGGCGCTCAGGGTCAGCCTCGGACTGGACCGCCCGCTCTATGTGCAATATTTCGCCTGGTCGTCGGGCGCGCTGCGGGGCGATCTCGGATTTTCCTTCACCAGCAGCCAGCCGGTCGCCGCCGAGCTTTTGCGGTCGCTCTGGGTGTCGGTGACGCTGGCGCTGACGGCGCTGGCGGTCGCGGTGGCTGTCGCCCTGCCGCTCGGCACTCTGGCGGCGATGCGTCCCGGCGGTCGGCTGGACAATTTCGCGACGCTGATGATCCAGACCTTCGTTGCAACGCCCGAATACTGGTTTGCGCCGATGTCGGCGCTGGTCTTCGCGCTCTATCTCGGCTGGCTGCCCTCGGCCGGATGGGATAGCTGGCGTTCGCTGGTGCTTCCTGCGCTGACCCTGACGCTGCGGCCGCTTGCCTATTTCACCCAGGTGACGCGTGCGGCAATGGCCGAAGTTCTGCGCGCGCCCTATATCACGGCGGCCCGCAGCCGCGGTCTCGGCATGCATGGCACGGTCATGCGCCACGGCATCCGCAACGGCTCGCTGCCGGTGGTCACCTTCTTCGCCCTGTGGCTTGCCGGCCTGCTTGGCGGATCTGTGGTCGTGGAAGTGATCTTCGCCATTCCCGGCATGGGCCGGCTTCTCTACGACGCCGTGGTCAATCGCGATATTCCGATGCTGCAGGGCGGTTTCATCTGCATCGTGGCGCTCTCCATCCTGATCAATACCCTCGCCGACAGCTTTTATGTCCTGATCAATCCAGCAATGCGAGCTCACCATGACCATTAGCCACTTCCCGAGCGCGTCTGCCGCCGCCATGCCGATGACCACGCCCAAGCGCCCTTCGAACCTCGCCCGCTTCACGGATTTCATCCGCCGCCGGCACTGGACCTTCTATGCGGGATCGGCGATTTTTCTCGTCATCATCCTGCTGCTGGTGATCGCGCCGTGGATTTCGCCCTATGATCCGGCAAAGCAGAGCCTTCGGCTCAGGCTGAATGCGCCGGGCGCCGCCTATTGGCTTGGGACGGACCATCTCGGGCGCGATGTCTTGAGCCGGCTGTTGATCGGCGGCCGCTTCACGGTCACGATTGCCGCCATCACCGTCATTCTGTCGGTGGTGATCGGAACCTTCATCGGCATCATCAGCGGCCGCAGCCGCGGCATCGTCGACGAAGTGCTGATGCGCATCGTGGACCTGCTCATCGCCATACCGGACGTGGTGATCGCGATTTTCCTCGTCGCAATCTTCGGTCCGGGATATGGCACGCTGATCGCATCGCTGACCATCGTTGGCTGGACACCTTTTGCGCGGCTGGCGCGGGGGCTGACGCTGTCGATCAATTCCCGCGAATATATCCGCGCGGCAGAGGTGCTCGGCTGCACACGGCGCTTCATCATCTTCCGGCATATCATTCCCAACACGATCTGGCCCATCGCGGCCGTGGCGTTCCTGCGCTTTGGCCACAAGCTGATAACGGTGGGCGGATTGTCGTTTCTGGGCCTTGGCGTACAGCCGCCGGCCGCCGACTGGGCGCTGATGCTGGCCGATGCGCAGGCTTATGCGGAACGGATGCCCGTTCTCGTCATTGCACCGGGTCTGGCGATTTTCCTGGCGGCGCTCAGCGTGACGTGGATCGGCCATGGCCTGAACCTGGAAACGAAGAAAACCAACGGTCATTGACGCCTGCCAACGGGCAATGGTCGATTTGACGATTGTCAAACATAGATGACGCAACGGAACCGGAAGGAGAGTAATATCGTCTGAAGCCGCATGAAGAATACGCAATGCCTCCGATTCAATAAAAATAAGGGGAACTCTTATGAATATCGAAGGACAAACGCTTGCCAATACGGCCATATCCCCTGAATGCGCACCGCTTCTGGAGATAGAGGACCTGCACGTTTCCGTGCCGGCGCAAAATGGCCGCAAGTTTGTTATTTCGGGCCTGACGCTTTCCGTCAACGCCGGAGAAGTCGTCGCTCTCGTCGGCGAATCTGGGTCGGGCAAGAGCATGACGGCGCTGTCACTGATGCGGCTTTTGCCGCATGGCGCGGAAATCAATTCCGGCCGCATTTCCTTTGCCGGTCGCGATATTCTCGCTCTTTCATCCTCCGAACTCGATGCGCTGCGCGGCGCAGATATCAGCATGCTGTTCCAGCAGCCGCAGGCCATGCTCGACCCGACCAGCCGGGTGAGGACGCAGGTGGCCGAGCCGCTCTGGATCCACCGTAAAATGAGCCGGCACGCCGCACTTAACCGGGTCGTCGGCCTTCTGTCGGATGTCGGCATTCCCGATCCATCGGCGCGGGCGCAGTGCTTCGCGCACGAGCTTTCCGGCGGCATGGCGCAACGTGTGATGATTGCGGCCGCACTCTCCGGCAATCCGCAGCTTCTGATCGCCGACGAACCGACGACGGCGCTTGATGTCACCGTTCAGGCACAAATCCTGCGACTGCTCGACGACGAGCGCCGCAAGCGCCGGCTTGCCACGCTGCTCATCACTCATGACCTCTCGGTCGTCGCCGCCTTCGCGGACCGGATCGCGGTCATGTATGCCGGCCGCATCGTCGAGGAGGGGCCGACCCAGGCGATCCTCAAGGCGCCGCAGCACCCCTATACCAGGGCGCTCATCAGCTGTTCGCTTTTGACCACCGACAGCGAGGGGCAGCTGCTGACGATCCCCGGCTCCAGTGCGCAGGCCCATGACATGTCCTGCGGCTGCCGGTTTCATCCGCGCTGCGCGCTTGCCAATTCGGCAGGCATGAGAGGCCGCTGCATGGCCTCGGAACCGGATCTGAATGCCTTGCCCGAAGGACGCAAGGCGCGGTGCTGGGCGGTCGGCCACGACCATGCCAACCACGATCATGCCAGTCACACGGTCTGCTGAGGGAGGGCGACGATGCTAGCGACAGCGACGACACAGACCCCGCCATCGGCGGAAAACGGCAAGCGACCCTTCGTGGTCGCGAAAAACCTTTGCAAATATTATCCCATATCGGGTCTCGGTCACCGTGTGGTGAAATCCGTCGACGATGTTTCCCTGACGATCGGCGAGGGGGAAGTGCTTGGTCTCGTCGGTGAATCCGGATGCGGCAAAAGCACGGTTGCCGGGCTGATTACGCGGCTGACCCACGCAACGAAAGGCGAGGTCAGCATTGGGCAGAACGATATGCTGCACATGCAGGGCGAGGCGCTTCGGCGTATGCGCCGGGTCGTGCAACTGGTGTTTCAGGACCCTTATTCCGCACTCGATCCCCGCATGCGTATCGGCCAGAGCATGGAAGCGCCGCTTGCCCAGCATGGCATCGGCACGCGCGAGGAGCGCACGGCCCGGGTTTTCCGGATGCTGGAAGAGGTCGGCCTCGACGGCTCTTTTTACGATCGGTATCCGAGCCAGTGTTCCGGCGGCCAGTTGCAGCGCGTCGTCATCGGCCGCGCGCTGCTTCTCAATCCGAGCTTCCTTGTCTGCGACGAACCGACATCGGCGCTCGACGCCTCAATGCGCACGCAGATCCTGAACCTTCTGATGGACATGAAGCGCCGTCACGGTTTGACGGTTCTGATGATTTCCCACGATCTGCGCGTAGTGCGTTATCTCTGCGATCGCATCGCGGTGATGTATCTCGGACGTGTCGTTGAAATCGCCGACCGGGAGGAGCTTTTCCGGGCGCCGAAGCACCCCTATACCAAGGCTCTCATAGCATCGTCGATGCTGGACGAGACGGGGTTATATGCACCGGAGATGCTTCTGGACGGCGATCTGCCGAGCCCTCTCAATCCTCCGAACGGCTGCAAATTCCACACCCGCTGCAAATATGCGACCGAGATATGCGGCGAGGTGGAACCCGTTCTGGAAGGCGTTTCCGGCGAGCATTTCGCGCGCTGCCATCGCTGGCGGGAATGGGGCTGACGGACAACGCAGTTACAGTTTTCTGTTGCCGTAAAAACAGATGAATTGTGTGTTTACGGATTAATATCGGAATAAAATTCCGAGTACAAAACGTAAAATAGATAATATTCGAATGGATAATCGAGAGATATCCATAGGGTATTCTTATTGACTTTGTAGTGATTGAGTGAAATTTCGTGAAAATATACGAATTGTGAGCGTTGTCATCAAAAATAAAAGGGGAATCTTCTATGATGAAGCACGCACTTTTGGCGTCATGCGCCATTGTGGTTTCGTTTGGAACGCATGCGGCAGAGGCCGCCACGATTACCTACGACGATAATTTCGGTGTGAAGACCGGCTGGCAGATGGCTTCCGACGACGCCTATCTCGGCTCGCGTGCGGGTTGTTTCGAAAGCTTGGTGCGTGTCGGTTATGACATGAAGCTGGAGCCAAGCCTTGCCGAGTCCTGGAAGCAGTCTGATCCCAAGGTGTGGGAATTCAAGCTGCGCAAGGGCGTCAAGTTCCAGAACGGCGAACCGCTCGATGCCAAGGCCGCGGTCAATGCACTCAGCAATCTCCTGAAAGCACCCGTGCCCGCCCGTGCCTTCTCTCCGAAGCTGATTGCCGCCGTCGAAGCTGGCGGCGATGATGTGGTGAAGATTACGACGATCGAACCCTCCGTGCTGCTGCCGGCGCAAATGGCAAGCCCCGCCACCTCCATCCTCGCTCCATCCGCCTATAAGGACGGCAAGGTCGATCCGATCGGAACCTGCACCGGACCTTTCAAGATCACCGAGGTCGATCCCAGCCAGCATATGGTTCTGACGGCCAATCACGACTATTGGGACGGCATGCCGAAACTTTCCGGCGGCCGTGTCAATTTCGTGCCCGATGCCGACACACGCGCCACCCAGGTCCGAACCGGGGAAGCGCAGGTTTCGCGGCTCGTGCCGCCATGGACGGTCAAGACTATCGAATCCACCGATGGCGTCAAGGTTGCGCCAATCCCGTCGCCGCGTATCACCGAGTTGCTGCTGAACAATTCAAAGCCGCCTTTCAACAATATCAAGGTGCGCCAGGCGATCCAGGCCGCCATCGATACGGGTGGTATCGCCGAGAGTATCTATGAAGGCGTGGTCAAGGGCGCGACCATGCCTTTTGCGGCCGGCGAACCGTGGGCTGCAAAGGAAACCAAACCCGCTTATGACGTGGAAAAAGCCAAGGACCTTCTGAAAGAGGCCGGCGTTGCACCCGGCAGCCTGAAGGTGACGCTCCTTGCCTATACCGCAAAGACCGAACTCAAGGACGTCGCGGCGATCATCCAGGCGCAGTTGCAGGAAATCGGCATCAAGGTCGATGTTCGCGTTGCCGATTACAGCGCCATTGAGCCCGACATGCTGGCCGGCAACTTCGACATGGCGCTGCTGTCTCGCGGTTACGCCACCGATGTCGCCGAACCGGCCGGTTTCCTGAATGCCGACTATACCTGCGGCGGCAGCTACAATATCTCGCACTATTGCAATGCGGAGACGGACAAGCTGATCAAATCCGCCTATTCGGCGGGCGAACCCACCAAGCGTTACGCCATTTACGGCGAAGCGGCGAAGAAGATTTATGACGAAGCCGTCTCCGTCTTCCTCATCCATGAGACCGTGTTCGATGCCTATTCGGCAAAGCTCGAAAACTACAAGCCGCATCCGCTGAACTATTTTGTCATGACCAAGGATCTGGCGACGAAGTAAGTTGGTGCGATGGTGCTGATTGAGAGGGACCCGGCTCGCAAGAGCCGGGTCTTTCTTGCGATAAGGCCCTTGAACCTCTCCTCCGTCATTCCGGCCCTGAGCCGGAATCCAGCCAGCCCAAGTCCTTGGGCTGAAAGGAATCTTCCCGCCGTACATACGCACGTCGGCTGGTTCCGGCTCAAGGTCGAAATGACGGAGGAGGGGAACAGACAGGTTCACAAGGCCGGTGTGACGGCATGTGGATGATTCGCTTCATTAAATTGGAAAAATCTCCTCCGTCATCCCTGATTGAAAGGGATAGGGCGTTCGCCATCGGGGAGGAAAGAGGGACGGATGCCGTCCAAAACCCGTCACATAATGCAGCGTGAAGCGGGGCAGATGGGGCGATCCGGCGGCCGCAGCGATGAAGCGCCGCCGGTATCTCTTCGGATCAGGCGCGTGCTTCGGGCGTATAGCCTGCAGCGGTGATGATTTCGGCAATACGTGCTGCATCGGAGACGCCGCCAACCACAACCGTGCGGCTTGCCGGATCGGCATGCACGGCAGCGCCGGGAACGGTCTTTTCGATCGCGCCCTTGATCACTCCGGCGCAGTGACCGCAGGTCATGTCTTCAACGTGAAAAGAAAGGTCTGCATCAACCGGTGCCGTGGTGGTTTCGGCATGATGCTGGTGAGCGGTGCACATAGGCGGTTCTCCATGGTTTGGAATTCTAACAGGAGGAGCCTGGACTATTCCAACGTGGGAAGGTCAAGCGCTTTATTCGCCGGCGCTCAACAAGTATGCCACGACATCAGCTGCGCCAGAAGATCGGCATCAGCAGCACCAGAACCGTCAGGATTTCCAGACGTCCGAGCAGCATCAGGACCGAGAGGAGATAAAGCGCGGGATCGCTGATTGTGGAGAAATTGCCTGCCGGGCCGATGATCGGGCCGATGCCGGGTCCGACATTGGCGAGCGAGGTCGCAACGGCCGAGGTGGCAGTCAGGAAATCGTAACCCATAAGGCTCATGGCAAGGCTGCCGGCGATCCACAGCGCGATGAAGCAGCTGACGAACAGGAAGATCGTCCGGATCGTATCGGGATCGACCACCTGGTGGCCGTAACGCACCGAATAGACCGCGTTCGGATAGATCAGCTTCTTCAGCCCGGCGCGCACCACGTTGAACATGATGAGAAAACGATAGGCCTTGATACCGCCCGCCGTCGAGCCGGAACAGCCACCCATGAAGGTGGCGAAAAAGGCGACGACGACGACGAAAGGCCCCCAGAGCGTATAGTCGTCGCTGGCAAAGCCGCCGGTCGAAAGGATCGAGGTCATATTGAAGAAGGAATGGCTGAGCGCGTCATCCAGCGGCACACCGTTCCTGAAATGATGGTAGACGCCAACCGCAATCGAGATTGCACAGAGATAACCGAGGAAAACGGCGATCTGCGGGTCGCGCAGAGTCTCCAGCCGGCGGCGCACCGCAAGCAGGATCATGACGGAGAAGGGCAGGCTGCCGAAGATCAGAAAGATGGTGGCGATCCACAGCAGCGCCGTATTGTTGAAATAGGCAAAAGACGCGTCATGGGTGGAAAAACCGCCGGTCGCGACCGTCGACATGGCATGGTTCAGCGCATCGAAATGCGACATGCCGGCAAAATCGTAAGCGATGGTACAGGCAAGCGTCATGATGATGTAAATGGCCACAAAAGCCCGGGTGAAGCTCGCGAGCCGCGCAAAAGGCCGGTCGTTGCCGGTGTCGGAAGATTCCATGCGGAAGAAGGTCATGCCGCCGACACGCAGCAGCGGCAGGATGAAGAGGCCCAGCGCCACGATACCGATACCGCCAAGCCAGCATAGCAGCGAACGCCACAGAAGGATGCCCTGCGGCGCGTTGTCGAGACCGGCAATGGCTGTAGACCCCGTCGTCGTAATCGCGGAAACGGATTCGAACAGCGCCTGGCCGAGCGTCAGGTTGAGTTCGGACAGGTAAAGCGGAACCGCGCCGACAATGGAAAACACCAGCCAGAGCAAGTTGACGAGCAGAAAGCCGAAACGTTTGTTGAAGGCCGCAATCGGACCGCGCGTCGCCAGCGCACAGGCAAGCGCAAAGCCCCCGCACATGAAACCCGACAGCGCAAACACCATCCAGTCGTCATTGCCGTAATAAAGATCGGTGAGCGCCGGCAGGAACATGGCCGTCGCCATGTAAAGCCCGAAGATGGACGCCACATATATGACCGAGCGCAGAAGGTTGCTGTTCAAGAAATGAAACCCGGAGTTTGTTGCCGCGCTGAAATGAGTCTTTGTCTCGGACGTCTTCCTATGGCATAGCGGGTGCCATTATGAATTTCAATGGATTGACTATCGTGGACAAGCAGCTTGTGGAAGCAGCGCGGCGAGAAGTGCGGGAAATATTCCCGGAAACGCCGTTGCAGTTGAATGAACATCTCAGCCGTCGATATGGCGCGTCGATTTGGCTGAAGCGTGAGGATCTGTCCCCGGTTCGTTCCTACAAGATTAGAGGCGCATTCAACTTCCTGCGCAAGGCGGTGGCCAAGGCCGGCAAAGGCAAGGTTTTCGTCTGCGCTTCGGCCGGAAACCATGCGCAGGGCTTTGCTTTCGCCTGCCGTCATTTCGGTGTTCAAGGCGTTGTTTTCATGCCGGTGACGACACCGCAGCAGAAGATCGAAAAGACCCGCATCTTCGGCGGCGAATTCATCAGCATCCGTCTGGTGGGCGATATATTCGACCAGTGTTATGCCGCCGCCCGCAAATATGTTGAGGACAATGACGGCTACATGGTGCCGCCCTTCGACCATGAGGACATCATCGAAGGCCAGGCGACGGTCGCCGCCGAAATCATGGATCAGCTTCCGGAAGGCACGAAGCCGGATATCGTCGTCATGCCCGTTGGCGGCGGCGGTCTTTCTGCCGGTCTATCGGGCTTTCTGGCCGGCACGGTCCGCAAGGAGAACTTCGTGTTCTGCGAGCCGGAAGGGGCGCCGAGCCTGAAGAAAAGCCTTGAACGCGGCGAACCGGTGACGCTGAACAAGGTCGATAATTTCGTCGACGGCGCTGCCGTCGCCCGCATCGGCGACCTGAACTTCAAGGCCCTGAAGGATTTTCCGGCCGAGCAGGTCATGCTCATCCCGGAAAACGCCATCTGCGTGACGATCATCGAGATGCTGAATCTCGAAGGCGTGGTGCTGGAGCCGGCCGGCGCGCTGGCAATTACCGCGCTGGAAAAGCTCGGCCGCGAGAGGCTGGAAGGCAAGACGGTCATCGCCGTGGTTTCCGGTGGCAACTTCGATTTCGAGCGCCTGCCGGATGTGAAGGAACGCGCCATGCGTTATACGGGCGTGAAGAAATACTTCATTCTGCGCCTGCCGCAGCGCCCCGGCGCGCTGCGCGATTTCCTCAACCTGCTCGGCCCGGACGACGATATCGCCCGTTTCGAATATCTGAAAAAATCGGCCCGCAATTTCGGTTCGATCCTGATCGGTATCGAAACCAGCGCTAAGGAGAATTTCGCCGGCCTGCTGGAACGTTTCGAAGCCGCCGGTCTCGGTTATGAGGACATCACCGAAAACGACATCCTGTCGAACTTGATCATCTGATCGGAAGAGGCAGGGAAGGGCGGATCGCCTCCGCCCTTCAAAACTGACACAGATTGAGGGAGTGAAAGCCATGGCATCGTTTTTTTCCAAAATCCTCTCGGCCTTCGGCTCCGGCCAGCCGTCCTCCGACGCGCCGCAGAAGGTCGCCCAGGCGGAGCCGCATGCGCATGGCGACTATCTGATCTATGCGACGCCGATCAAGGAAGGCGGCCAGTTCCGCCTGGCGGGCCGCATCGAAAAAAAGGCTGGCGATGAAGTGCTGGTGCATGAATTCGTGCGCGCCGACGTCTTCACCAGCATGGACGATGCGGTTGAGTTCACGATCCGCAAGGCAAAGCTCATCATCGACCAGAACGGCGCTTCGCTTTTCCCAGGAAAATGATGACGCTTTCTTGCCTCGGATATTAAGATTCCGTTGTTTGCTTCGGCCTATCCTCCTCAAAATGTGAAGCCGCGCGCCACTGACGCCGCGCGGCGCGTATAGGTAAGGCATGCGCCGATGCAATGGGCAAATCTCGCCCTCTTTCTGACGGAAGCCGTCGTCTATTTCTCGGTAATGACGGCCTTCCTTCATTACCGGCATATTCTCGGCATCGGTGTTTTTCTCACCGCGCTGGGAGTCATGCATTTTCTGGAAACCTACCTGGCGGCCGTCTTTTACGTGCAGCTGCCTTTCGGCGTGGCGTCGCCCGGCTCCTCGATTCTTTTTGCCGGCAAGCTGATGATGATCCTCATGCTCTATATGCGGGAGGACGCGGCGGTCGTTCGACAGCCGATCTACGGCCTGTTTCTCGGCAATATAGTGACCGTCATCATGGCGCAGATCATCCGTTTCCATCAGACGGTGGCGATCGTTCCCGGGCAGTCGGTCAGCACCGCATTTCTGGATGACATGGGCGTGTTGATGGTCTGGGGAACCAGCCTGCTTTATATAGACGCGATCGCCATCATCCTGTTTTACGAAAAACTGGGGCGTTATCTGCAGCGCCATATCGTACTGCGCTTTGCGATCTGCGGTGTCGTTATCCTGAGCTTCGATCAGGCGGGTTTTTATGGGGCGCTGCGATTGTTGTTCAACGCCCCTCTCGATGTCTTTTACGACGGCTGGAAGGCGAAGATGGCGGCAGTCGGCATCTATTCGCTGCTGTTTGCCACCTATCTCTGGCTGACATCGGCCAAGGGCCGCTTTCTGACACGCCGCAGCGTTGCCGATGTCTTTAACGATCTCACCTTCAGGGAACGTTACGAGGAGCTTCTGTCCCGCTCCGGACGCGATATGTTGACGGGCGTATCGGACCGCGCCCGCATGGAGCTCGATGCGCCCTCCGTCGTCGTTGAATGCCTGGAGAAAAAGCGGCCGGTCAGCGTGCTGATCGTCGATATCGATCATTTCAAGACCGTCAACGATACGTTCGGGCACCTGCAGGGCGATGAGATCTTGCGGGAATTCGCCGCCGTCCTGAAGCGCGCCGTGCAGCCGCTGGGACATCTCTACCGCTTCGGCGGCGAGGAATTCGTTGTCCTCCTGCCGGCAATGGCGCATGAAACGGCGCTGGCATTTTCGAACAATCTTCGGGCAGCGATCCTTGCGGACCTGCAGCGGCCGGACGGTTCGCCGCTGACCGTCAGTATCGGCGTCGCCACCGCTTTCGAGGATGGACAGCTTTTCCGCGCGCTCCTATCGGAGGCCGATGCGCGGCTCTATGCGGCAAAAAATAACGGCCGGGACCAGGTCCACGGCCGTTACGGAATGTGGGTCGGCTGATACCGGCAACCCTGGCCGGCATCGCCCAGACATTCGATGTGCCTCAGGCGGCCTGCGCCAGCTCGGCAACCTTGGCTTCAGCGGCAGCCACAGCCTTTTCGACGGCTTCCGGACCGAATGCCAGGCCTTCGACATAGATGACTTCCACATCGGTCATGCCCATGAAGCCGAGAACGGTCTTCAGGTAAGGAACGGCATGGTTCATCGATACCGCCGGGCCTTCGGAGTAAACGCCGGCAGCGGCCAGTACGATGTAGACCTTCTTGCCAGTGGCGAGGCCGACCGGGCCGGTTTCGGTGTATTTGAAGGTCTGGCCGGCGCGGGCGACATTGTCGATCCACGACTTCAGGCCGGAATAAATGTTGAAATTGATAAGGCCGGTGCCGATGACGACGGTGTCGGCGGCGAGAAGCTCGGTCACCAGCTTGTCGGAATAATCGGCGGCAACCGCTTCTTCGGCGGTGCGCTGGTCGGGCGCCTTGCGGATGGCGGCGGTCTTGACGGTGTCGAGATGCGGGATCGGGTCAGCAGCGAGATCGCGGTGGACAAGGGTGTTGGAAGCCGACTTGGCCTTCAGCTTGTTTGCGAGTTCACCGGCAAACTTGTTGGAAACCGATTCGTCGCCACGCGGGCTGGAGGTGATGAGAAGAATGTTGGACATGGTCTTTCCTTGCATATGCGATGAATTGACGGGCGCCTTGGGAGGGCGGGAGAGCACGATGCCCTTCCTTTGCGCTCTATATGAAAAATTACTGCCATCAAGAAAACTGTGATAATGTGGAAGCAATCTATCGATGAAATGGATGGGACATGGACGCGAACCCGACCCTCGATCAATTGCAGGTGTTTTTGACGGTTGCCGAGACCGGCAGTTTTTCCGCCGCGTCACGGGCGCTCAATCGCGCCCAGTCGGTGGTCAGCTACACCATCGCCAATCTCGAGGCGCAGCTTGAAGTGACGCTGTTCGAGCGCAGCGGCGTGCGCCAGCCGAAGCTGACGGATGAAGGCCGCGCCATGCTGGAGGATGCAAGGCGCATCGTCGCCGGACTGCAGGAGATGCGCGCCCGCGCCAAGGGGCTGAAGCAGGGGCTTGAGGCGGAACTCTCGGTCGCCATCAGCACCATGGTGCCGGCGGAGGCCATGGTGGCCGTGCTGCGGGATTTTCGCCAGCAATTCCCAACCGTCACCCTCAGCCTCAATGTCGGCGAGCTGGGCATGGTCATGGAGATGGTGCTCTCCCGCAAGGCAGGTGTTGGCATTGGCGGGGCGATGCTGCGCCAGGATGATGAACTCGTCGTCGAAAAGGTCGGCCATTCCTTCATGTTGCCGGTCGTCGCGTCGGATCACCCGCTGGCGCAGATCGAGCGGCCGCTGGGCCTTGCCGATGTGCGCGAGGAGGTTCAGCTTGTCGTAACCGATGCATCCGGCCTGACCAAGGGCCGCGATTTCAATGTGCTTTCTTACAAGACATGGCGGGTCAGCGACATCGCCACAAAATACCAGCTCATCAAGGGCGGTCTGGGCTGGGGCGGCCTGCCCGCATCGATCGTTCGTAACGACATCACCAATGGCAGCCTCAAGGCGCTTGAACTCGAGGCCTATGAACAGGGCGAATATCCGCTCTTTGCGCTGCGGCGGGTCGATTCACCCGCCGGCCCCGCCGGCCAATGGCTTGCCGAAGCATTTCAGCAACGCCTCTCTGCCTGCCCGAACCACAAGGATTTCAACGGGATGCTTGCGGCACACAAGCAGAGAACCATTTCTGTCGCCGCTGAGTGACATTGTCTAACTATGTCTGGACCGAGCGGGGCCACCTTTTCCCGGCGGGGAGAAGAGACGCGCGGCAACCTCGGCGCTATGCCAGCAAGGCCAATTGACGCGGGCGGGTCGCCTGCCTATACCTAAACCACGGTCAGCAGTTCACCGAGGCATCGCCGTCCCGCAAGGGAAGCTAAACCTGCATTTTTAAAGTTTGGCAGCACTTATCCCGTGCCATGTCGGAAGCCGGCGATCAGCGACACCTTTTCGGAATGGCACTTGAGGGTAAGTCATGCCACGTTCGATCCTTTCCATTGATATCGCAGACCTCTCGACTTTCGCCAAATCCGTCCGCGAACAGATCGGCAGGCTGGACCGAAAGCCAAGCCATGTAGAGATGCTCAATCTTCTGAGCCGGGCTGCCGGGTTCCGAAATTTCCAGCATTTGCGAGCCTCGCGCGAGCCATCCGATGACAGCGGACCATCCCGGCCAGAGATGCTGCCGGCAGCCAATGAGGGCAGGGTGCTGAAGACCGTTCGTGTCTTCGACGCTGCCGGCCGGCTGATGCAATGGCCGGCCCGCCGCGCGCAGCAGGAACTGTGCCTCTGGTATCTATGGGCGAAAATTCCCGCCGGGCGGGGCTTTTCCGAGCGCGAATTCAGCAGCTTTCTGGATAGTCTGCACCTGTTCGGGGATGCGGCCATGCTGAGGCGCGACATGGTCGGCCTGAGGCTTATCCGCCGCAACCGCGATGGCAGCGATTAT
Organism: Agrobacterium sp. ST15.13.015; assembly: GCF_027871645.1. Lineage (NCBI taxonomy): Bacteria > Pseudomonadati > Pseudomonadota > Alphaproteobacteria > Hyphomicrobiales > Rhizobiaceae > Agrobacterium > Agrobacterium sp. ST15.13.015. The sequence continues at coordinate 206,343 of NZ_JAQAHF010000002.1, forward strand.
CGGCGCATAGAGCAGAAACCGCCATTGGAACTGCCGCTTCTGCTGCGAGCGCTCGGTGGACGCGATTGAGGGGATAGCCCTCGGTAGTGCCGATAGTTTCGACCAAACTCGGCGTTATCCTCGGGCTTGTCCCGAGGATCTGCTACGGATTGATTTAATTCGACGTGGTTAGATCCTTGGGACAAGCCCAAGGATGACGGCAGAGCTTCACCCTGCCGCCAACAGCCGAAAGGCCGCAGCCTCAAAGAACCAGACGGAACTTCGCGAAACCTTCCGCGCCGTCGCCGGCATCCTCGATCTTTGCGCCCTTGATATCGGCCGCATAGTGGCGGCCCTTGGGGCCGGTCTCAAAGATCGCCGTGGTATCGGCCACCGGCGCGAAGGACCAGTTGGCATCCGCAGACGGGTTGATGGTGCCCTGATCGATGATATAGCGCACGATCACGTCGCGGTTGGTATCGGGGGCCACGAAGATCACCTTGTCGCCGGCGATATCGGGGAATTTGCCGCCGCCGCTGGCCCGGTAATTATTGGTCGCCACCACGAATTTCTGCTCGGGATCGATCGGTTTGCCTTCAAATTGCAGGTTGACGATGCGGTTGCTGTCCGGGTTGATGGCCTTGCCATCCTTGTCGAATTTCGCCGGTTTGGAAATGTCGATCTGATAGGTCACGCCGTCGATGACATCGAAATTATAGGACGGGAAATCCGCATTCAGCAGCGGCGCATCCTTTGCGCCGGCCTCGACCGTATTGAACATGCCGGCCGACATTTCCAGCCAGTTCTTCACCTGCGCGCCGTTGATCAGCACCGCCTGCACCGTGTTGGGGTAGAGGTAAAGATCGGCGACGTTCTTGATGGCGATGTCACCGGCGGGGACATCGGTATAATAATCCGCACCGCCGCGACCGCCGGACTTGAAGGGGGCTGCCGCCGAAAGCACGGGCAGATCCTTGTATTGCCCTTCCTTCAGCATGTCCTTGATGTACCAGGTCTGGGCATTGGAGACGATCTGTACGGAAGGATCGTCGGCCACCAGCGCGAAATAGGAATAGAGCGGCGCGGAGGTCTTGCCGACGGGACGGCGCACATAGGCAAGGGCCGCCTCGTGATCGGTCTTGGCGGCGGCGAGGACTTCCGCCTTGTCCGTGAAATCGGCGACGACCTTGCGGTTTTCGTCGCGGTGGTAGATCGGCCGGGCTTCGGAGGTGAAGTCGACGATCTTCCAGCTCTTGCCGTCCTTTTCAAGGAGCAGGTCGATGAGGCCCATATGCGAGCCCCAGAAACCGGCCATTACCGCCGGCTTGCCCATGAGCGTGCCCTTGACGGCATCCGCACCCTCAATGCCGTCCCAGGTCTTCGGACCGGGGAAGACCAGATGCTGGTGGCCGGTGAAGATCGCGTCGATGCCTTCGACACCCGCCAGATAAAGCGAGGCGTTTTCCATGCGCTCGGTCTGGCCCTTGCCGTCGATACCGGAATGGGAAAGGGCGATGACGATATCCGCACCTTCCTCCTTCATGACCGGAACCCAGGCTTTCGCCGCCTCGACGATATCGCGCGTCTGCGCCTTGCCCTCGAGGTTCTTGGAATCCCACATCATGATCTGCGGCGGCACGAAGCCGATGATGCCGACCTTGACCGGGCTCGTCACGCCGCCGCCGTCGCGGATCTGCTTTTCCAGAATGACATAGGGCTTGAAAAACAGCTCGTCGTTCTTCGGATCGGAAGCAAGCTGGCCCTTGGTGAGGTTGGCGCAGATGTAAGGGAAGCCCGCACCCGCCAGCGTGTTCGACATATAGTCGAGACCATAATTGAATTCGTGGTTGCCGAGCGTACCGCAATCGTAACCCAGCACGTTCATGGCGTTGATCACGGGGTGCTTGTCGCCGGCCTTCATGCCGCGCTCATAGGCGATATAGTCGCCGAGCGGGTTGCCCTGCAGGAAATCGCCATTGTCCACCAGCATCGAGTTTCCGGCTTCGGCGCGGATGGTGTCTATGATCGAGGCGGTGCGCGCCAGTCCCATCGTGTCGTTCGGCTTGTCGGCGTAATAATCATAGGGAAAGACGTGAACATGGATATCGGTCGTTTCCATGATACGCAGATGCGCCTGGTTGGCCGCCGCACGCGCAGCAAAAGGGTGCAGCATCACCAGCGCCGAGGAGGCTGCGATGCCGCCCAGAAGCGAACGCCGGGTAATGGGGTGGAGAGCGAGAAGCGACGACATGGGAACTCCTTCGGATGAAGCTTGCTCTGTCTTGAAAAATGACAGGGTAGAAGCAATCGCAGAGGAGTCCATCACCAAAATGACAGGCCCGTGACAGATGGGGCGGTTTTCAACCGTTTGATAAATTTTTTATCGCGGGCGTGCGGCGCAGGTGTCGCCGCACCGGAGAATGCGCATCCAACGTTCTTTGCATTGCTGCGCTTTAGATCAGCGGGCCAGCGTCGGTTTCACTTCTTCGTGGAAGAAGCGGAAATAGGAGGAAAGCTGCGCCAGCGTGTTGGTGGAAAGCTTGAGCTGCAGGCCGAGGCGGTTCATGTGCTGCCATTGCACGACGCCCTCGATGAAGCCGAGATCCTCACTCTGCACCTTGACCCGGCTGCCCTTGGCGGCGGCGAAAGGTCCATCCAGCTCGAGCGCCATTCCGGTGGCGGAAAGATCGACCACACGCCCTCTGGTCGACTGGCTGAAATAATGCACGGTCGCAAAAATCCTGGTCTTGCTGCGGGGCGCGGTCCGGGTCGCCATGTTAAGGTTGTTTGTCATTTTGCTGCTCAAATCAATTGTTTCCGATACCTGCATCATGGCGCGAAAAACTTGAGAGCCGTTTAGTTCTTCTCTTAAAATTGCATGTAATTGCCGATTATGCTGTGTCGATACGGCACTGATAGCAATTATTGCGGGCGGAGCGCACATGCACATAAGCGACATCCGCGCGCTCCAGAAGGTGCCGCGCGCGCGAAACGATCTCGCCTGTGGCCGTCACCGCGCCGGTGCCGTAGACGATGCGGCCATCGGCTCCATAACCGCGCACGATATAATCGGGGCTGTCCAGCATCGGCGGAATGGCCTGCGTCTGCGGATAGCGCTCACAGGCGTCGGCATGCAGAAACACCGGGCCTGTTTCCGCATAGGGCTGCAGCGAGGGAAAGGGCCGGTAGGCGAGGATCAGCATCCCTTCGCCTTCCCCGATCTGGGAAAGGCAGTGGCGGCAGGGCATGCCGCCGGGAGAAACGGCTCTCTCCGGCGGATTGCCATAGGCGTCGGCGGCTCCCGCCCGGTAGGCTTCGGCTTCCTTAGCCGGCATTGCAGTGAAAACGAGATCGGTCATGACGGAGACCTCCTGGGTTGGGTTCGGCGTTGCTTCTTTGCAGCTATGGTCCCGAAACGGATCACTATCCACCCGATTCTTGACAGGCGATGCAACCAGCCCATTGCGTGACTCGTTAGCTTCGGGAATCAGTGACGCTCCTCGTTCCCGGAAGGTCTGATTTTATGTTCCGTCGTTTTCTGGCCGCCGTTCCGCTGGCTTTCGTTTCGTTGACGGCTCCGTTTGAGGCCGAGGCGCAGGTCGCTTCCGGACTCGATGGCCTGTCCGACGAACAGCTTCAGCAGGCGGTCAATTTCGTTATCGGCAATGCGATCTTCTCGCTTTATCACGAGGGTGCGCGCATGCTGATCTCGGATTTCGGAACGGCGGACACGGCAAGTGTGCAGGCGCCGGCCGATCAACTGGCTGGCACGCTCATCCTCCAGGCCAACGAGGAATGGCTCGACACCGCGCTCGTCAATGCCACGGACAGCTGGTATCTGGCGCGTGAGGCGGAGACCTTGCCTGAGCACGAAGCCCCGGTCTTCTCCGCGCTGGTGCCTGACAGGAGCCGCGATCGCAACATGGCCTGCCTGATGGTCGGCCGTGACAAGGACGGTTATGGCGATCTGGCCGCCATGATGGGGCTCAACAATGCCGAATTCGACAAGTGCGCCGCCGCCTATCCGGGCGTCGCTTCGGCCTGGGAGAATTTTCTGAGCCCCCACCGCAGTCAGACGCCTTCCAGATTCTCCGTCAGCTACGTGCCGCCGCGCGACCCGGAGCTTGAGCCCTACGCCATCATGATCAAGGAATCGAAGGTTCTCGATCTCATCAGCCGCAGTTTTAGCGGCTATGGCTTGAAGGGGGACGTCAAACTGACGGCCAAGTCCTGCGGTCGTCCCGACGTCTACTGGTCGGCGGAAAAGCGCGAGATCACCTATTGCTATGAACTCGGCAAGTTCCAGGCGGAACTGATTGCCGATCACCTGTTAAACACCGTCACGGAAGACAAGGGCGCTGCCGGCGGGCAAATCCCGACGGCCGCCGCTAATCTGGAACGGGAAATCTGAGGCCGGATTGCCGAAACGCTGGCAATCTGGCTTCCCGATATGGGAGGAGAGTGCCGTGCCAAAGGTTGTCGTTCGCAATTTCGCCATCTCGCTTGACGGATACGGCGCGGGCCCAGACCAGAGCCTGCAGAACCCGCTGGGTGTGAACGGCGAAGAGCTGCACCAATGGGCTTTCAAGACCCGCACCTTTCATCGCATGTTCGGTAAGGACGGCGGCTCGACCGGGACGGACGAGGAATTTTCCGAAAAGAGCTTCGAAAATATCGGCGCCTGGATTTTAGGGCGCAACATGTTCGGGCCGGTGCGCGGCGCGTGGCCGGATGAAAACTGGAAGGGCTGGTGGGGCGAAGAGCCGCCATATCACGTTCCCGTTTTCGTCCTGACGCACCATGCGCGCCCGTCCTTCGAGATGAAGGGCGGCACCGTGTTCCATTTCGTGACCGACGGTATCGAGGCGGCGCTCGACCTGGCGCTGAAGGCGGCAAATGGAAGGGATGTCCGCATCGGCGGCGGCGTTTCCACCATCCGGCAATATATGGCGGCGGGCATGATCGATGAGCTGCATCTGGCGCTGGCGCCGGTTTTTCTCGGCAACGGTGAACATTTGTTCGAGGGGATGGACCTGCCCGCGCTCGGTTACCGCTGTACCGGGACCGTTGCGGGCGAGGGCGCTACCCATCTGATTATCGACAGGGCGTGAATGCTGCGCCGTTAAAGGTATCTCCACCAACATTGCGCAGCGGTTCCTGCGCTGACATTTCCCTCACTCACTCCTTATCGGAGAATGGCAAGCCTTGCTCTCAAGGGCGCTACTCAGTTGCGCAGCGATATCTCCAGAAGCTCGGTATCGGCAAGCGGCTCCACCCAGGCCTCATAGGTGCCGACGGGCGAAAAGCCCATCATCTGGTAAAGCTGCAGCGCGCGCGGATGGTCGAGCGTGTTGGTGGTCACCGTCACCCGTTGCGGATTGTCCTGCCAGGCGGCGTAAAGCGCCTGCAACAGGAACCACTTGCCGACGCCTGCACCGATCGCCTCTTCGAGCAGCCCGAAATAGGAAAGCTCGGTCACCTCGTCGCTCGCCTTGTTCAGTTCGAAGAAACCGGCGGGCGCACCGTTCATATAAAGAACCGTAACGCTGTTTTTCGGATCGCGCAGAATGGCGGAAAGCTCCGCATCGCTCATGCGCATGCGCTTTTGCCAGTGCCAGCGTTTCCCCACCCGCCAGTAGAGATAGCGGTAGAAATGCAGGGGAATATTGTTGACCCGCATCAGCGCCGTCTGGATGTTGACCGGGATCGGCAGGCTGACCTTGGGCGGAGCCGTCATTTCCAGCTGCGTCACATGCGCCTTCAGCGGTCCGTGCGACAATGTGGGGATTGCGTCTGCCGGACCGGTAACCACCGGCGTATCCTGCAATCCGCCCCATTCCGACCATGAGCCGTCGTAAAGCGAATTATCCTTGTGACCGAGCGATTCCAGCGCAAGCGTAATAACGGCGGCGGTGACGCCCGAGCCGCAACTGGTGACGACGGGCTTCGAAAGATCGATGCCGGCATCGGTCACCATCTTGCGGATGGCGGTGAGGTCCTTGAAGTGGCCGTTTTCGGAAAAGGCTGTCGCGGGCAGGCTGCGCGCGCCGGGCATGTGGCCGGAGCGCATGCCAGCACGCGGCTCGGCCTCGTCGCCGGTAAAGCGTCCGGCGCCACGGGCGTCGGCAATCTGTTTTTCGCCGCTGTCGACAATGCCGCGCATGGCGTCAAGCGAGGTTACGCGCTTCTCGTTGAAATCAGGCGTAAAGGTTGCCGGTTCGATTTCCGGCGTACCGGTTTCGAGCGGCCGGCCTTCGCGTTTCCAGCCATCGAGGCCGCCATCCAGCACATAGGCCTTGCGCACGCCCATCACCCGCAGCATCCACCACACGCGCGGCGCGGAAAAGAAGCCGGGGCCATCGTAAACCACGATCGTATCGGTGTCGCTGAGGCCAAGCGCGCCGGCCTGCTCCGCGAAGAATTCCGGCGAGGGCAGGGAATGCGGCAGGCCGGTGGTATGATCGGCGATCTTGTCCTGATCGAAGAATACCGCACCGGGCAGGTGACCCGCCGCATATTCTTCCGCACCGTTGCGCTTGTGCGCCGGCAGATACCAGGAGGCATCAACGACACGAAACCCGGCCGTGCCGAGCTGCTTTTCCACCCAGTCCGCCGAAACGACGAAACGGCTCTTATCCGTGCTCACGATGTTTCTCCCAATCTCAGGCAACAGCTTCAGGCGCGCCGAAACGAATGCGGAATCGCCTGTTCTCCTTGCCCTTCTTTTCTATCTTGGCAATGTGAATATCGCCTACTTCCTGCGTTTCGGAAACATGGGTACCGCCGCAGGGCTGGCTGTCGATGCTGGAGTTTTCGCCGATGCAGACGAGGCTGACCCGGCCAAGGCCCATTGGCGGGCGCACATTCTTGGATTTGACGATGCCCGGATTGGCCTGCAGCTCCTCGTCGGTGATCCATTGCAGGAAGACGGGATGGTTGGCCTTCACCAGCTCCATAAGCTTTGCCGTGACTTCGTCCTTGTCGATGGTTTCCGACATGTCGAAATCGACACGCGATTCATCCTCGCCGACGGCGGCTCCGGTGATCGGCCATTGGCAGACGACGGAGAGCAGATGGCAGGCGGTGTGCATCCGCATCAGCTTGTAGCGACGCGGCCAGTCCACATGCAGGGTGAGTTTTTCGCCGACTTCAGGAGAAGGCTGGCCTTCGAGCGGCACATGGATGATCACGCTCTTGTCGGCGCCGTTTTTGGTGATACCGAGTTCGATGCGCGAACCATCGGCCCGCTCGAGAAAGCCGCTATCGCCCGGTTGGCCGCCGGAGGTGGCGTAAAAGCATGTCTGGTCCAGTTCTATGCCGCCATCCTCATGCACCGCCGTGACGATCGCTTCTGCGGTGGAAAGATAAAAATCGTCACGGAACAGGGCATTCACAGGCATTTCGGCATGTCCTCAAACGGTTTCGTACGGAACCGCAATCTCGCTTTTCGTCGCCAGCCACTGTGGGATCGGAAGTCCCTTGGAACGCAGGAAATCCGGATTGAAAAGCTTCGACTGATAACGATTGCCGTAGTCGCACAGTATCGTCACGATTGTATGCCCCGGACCGAGCTCGCGGGCAAGGCGGATTGCGCCGGCAATGTTGATGCCGGAGGAGCCGCCAAGGCAAAGCCCTTCCTTCGTCACCAGATCGAACAGCACCGGCAGCGCTTCCGCATCCGAAATGCGATAGGAGAAGTCAGGCGTAAAACCTTCCAGATTGGCGGTGATGCGCCCCTGTCCGATGCCTTCGGTGATGGACGAGCCTTCGGATTTCAGCACGCCGTGCTTGTAAAATTCATAAAGCGCGGCGCCCTCGGGATCGGCAAGGCCGATCTTGATGTCGGGGTTGAAGTCGCGCAGGCCATCGGCCACGCCCGCAAGCGTTCCGCCGGAACCGACCGAGCAGATGAAGCCATCGACCTTGCCGTCCGTCTGGTCCCAGATTTCGGGGGCCGTCGTTTCGATATGGGCCTGACGGTTGGCGATGTTGTCGAACTGGTTGGCCCAGATCGCGCCGTTTTCATCCGTCGCGGCAAGCTGTTTTGCCAGCCGGCCGGAAACCTTCACGTAATTGTTCGGGTTGGAATAGGGGGCGGCCGGAACCTCGACCAGCTTGGCGCCGAGAAGTTTCAGCGCGTCTTTCTTTTCCTGGCTCTGCGTCTCGGGAATGACGATGACCGTCTTGTAACCGAGTGCATTGGCGACCAGCGACAGACCGATGCCGGTATTGCCCGCAGTACCCTCCACAATGGTGCCGCCCGGTCGCAGCTGACCGCGCCGCTCGGCATCGCGGATAATGTAGAGTGCGGCGCGATCCTTCACCGATTGCCCGGGATTGAGGAATTCCGCCTTGCCGAGGATTTCACACCCCGTCGCTTCAGAGGCGGCTTTCAGACGAATGAGCGGCGTGTTGCCGATAGCACTGAGCGCAGAGGAGTGAATGGTCATGATTGAGCCTTCTTGTCTGAGCGGAAATTAGGTGCCGTTATGTCCCGTTACAACCGCTTCAAGGCAAGAAATTATCTTCCCGGCTTTGGCTTAGCCACGCAAAATTTTGCCGATACCCAATTTTATGCGTTCTTCTTGACGTCGGCATAGGCCGCAAGCGCTCTTTCCCGTGCTTTTCCATGGTCGACAATCGGCAGCGGATAGGTCTTGCCAAGCTCGATGCCCGCTTTCTTCAGCACCTCTTTCGGCGCTTCGAACGGCTTGTGGATGTATTTTCGCTCAAGCTTTTCCAGCTCCGGCACGAAGTGGCGCACATAATCGCCATCGGAGTCGAATTTTTCGCCCTGCAATATGGGGTTGAAGATGCGGAAAAATGGCGAGGCGTCCGCGCCCGATCCCGCCACCCATTGCCAGTTGGCGGCGTTGGAGGCCGGGTCTGCATCGACAAGCGTGTCGCGGAACCATTTCTCGCCCTTCCGCCAGTCGATCAGCAGATGTTTGATGAGGAAGGACGCCACGATCATACGCACCCGGTTATGCATGGTGCCGTGTTTCCACAATTGCCGCATGCCGGCATCGACGATCGGATATCCCGTCATCCCGCGGGTCCACGTCGTGAAGGATTTTTCATCGTCTCGCCAGCGGAAGGCGTCGAAACTGTCGTTCCAATTCTTCTCGTCGAGTTCGGGAAAATGAAACAGCAGGTGATAGCAGAATTCCCGCCAGACGATTTCCTTGCGAAAACGGCTGATATCGTTGGAGGCGACATGGCGGGAAAGCCCCTTCGTCGCGTGCCAGACGGTAGAAGGCGATATTTCGCCGGACGCCAGATGCGGAGAAAGCAGAGAGGTTGCGTGCTTTGCCGGAAAGTCGCGGCCTTCTTCATAACCCTTCAAAGCGCCATCGATGAAATCGTCGAGTTTCTCCCGCGCCCCGCCTTCGCCGGGAGACCAGATGTCGCTGAAGTGTTTCGCCCAGTCGGGCTTGGTGGGTAACAGTTTCCAATCGCCAGGCTTTTCCGATTTTGGCCACGTCTTCGGAGCCTTCAGACCCTTCGGCGCATCCGCCGGCGCATGTGGCTCCTCGCCGCCCTCCAGCGCCCGCCAGAAGGGCGTATAGACCCGGTAGGGACCGCCGGATTTCGTCTGTAGCCTCGATGGTTCATGCAGCAGATGGCCGGAAAAGCTGCGGACCGTCAGGCCGTCATCCCGAAGCCTCTGTTTCAGCGCTTTGTCCGTCGCCATACCGGCAGGATCGTATCGGCGGTTCCAGAATACCGCCTCCGCACCGGTTTCGGATATCAGATGGCGCAATGTCTCGCCGGCGTCGCCGCTGAGAAGCACGAGTCGGCTGCCGATTTTTTCTAGTCCGGCGGTAAGGGACGTGAGGGAGTGGTGAAGCCACCATTCCTGGGCGCCGCCCAGCGGGCCGCATGATTTTTCCCTGATATAGACGGGGATGACGGGGCCGCCATGCTCCACGGCGGCAAGCAAAGCGAGGTTGTCCGAAAGGCGCAGGTCCTTGCGGAACCAGACGATGGCGGGGGAGGCTGTTGTCGGCATGAAAGGACCCGGTTCACTTCCGCTTGAACGAGTGTTGAAACGCTTTGTTCCGCAAATCGGCTAGAATGGAAAGATGGAGGGCATGGTTTTTCGAGGGTTATTTTTTCGCCCTTGAACCCGCTGATAAAGGGAACCAACTGGAGGAGCCGGCGTTTGTCGCGGGTTAATAGAGCATGGAAGTGCAATCAATGTTGCTGAATGACGTTAAGTGGGAAAAGCCCGTTACCATCTCCCTTGAAAACGGTGCTCCCCGTATTTTCAATGGCGTTTACGAAGCCTTCGATTTTCTCCAGCACGAATGGCCAGAGCGTGGCGACAAGGTGTATGAACAGGCGCTGCGCCTGTGCCGCGCCTCGCTGATGGGCGACGTGGCGGGGGAAATTGCCCGCACGGCCTTCGTTGCCGCCAGCCGGCAGGCACGGTGCCTTGTGGAAGAGCCGGGCAAAATCGCGTCCTGAACGGATTTTCGGAACTGATGTGCATAAGGCCACCCGCCAAAAACGGGTGGCCTTGTTTGTTGAGGAGCAGGAAACGGGTTGTTTCGAATGCGGGATATGGCATCGTGCATGCAAAAATGCGGATGAGCGACGGCAATGAGCAACCACTACGGCTATATTGTTTTTCCCACAGCCCTCGGCCATTGCGGCCTTGCATGGGCGGGCCGGGGCATTGTGCGTTTGCAATTGCCCGGCTCTGACGCCGGCGAGACCGAAAAACTTCTCCAGAAGCGCCTGCCATCCGCCTCCATCGCCGTTCCCGACACACGCATGCGTGAGGTGATTGCGATGATCACCCGTTATTTCGGCGGCGAGGAGATCGATTTTACCGCCGTTGAACTCGATCTCGCCGGGCAAGAGCGTTTTTTCCTCGATGTTTACGCCGTTGCGCGGCAGATCGGCTGGGGCGACACGACGACCTATGGCGGCATCGTAAAAACGCTAGGCCTCGGTATGGAAAAGGCCCGCGATGTCGGTCAGGCCATGGCGAAAAATCCGGTGCCGTTGATCATTCCCTGCCATCGGGTTCTCGCCGCCGGCGGCAGGCTTGGAGGCTTCTCCGCACCGGGCGGAACCACCACCAAATTGCGTATGCTGGATCTCGAAAATGCCGGCCGCAGCCGCACCGATGAGGCGCAGGGCAGCCTGTTTTGAAGCAATGACAGATCAGCGCACATGAATAGGCGTCTGATTTCTGCCCATTTCTCGTCAAATTGTCGCTAAATTGTCACAATACACGGGCGCCCTCTAACATAAGGGCGAGACGTTTGAGAGTATCCGCGTTAATTCTATCGGTTGCCTTGTCTTTTACAGTCGTTGCATCGGCCTCTGCCGGCATGCTGAACCAGGCAGAAAAATACACCGGGCTGCATGAGTCCAAGAACAACAAGAGCCTCAAGAACATTCTTGGCGCAAATCCCCGCAGCACCCCATGGTGCGGCCTTTTCCTGCATGCGGTCGCCAGCAAGGCAGGCCGGCAATCTCCCAAATCCTATGGATTTGCGAAGTCCTGGACATCCTTCGGTTATGCCGTGCCGGTCAGTCAGGCGAAGCCCGGCGATGTCGTCGTCATTCGCAATGGCCGCGGTTACCACGCCGGCATATTGAAAAGCATGAGCGGCAAGACTGCCCAAATCCTCGGCGGCAACCAGTCCGGCAGGGTGCAGGTGTCGAACTTCAACCGCAAGGCCATCGTTTCGGTCCGCCGATAAATCCTCTGACATTTTTGACGGCATTTTTCGATAAAGGCGGGCTTTGACCCGCCTTTTCCGTCTTTGGGCCTAGGGCTGCTCTCTGGTGCCAGGCGCTGCGTCGCGCTGATCGTCGTCCTCAAGGTCTGTGGCGACGATGAAGGCGTCTTCGTGCTGCCTTGCGGCCTGCCGGCGCGCACGCAGGCTCACGCTCTCGTCCGGGTAAATCTCGACCTCTTTGGCTTTCAGTTCGCTGTCTGTTTCAAACCGCGCGACATCGTCGTCCTCAATATCAAGTGGTTCGGTTTTCGGCTTCTGCGGGGTGGTCATGAAGCGATCTCCTGCTGGTTTCTGCAGGTCAAACGATCGGCGGCCGATGACGGTTCCGTTTCTCGCGGAAATGCTTATTCGTCGCAGGTCAAAGCGGAACTAACTCTGGCTTTTTTTGTTTTTTCAATGGCACAATCAAAACCGGTGCAACGTAAACAGGGAGGTCCGTTATGAGCCATGACCGCGAAGCCGCAATCCGTGAAAAAGCGCGCGCAATATGGGAGAGGGAAGGAAGACCCGACGGGCACCATGAACGACACTGGATCGAGGCGGAACGGGAGCTTTCCGCAGATGCGGAAGCGGCGAAGTCCAAAAGCGGAAATGGCGTGAAGAAGTCTGCTGCCGCGAAGGCGCCTGCGAAGAAGACACCAGCGAAAAAGGCAACTCCGGCAAATGCCAAATCACCCGCGGTAAAATCGCTTGAGAAAGAGCGGAAATCTACGGATAAAAACAAGGAAGACGATCTCACCGAGAGCCTTGAGGAGAGTTTTCCGGCAAGCGATCCTCCGGCGCTGACCAACGCCACGAAGGCGACGAAACGGGCGGTCAAAAAGAGCTGATCGTTTGGCGGTAGGATGATCGGGAAGTCACGACAATCCCCAAGAAGAATGGGGCGAATTGCAGCTGCACTTCGCTCTTCAAAACGTGTTGTTGAGAGAAATGGCTCCCCGGGCCGGATTCGAACCGGCGACCTGTCGATTAACAGTCGAATGCTCTACCGCTGAGCTACCAGGGAACGTCCACCGCTTGGCGCGGTGTGAGCGGGGTAATACAAATGCTTTTCCGATTTGCCAAGCGGTTTTTTCAAAAAAAACGCATTCCTCTTGTTTTATCCCTCCAGAGTCCCGATTTTCCGGGCTTATCGCCGGTGAAAAAATTATCCACAGGCCAGATGCAAAAGGGCAGGATGGAATGAAATTCGGTATCGACCACAGAACGCACCGCCTCCATGTCGGAAAATGGAGCTTTGCCATGCCGCGTTCGCGTGTCGGCAGGATTGCGACCGGCTCGGCGCTGGTGGTGGGCGGAACGCTGGGTTTCCTGCCCGTGCTCGGCTTCTGGATGGTTCCGCTTGGTCTCGTCGTGCTTTCCCACGATCTGCCCGCGGTTCGCCGCCAGCGGCGACGGCTGGCGGTCTGGTGGGCATCGCGGCAGAACCGCCGCGACACCCGCAAGGGCGACCGGCAATAGGTCTTATGTGCCGATGGAACTGCTGATGCCCTGGCCGGCCCAGAAGGCCGCATAGGCGAGCGCTGCGAAATAAATCGCCGTCAGCCCCAGAAACAGGTAGCCGCCGAGCACGGTGACGCCATCCCTCTGAATCATCCCTGCCGAAAAAAGCAGGATCGCAACGCCTGGAAGGGTGTTGGAGAAGGGAATGAAGCCGAGCGGCATCATCAGCAATACGCCCGCCGTCATCAGCGCAAGTCCGTTTACGCGGTTGGCGATGATGCCGGTCGTCAGCGCGGGAATGCGCGGGCGGATGAAACCGTCGAGCTTGGAGACAATGGCGACGCCTTTTTGAAGGGCGGGAACGAGCTTTGCCGTCTCCATCTGCCGGTCGAGGATTTTTGCCGGCAGCCATGGCAGGCGGTTGAGGGTGATTGCCAGGCTGACAAGAATGATCGCCGCACCAAAGACCGTGCTGACGCCGGGAATGGAAACCGGGATGAGAAAGGGCAGGGAGGCGATTGCGCAGATGAGCAAAAGGCCCTGTTCGCCGATCGCTTCCATCAACTCGCGCAACGTGATCGTCTGACCCTGCAGCTTTCCTATCAGCTTCTCAAGCGTCGTGCTCAGCTTTTCAGACGTATCAGTAAATGCGAATTCGTTCGTCATGCGGCTTCCCGGAAGTTGTTTAACTCCGGGATTGATAACATCCATCCGGCCCGATGCCTATCGCCGATAGAAAAGGAGCCTCATCTCATTTGGTCGCGCGGTTCGCCTGGATTAGTGTGAAACCCAGCTGCTGTAGGCGCCGGCAAGAAGAACTACCAGCAGAATGACAAGTATGACCGGATTGATCGATGTAACGAAGTTTACATAGTCCATGATAACTTCCTCCTCTTTCCTCCACCTCTTATTCTACAGCAAAAAGGCGAGTTCATCTACCGCAGGGTGAAATTTCGCATTGCAACAACCGGCTTGCGGTGAGGGCTGGAAATGCTCGTCTTTATGATTTTTTGCGATGCAAAAATAAAATTTCCAACATTTGCCATTCTCTTGCGTTGTCTCTAATCCTCATTCGGGGCCGGTCTCTCCGGCCCGTCGGCAACCGCATGAATCACCGCCGATATGCCTTTGCTCCCGCCTGCCTTCACTCCGCAACACTCTTCCCCGGGGACACGACATGCTGAAAAACATCTATGCCTGGACGATGGCGCTCGCCGCGCGCAAAACCGCCGTGTGGTGGCTGGCAATCGTGGCTTTCGTGGAAAGCTCCATCTTCGTCGTGCCTGCCGATGTGCTTTTCCTGCCCATGGTGCTGGCCAGGCCGAAAAAGGCGATGTTTTATGCGCTCGTGGCAACTGTCGCCTCGGTTCTCGGCGGCATCGCCGGCTGGTTCCTCGGTCATTATGCCTTTGAAAGCATCGCCCGACCCATTCTCGAATTCTACGGCAAGCTCGACAGCTTCGAGCATCTGAAGAACTCCGTTGACTACGAAACCATCGTTCTCCTGCTGGTGACATCGGGGCTCGCGCATCTGCCGCCGATCAAGGTCGTGACTATCCTCTCCGGCGCGGCCAATATCAGCCTTGGTCTGTTCATTCTTTCGGCCGTCGTCACGCGCGGCGCGCGCTTTTTCATCCTTGCCGGATTGCTGCAGAAATACGGGGAATCGGTGCGTCATTTCATCGAAAAACGCCTTGGCGCCATCACCGCGGCAGCCGCCGCCGCGCTCATCGCGGTCTATGCGGTTTACGTTTTCGTGCGTTGATCAAGCGCAAATTTTCTACTCTTACAATACTGTCGCATAACTTTCAGCTTACTGTCAGAATCCGTCTGTATCGGTTCTCTCGTCGAATGAGGGAACCGTTTTATTATGCGAAGATTTTGGAAGTGCTCCTTTTGGGGCATGGGTATTGCTGTGCTTGCCGCAGGCGGTTACCTCTACGCCATTCAGCTCCTGGGCAATTTTCACGAGGTTGTCGCGGGGCAGCTTTATCGCTCCAACCAGCCGAGCAATGAGCAGCTCGTCCGCTATACCAAAGACCATGGTATCAGGACGGTCATCAATCTGCGCGGTGCGAACGAATCCAAGGCCTGGTATCGCGATGAGGTCGAAACCGCCCGCGAACTGGGACTTAATCATATCGATTTCGGCATGTCGGCAAGCCAGGAGCTTGACATGAACAGGGTCAACGAGCTGGTCGCCATCATGCGCGATGCGCCTAAGCCCATTCTCATTCATTGCAAGGCCGGTGCGGACAGGACAGGCCTCGCCACCGCGCTCTATCTCAGCCGCGTGGCAAAGCTTGATGAGGAACAGGCGGAAAGCCAGCTTTCCTTCCGCTTCGGCCATATCGGCATTCCCTATCTCTCGGAAACCTACGCCATGGACCGGACCTGGGAGAACGCGGAAAAGATGCCTGTCATCGACGATTTCGCCATCGCCTCCAACGAGTTCTGAAGTCGGCTCGGGCGCATTTCCCACAGGGCACACTTCAATGATCTGAACGGGATCTTGCGTCCTGTCTCGATGTCGTAGGTTATCGGGACGGGCGCAACCCAGAGATCTTGGCCGGCTGAGGGCGCGGGCTGCGCAGCATCTATTGCCGTCGCCCAGCGCAATATTTCTCCGACATGCATATCTACCGGAAATGACAATTTTCATTTTTATATTAGCAACTTATGCGATCTTGCAATTTAAGTTGACTCGCGGTGTCACCTTTTATACAGCGGCATTGTTTCAACTTCTGGATCGCATCATGACCCGCAAAACATTTATCGGCGGCCTTGCCGCATCGTTCTTATCCGTTTTCTTTATTGCACCTTCCGCCACTGCCGCAGAGAAGACCATCACCGACGTCATCGGACGCGAGGTGAAGGTTGATCTTCCTGCAAAACGCGTCGTTCTCGGTTTCTATTTCGAGGACTACATGGCGGTGGGTGGCGAAAAGGCCTATGATTCCGTTGTCGGCATTTCCCGCGAAGCGTGGGAAGGCTGGGTTCCCGCCAACTGGAAAATGCATCTCGCTCACCGCGCCTCGCTTGCAGATATTGCCGATGTCGGCGAAGTCGAAGCCCAGACCTTCTCGGTCGAAAAAGTTCTGAGCCTCAATCCTGATCTGGTGATCCTGGCGGATTGGCAATACAAGGCGCTCGGTCTCGATGCCGACCGTCTGGAAGAAGAGGGCATTCCCGTCGTTGTCGTCGACTACAACGCCCAGACGGTCGAGCGCCACGTCGCCTCCACCCGGCTTTTCGGCGAACTCACCGGCCAGCAGCAGCGCGGCAAGGAAATTGCGGAATTCTACGCCGGTTCTCTGAAGGATGTCGCCGAACGGGTGGCGAAATCCGGTCAGCCGAAACCGAAGGTCTATGTCGAATTCGGCAATAAGGGACCGGCCGAATATTCCTTCACCTATGGCAAGAACATGTGGGGCGCCATGTCCACCGCCGCTGGCGGCGACAATATCGCAGCACCTTTCGTCGAGTGGTGGGGACCGATCAATCCCGAGCAGGTTCTGGCTTCGAAGCCCGACGCCATCTTTATTTCCGGCCGTGAAAACAACAAGAACCCCGCGGCGCTGCCGATGGGGCAGGCGGTGAAGGCAGCGGATGCCCGCGAAAAGCTTAAGGCCTTCGAAACCCGTCAGGGCTGGAGTGAAGTGCCGGCCATCAAGAACGGTCAACTGTTCGGTGTCTATCAGGGGGCGTCGCGCACACTCTCCGATTTCGCCATGGTGCAATATATCGCCAAGCAGCTTTATCCCGAGCAGTTCAAGGATGTCGATCCGATCGCCAACTATCGCGGCTATTACAGGAAGTACCTCCCGGTCACGCCTGAAGGCACCTTTGCCATCGCCGTCAAGGATTGATGGTTCTGTGGCCGGCGGCGGAAAAGCATATTTGCTTGCCGCTGAAGGTTAAATTCCGCGGACGCCACGGCACGGCGTCCGTTTTTCACCGTCTTTTTCAAACAGGTTTTCCATGACAATTGCCGCCCGCAATGCCGAAGCCATCGGTGCGCACCGGCTGCGTGAACGTCGTCGCTGGCGCGTCGTCTTGGTCTTTTTCGTGCTGATGGCGGTGAGCCTCGTTCTCGATATCGCCACCGGTCCCTCGCTGCTGTCGCCCGCTGAAGTGGTGAAGTCGCTGACCGGCCTTGGCGAACGGGCGGCGATGACCGATTCCATCGTGCGCGGCCTTCGCCTGCCCATGGCGCTGATGGCGCTCGCCGTTGGAGCGGCGCTCGGCGCCGGCGGCGCGCAGATGCAGACCTTGCTGAATAATCCCATGGCGAGCCCCTATACGCTCGGCATGGCGGCTGCGGCGGGCTTTGGCGCCGCGCTGGTGCTTTCGCTCGGCGGTCTCGGGCTGGATGCCATGATTGCCGTTCCGCTCGGCGCTTTCGTCTTTTCCATGCTCGCCGCGCTCTTTCTCTTCATGCTGGCCTCCATGCGGCAGATGACGGCCGAAACCATCATTCTCGGCGGCATCGCGCTTCTTTTCCTGTTTCAGTCGCTGCTGTCGCTCATCCAGTTCCTGTCCTCGCCGGAACTGTCGCAGCAGATTCTTTTCTGGCTGTTTGGCAGCCTGACCAAGGCGACCTGGCCGACGCTCGGCCTGACAGCCGCCGTCACCGCCTTCTGCTGCGCCCTGCTCATGGCGGATTGCTGGAAACTGACGGCGCTGAGGATGGGGGAAATGCGGGCAGCCAGCCTCGGCATCAATGTGCGCCTGCTGCGCATGAAGGTTCTCATCATCGTCGCCATCATGACAGCGACGGCAACGAGTTTTGTCGGGGTCATCGGTTTCATCGGGCTGGTCGCGCCGCATATCGCCCGTATGACGGTGGGCGAGGATCAGCGCTTCTTTTTGCCGATGTCGGTACTGAGCGGCGCGCTGATGCTTTCGGCAGCCTCGATTCTCTCCAAATCGATCATTCCCGGCGCTCTGTTCCCGGTCGGCATCGTAACCGCCATTGTCGGCGTGCCGTTTCTCCTGTGGCTGATTTTCGCTCCGAAGAGGCGCGGCCGATGATGGTTCTGGATAATATTTCCGTCGAACGGGGCGGGCAGGTTATTGTGAGAGACCTCTCGGCACGCCTGGAGCCCGGGCAAATCCACGCCGTCATCGGCCCGAACGGCACAGGTAAGACGACGCTTCTCAGAGCGATCTTCGGCGACCTGCCGCTCGCCAGCGGCGCGATCAGCCTCGGTGATCGTCGCCTTCAGGCCGGGGAAAGGGCAGGGCGGCACAGAAGCGAATGGCGGGATCGTTTCGCCTATATGCCGCAGGATACGGCCGCCGATATAGCGCTCAGTGTGCTGGAGGTGGTGGCGCTCGGCCGCTTCGGCCGGCTTTCGCTTCATATCGACGACGAAACGCTCGATCTGGCGATGACACGCCTGCATCAGGCCGGAATAGCTCATCTGGCGGGCAGGGAGATTGCCTCGCTCAGCGGCGGGCAACGGCAGATGGCGCTTTTTGCGCAGGTTCTGATGCGTGAACCGCGGGCGATGCTGCTCGATGAGCCTGTCAGCGCGCTGGACCTCAAGCATCAGGTGGCGCTTCTCGATCTGGTGCGGCGGGAAACCCGCGCCAATGGCCGGGTGACGCTTGTTGTGCTGCATGATCTCAATCTCGCCTGCCAATATGCCGACAACCTGCTGGTGATTTCGGATGGCGCGCTGAAGGCGACCGGCGCACCGGGCGATATCGTCACGCCGAAGCTCATTTCCGAGACCTATGGCGTTGCCGTGGAGGTGTTGCGCGACCGGCGCGGCAATCCCGTCATCCAGCCGGCGGGCGACCCACCGCTCGAACATTTCAAAACCCTTGAAGGAATAATTGCATGAAACGATTTTTGATGACGCTTGCCACGGCTTTGGCCGTAATCCTGCCCGTCACGCCATCCCTTGCCGCAGAACACAAGATCCTGATGCTCAATTACGGCAAGGATGGCGGCATGGTCTTCGAGCCTTCCTATGTGAAGGCGGAGCCGGGCGACACCATTACCTTCGTGCCGCAAAATTCCAGCCACTATGTGCAGTCCTATGCGGTTCCGGAAGGCGTTAGCCCCTGGAAAAGCAAGCTCGATGAGGCCTTCACCGTCACTGTCGAGAAGGAGGGCGTCTATCTCTATTATTGCCCGCCGCATCTGATGATGGCGATGATCGGCATCATTCAGGTCGGCAAGCCCGTCAATCTCGAAGCCGTCAGACAAAAGACCGAGAAGCTGCGGCCCAAGCTCGTCATGAAGAGCGAAAGGCTGGAGACGGCGCTCGGGCAGGTGACGCCCGCACAATAACGCCCCGCCTTTCAGGCCGCGCCAATCCGCACCGCAAATCCGCTTCTTCAACCCCGAAACCAAGGATGAAACCATGGCAAACAAAGTTATCGAAACGACGCTAAACGATCTCCTCAATGGCGAGCTGCGCGCCCACCACGCCTATCTTCAGGCGGCCGCATGGGCGGCGGAACGCAATCTCGACGGTTGCTATAAATTCCTGCTCGGCCACGCGGCGGAAGAGCTGGAGCACATGCACCGCATCTTCGGCTTTCTGAACGATCTTGGCGCACGCGTCACCTTTTCCGAACTGCCGGCGCCGCAGGTCACGGCAAACGACATCAAAGGGCTGTTCACCATCGTGACGGAGCACGAGTCCCGCGTCACCGCCGCCATCAACGCGGCAGTCGATCTTGCCCGCGCGGAAAAAGACCACGCCACAACCTCATTCCTGCAATGGTTCGTGGATGAGCAGCATGAGGAAGACAGCCTTTGCCGCACCATACTCGGCAAGATCGAGCTGATCGGCGACGGCCCCAACGCGCTTTACCTGATCGACCGCGAAATCGGTCAGCTGGCGGACAAGGGCTGATTGCTGCGCCAGTTTTCTTGCGCTCCACAAGCTGCATCGAACACGGCTTGTGGAGTGGAGGCCGTTGGCTCAATCGCGTCCGATATCCGGCGTCCATCCACGCGTGTATCCCTTTCCCATGATGGCGACCGCCAGGGAAAGCTGTTCCTGCAGATGCTCGATTTCGCCGAGAAGAGCTTCGACAGCCGCCTTCGCATCGCCGTCGTGACACTGGATGACATATCCGGCTATGTCGTCAGGCCGTATGGGGGTGATTTTTTCAGTGTCGGACATAGTGGATGACCTCTCTTTTGTTCACTAAATGTTCTAATTTTAGCAGAGAGTCAACAACGCAATGGGCGTCGCCCTTTACAGTCCGGCATTGCGGAATTGAACGTTAGTGAACAGACGGTTCTTCGCCATCCAGAAAGCTGCGAATCCCGTCCTTCTCACACGTTGCCAGGAATTCTTCCCAGGCGTCTTTGTCGGTCGCGAAGGGTTCGTCCCAGGTGGTGACATCGTCGTGCTCGCTGATGACCTCGAGCGTCCAATCCTGCTGTGTGCCAGCGGGCCGGTAGATATCAACCAGAACCGTGATGCCGTCGTCTTCAAACTCGCCCGAGAATTCTGAGTGTTCTATCTTCGTTTTTTTGGCCATCTCGGCACACCTCATTCTCAGGCCTGGACAAACGTATGGCCCAATCCGGGCTTTTAAATTCGCGCATGGCGCAGGTTACCAGATAGCTGAAACAAATATAGCCAGCTCTGGGGGAACTGGCTATCTATCTGATTTTAATGGTCGGAGCGGCGGGATTCGAACCCACGACCCCTTGACCCCCAGTCAAGTGCGCTACCGGGCTGCGCTACGCTCCGGACCTGAAAGCCGTTTATATATAAGCCTGTTAGGGCGCAAGCGGAAAATGGTCTTTTCATAAAAAAAGGAGCAAACGGTGTGGATGGCGTAGAGAGGGCTAAGCAGCCCGGATGGGCGGCCGTCAAACGCATGACACATCCCCTTTCCATCATTGCCGGAACAAGCCGCCCGCTTCGGCGTTCAATCGCAGCGGAAGTGAAACTCAGGGAGACGAACTATGTCCGAACTCGTCGTTGTTGGTTTTGACGGAACGGAAGTGGCCGACAGGGTGCTTCTGAAGCTTGCAGGCCTGAAAAAGGAATATCTGGTCGATCTGGAAGATGCCGTGGTTGTCGTTCGCGATGAAGATGGCAAGGTGCATCTGAAACAAAGCGTCAATCTGACGGCGATCGGCGCAAGCTCCGGTTTCCTGTCCGGCGGTCTCTGGGGCGGCCTCGTCGGCCTGCTTTTCCTCAATCCACTGGCGGGATTTGCCATCGGCGGCGCCATTGGTGCCGGCACGGGCGCTCTTGCGGGTTCGCTGACGGATTTCGGCATCGATGACGATTTCATCAAATCGCTCGGCGAGACCATTCCCAACGGTTCTTCGGCGCTGTTCGTGCTGATCCGCAAGGTGCAGCCGGAAAAGGTGCTGGCGGAATTCGAAGGCCTGCGCGGACGGGTCATCAAGACGTCGCTGTCGCCGGCGCAGGAAGCGCAGTTGCAAAAGGCGCTTTCCGGCGGAGCCGAAACGGCTGCCGCGCCTGCCGTCTGAGCAGACGATGAAAGCGAGGCTGCGGCAGGTTCCATGTCGCGGCCATCCGCTCGGGCATCGGGGATGCTTATACGGTCAAAGCGCCGTTTTTCGCCTGCGGCCAGGTGAGATAATAATAGCGGCTGCCGACACTGCCGAAAAACGCGTTGTCGCCGGAAACGGTATCGACATAGGCGCCGGTCTCGCTTCTTGCATAGGCCGAGCCGTCGCGTTTGAGATGGTCTTTCAGAAAGTCGCTCCATCCCGTCATGGCGATATCCGTGGCCGGTCTGGAGGTGGTTTCTGTATAGGAGGCCACATCCCAGGCCTTTATTTGCGCACCCTCGGCGGGGTCGGAGACGGTCAGCGTGCCGGCCGTCAAAGCCTCCAGCATGGCCTTGGCCTGCGAAGCCTTGTCCGGATCTGCGGTCAGTTCATCCAGCGTCTCCTTCAGCTCCTTCATGAAATCGGCCTTGGTAATATCGCCGGAAGAAAGCTGGGTATCCGTGTCGTCGGTCTGCGTATCCTCGTTCGAGGTCTGGGCATATTGCGCCAGAAGCTGCGTGAGCCGCGTGTTGGTGGAGGACGAGGAGGAGGTGTCCAGCCCGTAGGAATCGAGGATAGACGTCCGCGTCGAGGAGGAGGATGTGACGGCGGAATTGTCTTCCTGCTCCTTGATGGCCTTGAGGGCCAGTCTGGTGGCGGTGAGGCGTGTGGACAGGTCGATGGAGGAGACCATTGCGCTAGCTGTTTCCTTGATCGGGCGATACGCATCATTCGTACCGAACCGGCTAGGCGGGCATCGATCCCGCCTTTCGTCTCCTCTCATAAGAAGACCGGGCGAATCCCGGCCGTTTTCGGCTTGGGATGCACCCGGTCTTAATGGCCGGACTTTGCGCGACGCTTACGGATCAGTTCTCCTGAACGGAGACGCCGTTCGGGCCGATATTCATCTCGATCCCCTTCGGCTTGCTTTCCTCGTGCCAGACATAGACGCCGAGGCCTGCGATGACCACGATGAGCGCGCCGATGATGAGATAGAGATTATTGGTCTGCGTCATTAAGATGTCTCCCCGTTTGACAATCAGAATCCGGGGCTAAACGCATGAAATGGCGTAAGGTTCCGTAAGGGTAAGCGGTTTATGCGGCACGCGTGCGGCGGCGCAGGCTTTCGCGTTTTTCAAGCGCCATGCATCCCCACAATATGCCGAGCAGCAGGAAGAAGTGTCGCCAGTGGTCGGTATCGATGACGGCGCCGATCATTACATGCCCGACGAACGTCACCCAGGAAATGATGAGGAACGGCTGCCAGGGCCGTGGCCGCAGCAGGTGCCTGAAACCGGCGGCGATGGTCCAGCAGATCAACACGAGATAGATCACGAAACCGAACCAGCCATGCGTCGTCAGGCTCTTCAGCCAGATATTATGTTCGGCGGCGGGGAAAATATTGTCGAACACCATGGGGCCGATGCCGAGCGGGTGTTCCATGGCGAGCAGGAAGCCGAGATAGTGGCGGGCAAAACGCCCGAGATGGCCGCCGTCATAAGATTGCACCGCCGAAGCGCGGCTGGAGAACAGATCCGCCACCTGCTTGAACTGCAGCGCGATGATGACCGCCGCGACCATCAACCCGGCGGCGACGAGAAACAGCACGAGTATCTTCAGGCGAAACGCGGCCGTGCGCTCCTTCAGCAGCATCACGAAGACGAGGAGGATGGTGGCGAACAGAAACAGGCCCCAGGCCGCGCGCGAGAATGACAGGAACACAGCAAGCGACAGGATGAGCAGCCCGGCGATCCGCCAGGGCGCATGCATCGCCTTGCCGGTGAGAAGGCCGTAAATGAGGTAGAGTGAGGGCGTCACCAGAAAGGGACCGAAAACGTTCGGGTCCTGAAAGGCGCCCTTGGCGCGGTCGTAAAGGGTGAAGACCTCGAAACCCGGAATGGCGTGGAAATATCCGATGATGCCGAGCAGGGCGGTGATTAGCGCCGCCGCAAGCCAGGCCCGGAAAATCAAAAGCAGCCGCTGGTATTTGTCCTCTATGATCGCCGCATAAAAAACCGAGGTCAGCGCCAGAAAGGTCGAGACGGCGAGATAAAGCGGTCCCTCATCCAGATCGGCCATGGTGGTGAGCGAAAGATAACCGCCGACATTGAAGGCCAGCAGCAGGCACAGAAGCAGGATGACGGTGCGCGAAAGGCGAAGGCCGAGCAGGAACCACAGGGCCACCTGTCCCACCATCATCAGCTCATAGGGCGCCGGCTCGGAAATGACGAAACCGGAAAGAAACACGCCGAACGCGATGAAGAACGAACCGACGAGCCGCATGGCGGCCAGCGGCGCGTCGAAATCCGGTGCGTGCTGGTAGCCGGTGTGGGTCAATAGGCGTTTTCCGATTTCAGCAGCCGTATCGGCGTGAGGAACAGGATCTTCAGATCGAGGAACAGCGACCAGTTCTCGATGTAATAGAGATCGTATTCGGTGCGGAACTTGATCTTGTCGCCATGGTCGATCTCGCCGCGCCAGCCGTTGATCTGCGCCCAGCCGGTAACACCGGGCTTGACCTTGTGGCGCGCGAAATAGTGCTCCACCACCTCGGTATATTTCAGGTCGCCCGTCTGGGCATGAACGGCATGCGGGCGCGGCCCGACGAGAGAAAGATCGCCATAAAGAACGTTGAAAAGCTGCGGCAGCTCGTCCATCGAGGATTTGCGCAGGAAGCGGCCGACGGGCGTGACGCGCGGGTCGTTCTTCGTCACGGCCTTTTTCGCGGTCGGATCACTGAGTTCCGTATACATGGAACGGAACTTCCAGACGTTGATGGTCTCATTGTTGAAGCCGTGGCGCTTCTGCTTGAAGAGGACCGGGCCTTTGGACGTCGCTTTCACGGCAATTCCCGCGCCCAACATCACCGGCCATAAAAGGGCGATGCCGATGAGGCTGAAGGTGATGTCGAACACCCGCTTCGCCACCGAATCCCAGTCGCGGATCGGCTTGTCGAACACATCGAGCATCGGCACCTTGCCGACATGGGAATAGGCGCGGGGGCGGAAACGCAATTTATTGGCATGCGCCGCAATGCGGATATCGACCGGCAGCACCCACAGCTTGCGCAGAAGCTGGAGAATGCGCGCCTCTGCGCTGAGCGGCAGGGCGATGATCAGCATGTCCAGCTTCGTCAGGCGGGCAAATTCCACCAGCTCCGCAAAGGTGCCGAGCTTGGGATAGCCGGCGACAACCTCGGGAGAACGGGCGCTTTTCCGGTCATCGAAGATACCGCAGATGCGGATATCGTTATCGGACTGCTGCTCCAGCGAGCGGATAAGGTCCTTGGCGGTATCGCCGCCGCCGACGATGACGGCACGGCGTTCCATGACGCCGTTGCGGCCCCAGTGGCGAATGGCGAAGCCGAGGATCAGCCGCCCGGCGAAGATCGCCACCGCACCCGTTGCATACCAGATGCCGAAGGCCTGCCAGGAATGCAGCGCATCGGGAAAGAAGAGGAGAAGGAAACAGGCAATTCCCACGAAGGAGAGGCACACTGCGCCCTGAATGCGGGCGAACATCTTCAGCGGCGTGCGCAGCGTCGGAAGCTGATAGCAGTCACCGGCCTGCAACAGAAACACGCAGAGCGCCGCCCCCAGCACGCCGCCGCCGAAAACCGACAGAAAGGTTTCGAGACCGCGATCGGCTGCGATGCCGTTGACGATGGCGGCGATGACGACGAGCATCGTGAATTCCAGAAGCCGCAATTGCCCGATCACCATGTTGGGCGAATGGTTGCCGGCGCGAAGCTGGTTGGCGATCTGCCGTGCAAGCGGATTGAGAACGACAGTTTCGGAGGCCGAAGCCCCGCCGGCTTCATGGTCGGAGAGTTTCTTGCGCAATGACGCCAGATCGAATTGCAGCCTGTCCTTGTCAGTCTTGGTCATTGCCTTGGTCCGCACCCTCCAGCGCATCGGCCTTAAAATCGCATTGGATTTTCGACCGGAACGATGCGCAACCTCAAAGTGGTAGAGCGCCCTTCGTGCATCCGAATGGACACGTGGCGCTCTACGAGCAGAAAACTAGCCGAAACATGCTAAGAAACGTTTATGATGAGTTTCTACAGGACGGCCGGAATATACAATTAAAAATCGTGTTTTTGAAATGACTATCAGGTCGATAACAGGTCGCGATAGAGTTTCATCATCTCATCCGCCATGACCGGGGTTGAAAATTTCGCCTTGAAGCTGTCCGGGCGAGGCATGATCCGCTGCGCCCAGCCGGCATCCTCGGCATCCTTGACCATGATCAGTGCCAGCGCATCGGCGTCGCCAGCCGGCACGAGCGCCTCGCTGTCTTTTCCAAGGACTTCGGGAATGCCGCCGACATGCGAGGCGATGACCGTTTTTCCCGCCGCAAGCGCTTCGAGCACGATATAGGGCATGGCTTCGGCGCGCGACGGCACTACCACTGTCGTTGCCAGTTCGAAGGCCTGCCTGGCGGGCATGGCCGCATGCATGGAAATCCGTCGGGAAAGCCCGGCCTTGTCGATCATCGCGGCATATTTGTCCCTGTCCGGTCCGTCGCCGACGATCACGCCGGTCATCGGCTGGCCGATGCTGCGTTCCATTTTTGCAAATGCCCTGATGAAGACATCCGGTCCCTTGAGGTCGCGCAACATGCCGATATAGAGAAAACGGGCCGCATCTTCGCGGGCGGGCACGGTTTCGAACTCGCTTTCCTGCACGCCGTTATAGATCATCGCAGTGCGGGTGCGTGGCCTGCCGACCTTGGCCTCGTAAGTCGCCTGCTCGAAATTGCAGACGAAACAGAGCGCATCGGTGAAATGCTCCTGAAACCGCTCCAGCCGCAGGAAAAGCTGCCCTTTGAGGCTGTTTCTGGCGTAATGCAGGCTGCCGCCATGCGGTGAATAGAGGCGGGCTACGCGATACCTGTTCGCCCGCAGGAGTGAGCCGATCAGCCGGGCAAGAGCGCCACCCTTGGCGCTGTGCCCGTGCAGAATGTCCGGCCGCAAACTTTTGATGTGCTTGTAAGATTTCCACAGCGCCATGAAGTCGCCGGGGCTGATGGACCGACGGATGGGCAGACGGGTGAGGCCAAGCTCCAGCATCGGGGTGATCTGTGCGAAAAGCCGTTCCTCATGCGCGCCGCCGGTGGAGCTGTCGCAGACGATGCCGACCTTGTGGCCCTGTTTCACATGTTCTTCGATGAGGTCGCGCACATGGCGGAAGACACCGCCCACCGGGGAGCGGAAGCAGTGAATGATGCGCAGGGGAGGGCCGTCATCCGACACGTTCGCCACTCCGTTTTCAGAAGAAGCGTTCACGCACATAGACGGTATCGCCGGCCAGAATGGGGGCGGTGATACCGATCCGGCCGGTCATCACCTCGGCATTGATCTTGCGGGTGATGTCGACATCGGCCTGATTGGCGCGCGGGGTGAAGCCGCCGGCAATGGCGATGGCGTTTTGCACGGTCATGCCCGGCACATAAGAATATTGGCCGGGACGGCCGACTTCGCCCATGATGAAGACCGGGCGATAACGGTCGATCTCGATGGTCACGTCCGGATCGCGAAGATAACCCTGGCGCAGTTTGGCGGCGATGGCGGCTTCGAGCTGCGGCAGGGTCTTGCCGCGTGCCGGAACCTGGCCGACGAGCGGGAAAGCGACATAACCGGCCTGATCGACCGTATAGGTATTGGTCAGCCCGGCCTGCTCGAACACGTTGATGCGCAGCCTGTCGCCGCTATCGACATGATAAGGCTGCAGGGCGGCTTCGTTGAAGGACCTCGGAGCGGGTTGATATGCCGCGCAGCCGGAAAGGGCCGTCAGAACGGCGAGCGTCAGTGCGGTGACATGTCGTGATCCGGCGAGCGGCATCTCATCTGGCTCCGAGTCGAACTTTGATCATTCTTATCGTTCTGTTAGGGTTAATGTGCGGTAAACGACCGGCGCGAGCGTTGGTAATATCGGCTTTATTTCGTCGGATTCGCAGGGATTAACTGTTGTGTTACCGGCAAGACTTAAACTTCGCGAAAATTGACCATCTATATTTGAGCGCCCGAGGTTTGTCTCGGTTACGGAGCCCGCATGAACGGCGATCGCATTGACGACAGGGATGTGGATATCGATCTTGCGCAGCTTGTCGCGGCCATTTGGCAGCGCAAGGGCCGGATCGCGGCAATCACGCTTCTTGCCGGGGGCGCCGCCTTCGTGATCTCAAGCATGATGTCGCCCGCCTACAAGGGCGAGGCGCGCGTGCTGATCGAATCCCGCGCGGCCTCCTTCGGCGCCTCGCAGCAGTCCAATGCGCCCGCCGAACCCGTGCTCGATGAATTAACCGTTTCCAGCCAGGTGCAGATCCTGCAATCGGTAGACCTCATCAAGCAAGTCGCCAAAGACATGAAGCTTTACGAGCTGGATGAGTTCGATCCGGAGGCCCATCCTTCGCTCATCTCGCAGCTCCTGGTCGCCGTCGGCGTCAAGAAGGACCCGCTTCAGGTGCTGCCCGAAGAGCGGGTGCTGAGTGCCTTCCGGGAAAAGCTGCAGGTCTATCAGGTCGAAAGCTCGCGCGTCATCACGGTCGAATTTTCCTCGCAGGACCCCAAGCTGGCCGCCGCCATCCCCAATGAGATGATGAAGGCCTATATTGCCCTGCAAAGCGGCGCGAAGCTGGATACAAGCACGGAAGCGGCGCGCTGGCTGGAGCCGGAAATCGCCAATCTGCGCGAAAAGGTGCGCGAGGCCGACAGGAAGGTTGCGGATTACCGCGCCTCCTCCGATCTTCTCTCGGCGGGGCAGGGCGAAACGCTCGCCACCCGCCAGCTCAGCGATATCTCCACCGAACTCGGCCGTATCCGCGGAGAGCGCGCCAACGCGGAGGCGCGGGCGGAAGGCGTGCGCAGCGCGCTTGCAAGCGGCCGCCCGCTCGATACTTTTCCCGATGTCGTCGGTTCCCCGACGATCCAGAGGCTGAAGGAAAACGAAACGACCATCCGCAGCCAGATTTCCGATCTCTCATCCTCGCTGCTGGAAGGCCATCCGCGCATCCGCGCGCTGCGCAACCAGCTCGACGGCATACAGCGGCAGATTCAGGAAGAGACCCGCAAGGTGCTGGCAAGTCTCGAAAACGAGGCCAATGTTTCGCGCCTGCGGGAACGGCAGCTGGTCCAGCAGCTGAACATGCTGAAATCGGAAAGCGTGCGGGCGGGCGAACAGCAGGTCGGCCTCAACGATCTGGAGCGGGAAGCCTCGGCGCAAAGGCAGCTTCTGGAAACCTATCTTGCCCGTTACCGCGAAGCGACGTCGCGCGCCGGCTCGGTGGATTCCACGCCGGCCGATGCGCGCGTCATCTCGACGGCGGTGGAGCCGCGCGAACCCTATTTCCCGAAGACGGGCGCCATCACCATCGTCGTGACGCTGGCGGCGTTTCTGCTGTCCTGCATCGTCGTCATGTTGGTAGAGCTTTTCACCGGCCGGGCTTTGAAGCCGATGGGCAGGAGCCAAGTTCCGCCGCTCTCCGATCCGCCTTCTCCTTCGCGTGCTCCAGCCGATCCGGATAAGACCACGGACGTGCCGGAACAGCCTGTAGCCGCGCGCCATGAAACCATGCAGCCTGCTGCGCGGGCCATGCCGGTCGCGGCATACCAGCCCGTTGCTGAAGAGGAAGAACGGCATCTACCGGCCGTCGCCGCTGCTGCCATGCCGGCCTTGCCGGTGGAAGATGTCACGGCTGCGAGAGAGGAGGCAATCGATACCGATGACGATTTCTCCATCGACGCCGTTGCAGGTTTCCTGGCCACCCGCCTCGCCAAACCGGTCGCCGCAATCGTGTCGCCGGCCGGTGATAGCGGCTCGACCACGTCCGTCATGCTGGCGCGCGCTTTGTCCGAAATGGGTCGTTCGGTCGTTCTCGTCGACATGACGGCGTCAGCCTGTCCGACGCGGCTGATGGCGCCGGAAGCCGGGCTTCCAGGTGTCATGGACCTTCTGGCGGGCGCGGCCGCTTTCGGTGAAACCATTCACGGCGACCGCCTGTCCGACGCCCATATCGTGCCGCGCGGCAATGCGCAGCCGCGTGAGGCCATGCGCGCGATAGACCGTCTGACGATGATCCTCGGCGCGCTCTCCGACGCTTATGATACCGTCCTCGTCGAATGCGGCGCGGTGCAGATTTCGAGCCTCGGGAAAATGCTGCGCAACCTGCCGGCGGAAATCATCGTCTCGGTTCCCGGCAAGGATAGCGAATTGTTGGAAAAGACGCTCGGTGAACTGGTTGTTGAGGGCTATGAACAGGCATTGCCGATGACCGGCATGCGCAAGCCGGACCATCTGAGCGCGGCCTGAGGTGCTGCAAGACCCTGCTCAGTCGGGGGCGATGTCCATCTTCGAGCGTCCGGCGCGAAAACGCTGAATCAGCGCATAAAGCGCCGGATTGGATTTGATCAGGCTCTTCGTCCGGGCGATGGCGACATAGGCCGAGGCCGCAACACGACCCTTCAGCGTCACCGGCAGGAATATATCGTGCTGCACGGTGAAAAGCGGGCACCAGCTGCGTTTGTAGAGCTGGTCGCCGACGCCGAAATCGAAGATTGCCGCCTTTTCGCGGCATGCCCTTTCGATCATCAACCAGAACAGCAATTCACCGGGGCTGAGTTCCGAAACGGATTCATCGATCGAACCGAACTGGCAGATGATGTGATCCTGCTTGCGCGAAAGGCCGGCTATCGCGGCGATGACGCCCTCGCTTTCGCCATGCAGGCGAATGGCATGCAATTCCAGCAGACTGTCCGTGCCCGTCTCGGGAAAATTGGCCAGATCGTAGAAGAAATCCCGCACCGATTGATCCCGAAACACATCCGGAATGCCCTGCGAGGCGAAACGGGCGGCTTTCTGGCGGAAAAATGCCTGCAACAATTCGCATTTTTCCTGTGGCGACCGTGCGATCACATGGCTGTAACCGCCCATTTCCTCGGCCCTTCGGCTCTGGATGCGGAATTTCTTCCGTCGCCTCTTGGCGTTGACCTGTCGAAGCGTGGCCTCGAAACTTTCGAACAGGGGAAGCTGGAAGGCCGGATTCTGGTTTTCGACGGAAGCAAGATGCGAGAGGGGATTGGTCCTGTCGCGCCACGTCAGCGGTATGTTCTGCAACGCCAGAATATCGGCCCGGCCATGCAGCAGTTTCCGCGCTTCGCGGGCAATCGCCGCTGCGATTTCCTGTCCGGCCTGTTCGGCAAAGGAGGGGTCGAAAAGCCCCGTATTGATATTGTTGAAACGGCCGCCGGGAAAACGCGCCTTGCGGATACCGCCTTCCAGTACGATTTCGAGCGGTAGCAGAAAGATCGTCTTGCCGCCCTGCCGGCCGCGAAGCGTCAGGAGCGCGCTATTCTGCGTCTGCGCCCAGATAGAACACCAGCCGAAACCCTGATGCAGTGAATTGAGCGGGTCGTTTTCCAGCCGCTCCCAGTCGGCACGGATGGTGGAGGCGTCATCGACCAGATCGATCAACAGACGATCAGCACTCCGCCGCTCGTTTTGCACGGCGGCTGGTGCTTGCTCATCGCTGATAAAGACCGGCCCCTCAGCCGCCATCCACTCTCTCCGGTTGTTTCGGTCGGACTATATCGCTGAGCGGCAAACAATCGGTTTATAAAATTGCGACCTCAGGGTGTCATGCAATGGTCGGCGCTTAACCCTGCTTTTTGGGTCCAGCCATCCATTTGATGATCAGCATCGCCGGCAGAACCCACAAGATTCCGGTCAGCACGAAATAAGCGAGATGCACCCACCAGGGCGATTGCGCCAGCGCCGCCGATGCAATGGCCGTCGCCACCACGGCGTAAACGACGACGAGGCAGATGATGACGATGGTGCCGATGAACGATCTGAGGCGAGGGTGCATGAAGTCTTCCGTCATTGAGTATCTGCGCGGGACTATAGCGCCGCGACCGCATGCCGCAAACCCTGAGGCCTTGTTTTGTGGTGCCGGTTGGGGCTAATCAACATGACTGTATGAGGGAGACCTGAAAGATGCGTTCGAGCGGCATGACGATGGCAAATGGTTCTGCGGAAATGGTGGTGGAGGCTGCACTGCAGAAACAGGAGAAGGACCGCCGCCTGCTGCGCATCTGGCTGCGCGTCGTGCTTTTCACGCTCTTCTGTTTGGTCCTCGTCGGCGGCGCCACGCGGCTTACCGAATCCGGCCTGTCGATTACCGAATGGAAGCCGATCCACGGCGCCATTCCGCCGCTTTCAGTCGCCGAATGGGAAGAGGAATTCCAGCTCTACAAGCGCATTCCCCAATATCAGGAAATCAACAAGGGCATGTCGCTCGACGAGTTCAAGACGATTTTCTGGTGGGAATGGGCGCATCGCCTGCTTGCCCGCACCATCGGCGTCATCTTCGCTTTGCCGCTTGCCTTCTTCTGGCTCATCGGCCGCGTCGAAAAGCGCTTGCGCCTGCCGTTGGTCGGCCTTCTGGCGCTGGGCGGCTTTCAGGGCTTCATCGGCTGGTGGATGGTGTCCTCCGGCCTCGTTAACCGCACGGATGTCTCGCAATATCGCCTTGCCACGCATCTGACGATCGCCTGCCTCATCTTTGCGGGCTGCATGTGGATTTTGCGCGGGCTGTCGCATCATTCCCCCGAGGCCGCCGACGAAAAGACGGGCAGGGGTTTTGCCGCGCTGCTGACGGTGCTCTGTCTCTTCCAGATCTATCTCGGCGCATTGGTGGCGGGGCTGAATGCCGGCCTCTCCTATAATACCTGGCCGCTGATGGACGGCTCGCTGGTGCCGGGCGATCTCTTCCTGCAACAGCCCTGGTGGATCAACCTCTTCGAGAACCCCAAGACGGTGCAATTCGTCCACCGCCTCGGCGCCTATACGCTGTTTGCCGCCACGCTGTGGCATATGGTGTCTATGACGCGCGCCTTGCCTAATACACCGCATGCCCGCCGCGCGGTGCTGTTCTTCGTGCTCGTCTCCATTCAGGCGGCGCTCGGCATCACCACGCTGCTCATGCATGTGGATATTCATGTCGCGCTCGCCCATCAGGGCATGGCGCTGATCGTGCTCGGTTTCGCCGTTGCCCACTGGCGCGGATTTATCGGCGAATATCCGGCGCCTGTTGCGGTCGAAGTCAGGGACTGAGGCGGCTTAGAACTGCCCGAGCACCGTTTTGATGGTGGCCGCGACGGCGAGTTCGTTGTCGCGTTCCTCCGCATTGCCGTCCTCTTCGTGCCACGCGGCAGAAAGGCAGCCATAGGCAAAGGCATATTGCAGCAATAGCCGTTCGTCCCGTTGCAGAGCCTTCGCAAAAATCGCCGCCATGGAGGCGATGCGCGCCTCGCTGCGGGTAAGGTCGAAACGGTCGAGCGGGTTGGAGAACATGTTGGCGACATCGAGCGCCGCATCGCCGATCAGGCCGGCCGGGTCGATGATGATCCAGCCGCGTTCACTGCGCATGATGTTCTCGTGATGCAGATCGCCGTGCAGCGGCTTGATATCTCGCTGCCGGTCGATCAGTGCCTGCGCCAGCGCGGCGCCCTCGATATAGGGGCTGTCCACGCCGTCAGTACGGTCCTGTTCGGCCTTGCGGAACAGGCTCTCAAAATAGAGCGGCAGCGTCAGCAGGCTTGAAGGCGGCGGCTGCTGCGATGGCTGATGATATCTGAGCAGGACATCGGCGGCGATCTCCGTGGTGGCATTGTCATTGCCGTCGCGAAACAGCACGTCGCGCAGGGTCTCCGTGCCGGCATGTTCCATCAGCAGAATATCGTCGGAGCGGTCGAGCAGCTCCACGCAGCCGATGCCGGCGCGCCATTTAATGAAATCCGCGCCGCGAAGGCTATCCTTCAGTACTCTCTGTTTCAGAACCTTGGCGACGGCGAGGGAACCGTCGCCGCGCGTAAGCTCGTAAACCACCCCGGCCGGCGTATCGGCAATCTGTTTTGCGGCCTCGATATTCCACGAGGCCGGAAAAGATGGGGTGGTGGTCATGAGATAACTCTCATGCGGAGAGCATCAGTTCCATGTTCTGCACGGCAGCACCGGATGCGCCCTTGCCCAGATTGTCGAGCAGCGCGACGAGGTTGATGTGCTCACCGCCCGGCGTACCGAAGACGAAGAGCTTCATCGTGTCCTTGCCTGCCAGTTCCTCGGCGTCGATGCGCGCGAGCCCCTTGCTTTCGGCAAGCGGCACCACGTTGACGATGTCCTGTCCCGCATAATGGGCAGTCAGCGCCTCATGGATCGTTTCCACGGTCGCGCCTTCCTTCAGGTCGGCGGCAAACAGCGGCACCTGCACGATCATGCCCTGCGGGAAACGCCCGACGGAAGGCGAAAACAGCGGTGCGCGGTCGAGCTGGCCATGAATGGTCATTTCCGGCACGTGCTTGTGCTTGAGCGTCAGGCCATAAAGGAAATTATTGGCGCTGATCGCGTCATCGCGGCTCTGGTCTTCCATCTGGGCGATCATCTGCTTGCCGCCGCCGGTATAACCGGAAACCGCATTGACGCTGACCGGATAACCGTCGGGCAGCAGGCCTGCGGCGCGCAGCGGACGCAGAAGGGCGATCGCGCCGGTCGGGTAGCAGCCCGGATTGGCGACGAGACGGGCGGAACGAACCTTCTCGCCCTGTTCCTTGTCCATTTCGGCAAAGCCATAGGCCCAGTCCTGGTGAACGCGATAGGCGGTCGAGGTATCGATAATGCGGACATTGTTATTGCCGGCCACCATCGAGACCGCTTCCCGGGAAGCATCGTCCGGCAGGCAGAGGATCGAAATGTCGGCATTGTTGAGCATATCCTCGCGCATCGCCGCATTGCGGCGCTCGGCCTCGGGTATGGACAGCAGCTCAATATCGCGGCGACCGGCAAGGCGCGTGCGGATCTGCAGACCCGTGGTGCCGTGTTCGCCATCGATGAAGATCTTCGCTGTCATGTCCTTGTCCTGACTTTTCAAAGGGTTGCGAGGGTAATCGGAATCAGTTTGGCAGGCGCCGGCTTCTTTATCAGCCGGCCTTGGCCAGCCGTTCGGCGCGCAGGCCAAGCATATACATTGCAACGGTGGCTCCGGCAATGGCGGTAATATCGGCATGGTCGTATGCGGGCGCGACTTCCACGACGTCCGAGCCGCGAATATCGAGCTGGCCAAGCCCGCGCAGAACGGAGAGAATTTTAGCGCTGGTCGGCCCACCGGCCACCGGCGTTCCGGTTCCCGGCGCAAAGGCAGGATCGAGGCAATCGATATCGAAGGTCAGATAGGCGGGCATCCCAGCCGTGTGTTTGACGATCAGCGAGGCGATGTCGCCCGCCCGCATTTCCTCAACCTCGTAACCGTGGAGAATGCGAATGCCGAAATCGTCAGGCGCATGGGTGCGGATGCCGATCTGGATCGACCGATCAGGATCAATCAGTCCATCGCGCACGGCGCGGGCCACGAAGGAACCATGGTCGATGCGCTTGCCATCGTCGAACCAGGTGTCCTGATGCGCATCGAACTGCACCAGCGCCAGCGGTCCATGTTTGGCCACATGCGCCTTCAAAAGCGGCCATGTAATGAAGTGATCGCCGCCGAGCGTCAGCAGGTAATCCGTCTTGGAGATGATCCGGCGCGCTTCCTTTTCGATTGTATCAGGCGTTTTCCAGTGATTGCCATAGTCGAGCAGACAGTCGCCATAGTCGATGGTCGGCATATGGGCGAAAAGATCGCGCGCGAAGGGATATTGCGGGTCATTGTCGAAGATCGCCGAGGCGCGGCGGATCGCCTGCGGCCCGAAACGGGCGCCCGGCCGATTGGAGGTGGCCGCATCGAAAGGAATGCCCCAGATGGCCGTCGATACGCCCTTGAGGTTCTTGGTGTATTTGCGCCGCATGAAGGAGAGGACGCCCGCATGGGTCGGGTCGGTGGCGGCCGATGTCAGGGTCGTTGCGGTGAAGGCATGGTCGATGGTTTTGCTGGGCATTATTTATCCGCCTTTTCTGCAAGATCGGCGAAGTTGCGAATTTTGATCGCGCGGCCGTCGAAGCGCGCGACGATTTCAAGTTCGCCGCCCATCGCCTCGATGAACCGGCGTAAGGTCCCAACATACATATCAGCGCGCTTTTCCAGTTTTGCGACGGAGCTTTGGCCGATATCCAGTGCCTGCGCTATTTCGTCCTGCGAGAGTTTCAGCGCCCTGCGAACATCCGCAAGGTCCATTTCTTCTTCCAGGCGATCTGCTTCGGCTTTCGACTTAACACGCGCGTCGTCCGACATCCGGTTGCGCAACCGCGCAAAACTGTGCCTACCGCTCATTGTGTTTCTCCTTTTCAAGCTCGGCCAGATGCTCGTCATAAAGGTCGTCGGCAATCGGGATCATGCGGTCATAAAACCGTTTGTCTCCCGTCTTGTCGCCGCCAATCAAGAGGATCGCCATTCGACGGGGATCGAAGGCATAAAAAATCCGCAACGGCTTTCCGCTACTTTGGATTCGCAATTCGCGCATATGCGCGTGACGCGATCCATAAATGCCGCTCGAATAGGGGAACGGCAGTCGAGGGCCGCGTTCTTCCAGTTTCTGAACATGAGCGTCGATGCTGATGTGTTCGCTTTCTTCAAGCGTTTCCCACCATGTTCCGAATTCGTCCGTATACTCGACGACATAATTCATGAGGCAATATTATTCCCTTGAGGGAATAATTCAAGATGCCGTCGGGGACAAAATAAAAAAAAGGCGGAGCCGAGGCCCCGCCTTTCGAAGTTCTGAACGAGCCGTTCTGAGAAGCGATTAGCGCTTCGAGAACTGGAACGAACGGCGGGCCTTGGCCTTACCGTACTTCTTACGCTCGACAACGCGGCTGTCGCGGGTCAGGAAGCCACCCTTCTTCAGAACGGAGCGCAGGCTCGGTTCGAAGTAGGTGAGGGCCTTGGACAGACCGTGACGAACGGCGCCGGCCTGACCGGACAGACCACCACCGGCAACGGTGGCGATGATGTCGAACTGACCCGTGCGGGCAGCGGCGACGATCGGCTGCTGAAGGATCATCTGCAGAACCGGACGTGCGAAATACGTGGTGAAATCGCGGCCGTTGATGATGATCTTGCCAGAACCGGCCTTGACCCATACGCGGGCTACGGCGTTCTTGCGCTTGCCGGTCGCGTAGGAGCGGCCGAGGGTATCAACCTTGCGGACATGCACGGGAGCCGAAGCTTCCGATGCCGGGGCGAGGTCTTTCAGAGAGGAAAGATCGGCCATTTATCAGGCGCTCCTTACGTTCTTCTTGTTAAGCGCGGCCACGTCGAGAACGGTGGGCTGCTGTGCTTCGTGCGGATGGTTCGAGCCGGCGTAAACGCGCAGGTTCTTCATCTGGCGACGGCCGAGCGGGCCGCGCGGGATCATGCGCTCGATGGCCTTTTCAACGACGCGCTCCGGGAAGCGGCCTTCGATGATCTGGCGAGCCGTACGCTCCTTGATGCCACCCGGGTGACCGGTGTGCCAGTAGTACTTCTTGTCGGAGTACTTGTTGCCGGTGAAGGCAACCTTTTCCGCGTTGATAACGATGACGTTGTCGCCATCATCAACGTGGGGGGTGTAGGTAGCCTTGTGCTTGCCGCGCAGGCGGGTTGCAACGATGGTGGCGAGGCGACCAACAACGAGGCCTTCGGCGTCGATGATGACCCACTTCTTCTCCACCTCAGCAGGCTTCTGAACGAAAGTAGACATGAATTTCACTTTCTAATGTGGACCCGTCATCCTCTTTATGAAAGAGCATACGGGCGTTTCTTGTTGCTTGGTTTGGTTGCCGTCAAAGGCAACCGCAAATGACCCTATTCCGGCTGGAATCCGATCTGGCGCGCTTATACGGTGCGCGGGCGAAAGCGTCAATATGACGGATTCTGGAGGGTGTAAAAATAAGATAGCAAAAACAATGACTTGATAATGGGGTATTATTTTACCTCATCCAGCGCCCCCGTTTTATCCCAGTCGCATCACCAGAACGCCCGCTGCAATGATGCCTCCGGCAAGATAACGCCAGATGCTGGCACGTTCTTTCAGGATCACCACGGAGATCACCAGCGCAAAGAGAATGGAGGTTTCCCGGAGCGCCGCAACCACGGCGACGGGCGCCTTGGTCATGGCGTAGAGCGCCAGACCATAGGAGAGAATGGAGCCGCCGCCACCGATCAGGCCGCGCCACCAGTTGCGCCGGACATGGTCCGCGACCGGGCCCACGCCGCGCTGGTAGAAGGCAAAGCCGAAAAGCAGCACGGGCGGCAGAAGCGACATCCACAGCGTATAGGAGATTGCGTTGCCGGAAAGCCTTGCGCCGACACCGTCGACGAAGGTGTAGGATGCGATCACGAAGGCGTTGAGCAGGGCGACCATGATCGCCTTTCCGCCACCGCGCCGCGCCTCGAAAGCGAGCGTCAGAATGCCGCCGGAGATGACGGCGATGCCGGCAAGGGCCAGCGGGCTTAAAATCTCGCTCAGGAACAGGCTGCTCGTCGCCGCGACGATCAGGGGCGCCACGCCGCGCATGACGGGATAGACAAGGCCGATGTCGCCGATCGTATAG
Organism: Agrobacterium sp. ST15.13.015; assembly: GCF_027871645.1. NCBI lineage: Bacteria > Pseudomonadati > Pseudomonadota > Alphaproteobacteria > Hyphomicrobiales > Rhizobiaceae > Agrobacterium > Agrobacterium sp. ST15.13.015. The sequence continues at coordinate 244,550 of NZ_JAQAHF010000002.1, forward strand.
GCGGCGGCGACAAGCCGGAAATAGGCGAATTGCAAAACGGCCGAAGCGATCAGGAAAGGAATGGCGACCGGCGCGGGAAATGGCAGGAAAGGCAGAAACGGTAGCGAACAGGCCGCCGCGCCCGCCGCGATCAGCGAGGCGTCCAGCGATTTGTCGGATCCGGCTTTGACCAGCGCATTCCATCCGGCATGCAGCATCGCGCCCAGGAGTACCAGAAGAAGAATGTCGAATGTCACAATAGAGACTCGCTCACGGGCTACTTCGGGCAACCTACAGCATCGGCTTGAAAACCGGAATCGATTTTCGGCGAGGGCGGCAAGCCTTTGCCGATTGTTCGAGCACGCTTTTTGCGCCCGGGAAACCGCCCGCAAGCGGCATGTGGTCACCGCGGAAACTGCAACGCGCGTAAAATTTATGCTTTGTGCATGTCATGGCGCCGGGGAATGATTTTGCGCCGGCATCATATGACGTTCTGCTCATGATTTCATCCGCCAGATGGAGGCATGAGCGTCCGACGCACAGCTTCTGGTTTCGCCTCGAAGCGAATTTTCACTGAAAATACTACCAAATTTGTCAAATATTGGTGCGCAGTGCGCCGTGAAGCTTTGGGCGCAAGATGTATCAATCGGACCACGGTGCGCGTGAAAAACAATTTCATATCTTCCATGAACTGTAATCTGTAACGTTGTAGACTTCTATGTAGTTTGATTTGCAGAATAACTCTCTGAAAATTAGATATCTCTAATTTTCCTGTGAACGGAATGAAAACAAACAGGAGACGAAGAGCGCATGAATTGCACGCTAATGTTGTTTTGGCCCTTATTTGCGCCAATTCGCACCATTTTGAAAACTGGACAAAAATAGTCAGTACAACCGCCATTCCGGCGTTTGGTGAAATCATTTTGCGTGGGCGAAAACGTGCCGCTGCGCGGCGAAGTGTCTGCCGCAGCGGCAATTTTTCAGCCGGGCAGGGGTTAAAGAGAGCGAAGAACCTTCCTAGATGGAAGGGCGGACGCAACCGGTAGCGTCAGGTATGTGTCGGTAGAATTATGCAGGAGACGCTATGCTCGCGGCGCTTTTAATTGGCGCAGCTGCATTGGTATTCTTCAAACCATGCGACGCGCCAGAAGGGATAAGTTGACATGCAGCATGATAGTTACGAGCCCGACTACCTCAGAAGAATTCTGACCGATGTCAAAACCATCGCCCTGCTCGGTGCTTCGCCCAACCCGGACAGGCCGAGCCACGGCGTGATGCGCTTCCTGCTGTCCAGGGGGTATCGTGTGTTTCCGGTCAATCCCGGCCAGGCAGGCAAGGAGATATTGGGGCAGAAGGTCTATGCCAAACTCGCCGATATTCCCGAGCCGGTGGACATGATCGACGTTTTCCGGGCGCCGGAATATTTGTCGGCAATCGTCGAGGAGGCCATCTTACTGCCGGAGCGGCCAACGGTAATCTGGGGCCAGCTTTCCGTTCGCGATGACAATGCCGCCGCCAAGGCGGAAGCCTACGGTATGGAAGTCGTGATGGATCGTTGCCCTGCAATTGAGTATCCGCGTCTCAATATTGTGCGATAGTTGGTACGGATCGGACTTATCATTTGGCGGCAAGGCATTATGATCCCTCCGAAATTCCAATTGGAGGAAACATCATGCCGAGCAGCAATCCCGGGTTTTCGACGCTGGCCGTTCATGCGGGCGCGCAACCCGATCCGACCACCGGCGCGCGTGCCACGCCCATTTATCAGACCACGGCCTATGCTTTCCGCGACGCCGATCACGCCGCCGCCCTGTTCGGACTGAAAGAGTTCGGCAATATCTACACCCGCATCATGAACCCCACCCAGGCGGTTCTGGAAGAGCGCGTGGCAGCACTTGAGGGCGGCACGGCCGCGCTTGCCGTCGCGTCCGGCCATGCCGCGCAATTGCTGGTCTTCCATACGCTGCTGCAATCCGGCGACAATTTCGTCGCCGCCCGCCAGCTCTATGGCGGCTCGATCAACCAGTTCGGCCATGCCTTCAAGGGCTTCGACTGGCAGGTCCGCTGGGCCGACGCCACCGATCCGGCCAGCTTCGAGGCGCAGATCGACGAGCGCACGCGCGCCGTCTTCATCGAAAGCCTTGCCAATCCGGGCGGAAATTTCGTGGATATCGCCGCAATCGCCGATGTTGCCCATCGGCATGGCCTGCCGCTGATTGTCGACAACACCATGGCGAGCCCCTATCTGCTGCGGCCGCTGGAACACGGCGCGGATATCGTGCTGCATTCGCTGACGAAATTCCTCGGCGGCCATGGCAACTCCATGGGCGGCATCATCGTGGACGGCGGAACCTTCGACTGGTCGGCGACGGACAGATATCCGGCGCTGTCACAGCCCCGGCCGGAATATTCCGGCGTCGTGCTGCACCAGACCTTCGGCAATTTCGCCTTCGCCATCGCCTGCCGTGTGCTTGGCTTGCGTGACCTCGGCCCGGCGATCTCGCCCTTCAACGCCTTCCTCATCCTGACCGGCATCGAGACGCTGCCGCTGCGCGTTCAGCGCCATTCCGACAATGCGCTTGCCGTCGCGAAATGGCTGAAGGCGCATCCCAAGGTTGGCTGGGTGCATTATGCGGGGCTGGAAGACAGCGACAACCACGCTATCCAGCAGCATTATTCGCCAAAGGGGGCGGGCTCCGTCTTCACCTTCGGCGTCAAGGGTGGTTATGCGGCCGGCAAGGCGCTGGTGGAAGGACTGCAACTCTTCTCCCATCTCGCCAATATCGGCGACACTCGCTCTCTCGTCATCCACCCGGCCTCCACCACCCATGCGCAGCTGACACCGGAACAGCAGACGGCCGCCGGCGCCGGGCCGGATGTGGTTCGCTTGTCGGTCGGTATCGAGGACGTCAAGGACATCATCGCCGATCTCGAGCAATCGCTCGCCAAGGTCTGATGTGGTTGCTCACGCGAGTCTGGTGACCGCGTGACCCCCAGTGATATTTAAGTGTGATTGAGAGGCCGCCGGAAAACCCTGAAAACAGGGTGCTTTCGGCGGCAGCGGATTTGAGTGTAGGCCCCCGCCGTCCCATCGCGAAAGATGCGCCATATGAAAGACCGAACCGGGATGCTCCGTATTGTCGCCCTTCTCCTTGCGATCGGGGTTGCGGGTGTGGCTGACATACAGGTCGTAGCTTCGGTTTCGCCGGCAAAGGCCGAGGCGGAGTATTTCCCGACGCAGCAGGATTTTGTCGGAAAATGGAAGCTCACCGGTGCAACCAGCCGCCCGCCGCGCGATATGAGGACTGCGCCCGCCGCCCAGCAGGAAGCGGATGCGACACTGTTCCAGGAAACGGTGACGACATTTTACTCCGCGTTTGATTATCTGGAGATCACGGCGGACGGTCGCTACAATTTTCATCAACCCGGCGATCCCTCAGGTTCATGCGTCTGGTGCGGCACATGGTCCTTTGACAAGAGTTCGCTGTGGCTGAAGCTGGATACCGCGCCCCGGCTCGATATCTACGCGAAGAACGGCGATATACAGATGACGTACACCGCTGAACCCGACAAGAAGTCGAAATACACCTGGCTGGTTTTCGGCTGGACGAAGATGGAGTAGGCGTCTCATTTCCTCGGCGGTAACGCCCAACCGGAATACCCAAGACTGTTTGACGAAGCGCTCAGAATTGAGCAAAGCTGTATGGCCAACCATATTTGACGGACAGGGGACGTCATGACGAATTTTCTGTCCTTCGATGATATCGCCGAGCTGGAATACGGTGCACCCGCCCCGGAAAGACTGATTTCCGGCGATCCCAAATTCACCACATGGAATATCGAGGAAGCTCCGGGCGGCATCTATGCCGGCATCTGGCAGTCCACGCCCGGCAAATGGCGGGTGGTCTATGACGAATGGGAATATTTCAACATTCTCGAAGGCCATTCCATCCTGACCGAAGACGGCGGTGCCCCGCGCGATCTGAGACCGGGCGACCGCGTTATCCTGCGTCCGGGCTTTACGGGCACGTGGGAGGTCGTCGAGACGACGCGGAAGGATTATGTCATCCGGCTCTGAAACCGGATGATCCTTGCGAGTGCTCTACCGGCCAAATCTCACCAGCTGAGATCGAGCCGCTCCAGACCATGGAAATGATAGACATCCTTGACCCTGGGCGGCTCGGCGATCTTCAGGCCCGGCAGGCGTTTGAAAAGCAGGGGCAGGGCAAGATTGAGCTCCAGCCTTGCCAGCGGCGCGCCGATGCAGAAATGGATGCCGGCGCCGAAGGAGACGTTGGCGCCCTCGTTGCGGTCCGGCCGGAAGGTCAGGGGATCGGAAAATTTTGCCGGATCGAGATTGGCGGCGGCGAGGATGAGGCTGACCTTGTCGCCGCGCCTGAACGCGACGCCGTCGATTTCGACGGGTTCCAGAACCCAGCGCTGGAAAATATGCACCGGCGCGCAGATGCGCAGGGTTTCTTCCACCGTGCGTTCCGTGGCGGCATCGTCGTTAAACAGCGTCTTGGGGGAGATGCCGCTTTCCAGAATGATGCGCACGGAATTGCCGATCTGGTGCACGGTCGCCTCGTGCCCGGCATTCAGCAGCACGATGGTGGTGGAGATGAGCTCGTCGTCGGTCAGATACTGACCCTTGTGCTCCGTATGGATCATGTGGCTCAGCAGATCGTCCTTCGGCTCCGCCCGCCGCTCGGCGATCACGCTGCGCACATAGTCTGAAAACTCATGCGCGGCCCTGTCGGCCAGCAGCTCATCTTCCGGCGTGCGCTTGAACATATACATGCCGACATAGGCGTGCGACCATTTCAGAAGCTGCGGCCCCATCTCCTCGGGAATGCCGATCATGCGGGCGATCATCGTCACCGGAATGATATCGGCATAGGAAGAGAGCAGTTCCGTCTCGCCCTTGCTTTCGAAGGCGTCGATCAGACGGTTGGCGAGTTCCTCGATTTCCGGCTTCATCTTGTCGACGTGCCGCGACACGAAGGCGCGGTTGATGAGCGTGCGCAGCCGCGTGTGCTCCGGCGGTTCCAGTTCCAGAAGCGAATGCTGCTCGGCAGCGTCGAAATGCTTCACATGTTCCAGCGGCTCCGCCAGGCCGATCTCTTCGCGGCTTGCCACATGCAGGATCTGCCGTCCGAAGCGGCGGTCGCGCAACAGCGCGCTCACGTGGTCGTATCCGGTGAAAAACCATTGCCGCTGTTCTTCCCAGTAGAAGGTGGGACATTCAGCGTGCAGGGCCGCATAGACCGGGTTCGGATCGCTGTAGAAAGCCGGGTCGCGGGCATCAAGGGAAATGCGGCGGGTGGCGGGATCGATTTTGAGAAACGGAAATGTCGCTGTCATGCCCATGGTCTATTCCGCGCGCGGCGCTTTGGGAAGGGAGGGAAATCCCTTCCGGATACCTCTATGCCTGTCACTGGGTGGTTACATTGTCATCGGCTGGCGATGGCGGCTATCCGGTTCAGCGCCGCGACCTGGCGGTCGGCATTGTTGTCCATCGGATTTTCGTCGCGGTCCGAGGCGGGCACGACGACATTGGCTGAATTGACATGGATGACGGTCCGGTTGCGCCCGGCCTTCTTGGCGGCATAAAGCGCGCGGTCGGCTTCCGTCATCATCGTGTTGAGGTCGGCGTCCTTGATCATGGCTTCCGATATGCCGACGCTGGTGGTCACCTCGATGGCTTCACCGCGCGAACTGATCTTCGAAAGGCGCAGATTGCTGCGGATGGCTTCCGCAAGCGTCGCCGTGCTGGAAGGGCTTTCGACTTCGGCAACCAGCGCGAATTCCTCGCCTCCCATCCTGACGAAAAGGCCGCGATCGCCGATTGCGCGCTGGGCGATATTGCAAAAATGCACGAGGACCGCATCGCCGGACTGGTGGCCGTATCTGTCGTTGATCTTCTTGAAATGGTCGATATCGAACAGCACCAGAGCCACGTAACGGCTGGAGGCCGGCGACCTTTTCTTGATACGCTCGAACTCCTCCAGCAGGCCGCGCCGGTTGAGAACGCCGGTCAGATGATCGGTCATGGCGAGGCGATGGAGGCGGCTTTCCGTATCCTCCATGATGATCTTGGCGCTGATCATGATGATGGCCGTGAAGCCGAGCATGCCGGAGAGGGCAAGCGCCGATGTCATGGGAATGGCGTTGGGGATGGCGGCATTGACGGGGATGACGATGGATGCGACGAACGCCCCGGCAAAAGCCTGCAGGATCAGGATCGCGGCCAGAACCCGGCGGCTGCGTGAGGCGCGCGCCTTGCTGGCCAGAAGGACGCCGGCGAGCATGAAATAACCCGTGGCCGCACTGGCGTGATAAAGCAGGATGCGGGCCACCATGTTTTCACGCACGGGCGGCAGGAACATTCCGGCGATCCACAGGAGAGCCGGAATGGCGACCCAGCCGCCGATTTTCCGCTGTTCGAAGCACAGCAGGCCCGCAAGCCAGAAACCGAAGGCGGAAAGTGCGAGCGTATTGCCGACCTGGATGGACAGAAAACTGGAAATATCCCCGCGAAACGCCACCATGACAGCGCCGAAGCCCGTGGCGAGGAAACCGGCGGCGAAAAAGAGATTATGCCGGCGGGAAGGGCGGTGCAGCCACAGCGTTCCCAAAAGCACGGCAAGGGTGAACGTTTCCGCCGCCCACAGTAGCGTGCTCGTCTTTGCATCCAGCATTGCAAAATCCTATCTGCGCCATAATGCGATAAAAGCGGGCTCTTTCGCACGAGGTGCGTTATGCCCGCTGGAATTGTTGAGCTGCCATTTCGCCCGGTGGGCCCATTCCCCAAAGGGAACCGGAAATTCGCTGGCCAGTATCGGCAGCAAATACTAACGAGTTCTTGCCGGTGAGAAGTTATATCTGTGCATGGCGGGCGATTTTTGCCGTCGTCGCCTGCCATAGTAAAAAAATGGTGGCAGCGGGGAAAGAGGCCCGGCTGGCGCCGCCCGGTCCGAAAGCCCTGTCAACCTCGGCCCGAAAGGCCTGCAAACGCTGTTGAGCCGTTAAGGATATGCGGCTTCGTGTCTTGAAGTACGGGGCAGGGACACTCTATGTAGGGAGTATGAAGGTTAGAAGTGATTCCGGAGCGGTTTTTCGCGAAGGGCAGAGTTTGACAAAGGACGGACATGAAAAATCCAGTTGATACCGCCATGGCTCTGGTGCCGATGGTCGTTGAGCAGACCAATCGCGGCGAACGCTCCTACGACATATTTTCCCGTCTTCTCAAGGAACGCATCATTTTCCTCACCGGCCCGGTGGAAGACCAGATGGCTTCGCTCGTCTGCGCGCAGCTGCTTTTCCTCGAGGCTGAAAACCCGAAGAAGGAAATCGCGCTCTACATCAATTCGCCGGGTGGCGTTGTGACCGCCGGCATGGCGATCTACGATACGATGCAGTTCATCCGCCCTGCGGTCTCCACGCTCTGCGTCGGCCAGGCTGCCTCCATGGGCTCGCTGCTTCTGGCTGCCGGTGAAAAGGGAATGCGTTTCGCAACCCCGAACGCCCGCATCATGGTGCACCAGCCTTCCGGCGGTTTCCAGGGGCAGGCATCGGACATCGAGCGCCACGCCCGCGACATCATCAAGATGAAGCGCCGCCTCAATGAAGTCTACGTGAAGCACACGGGCCGTACGCTCGAAGAGGTTGAAAAAACCCTCGATCGCGACCACTTCATGGATGCAGACGAGGCGAAGGACTGGGGCGTGATCGACAAGATCCTGACCTCGCGCCAGGAAATCGAAGGCGCCGCCGCGAATTGAGGCGCGCCGCTTTTTGACGTTTGTTTGAACCCGCAAAAGTAATTTCGGGGCTTTCAACCGCAACAGAAAGCGATATTAGTATATATAAAGGCTATGTTGAATTTTTATGACGTGGCCTTTGGTTTGATGGGGAATTCGTTGCAGCCGGTTGTCAGCTCATGTATCTGATACCGGTTAGTACCCCGGGAAACGAGGCGGATACGGCGATGCACCCCAAGGGCTGCCGTATCGGCGGGCGGTAAGTTGACCGCGATCCGTTTGGCGGACCTGCGGCGTGCTGGAAGGAAAGTGATATGAGCAAAGTCAGCGGCAGCAACGGCGGCGACTCTAAGAATACACTCTATTGTTCATTCTGCGGCAAGAGCCAGCACGAAGTCCGGAAACTCATTGCCGGACCGACGGTATTCATCTGCGATGAATGCGTCGAATTGTGCATGGACATCATCCGCGAGGAGAACAAGACGTCGATGGTGAAGTCGCGTGAGGGTGTTCCCACCCCGCAGGACATCATCAAGATCCTCGACGAATACGTCATCGGCCAGAAGCAGGCGAAGAAGATCCTGTCTGTTGCCGTTCACAACCACTACAAGCGCCTCGCGCACGCCTCCAAGAATGGCGATGTCGAGCTTGCGAAGTCGAACATCATGCTCGTCGGTCCGACGGGCTGCGGCAAGACCTATCTTGCCCAGACGCTCGCCCGCATCATCGACGTTCCCTTCACCATGGCGGACGCAACGACGCTGACCGAAGCCGGTTACGTCGGCGAGGACGTGGAAAACATCATCCTGAAGCTGTTGCAGGCTGCGGATTACAATGTCGAGCGCGCCCAGCGCGGTATCGTCTATATCGACGAAGTCGACAAGATTTCCCGCAAGTCGGACAACCCGTCCATCACGCGCGACGTGTCGGGCGAGGGCGTTCAGCAGGCGCTTCTGAAGATCATGGAAGGCACGGTCGCTTCCGTACCGCCTCAGGGCGGCCGCAAGCATCCGCAGCAGGAATTCCTGCAGGTGGATACGACCAACATCCTGTTCATCTGCGGCGGCGCCTTTGCCGGTCTCGACAAGATCATCTCGGCCCGTGGTGAAAAGACCTCGATCGGCTTCGGTGCGACCGTCAAGGCGGAAGATGATCGCCGCGTCGGCGAGGTTCTGCGCGAGCTGGAGCCCGAAGATCTGGTGAAGTTCGGTCTCATCCCGGAATTCATCGGCCGTCTGCCGGTTCTCGCCACGCTGGAAGACCTCGATGAGGATGCGCTGATCCAGATCCTGTCCGAGCCGAAGAACGCGCTGGTCAAGCAGTATCAGCGCCTGTTCGAGATGGAAGATGTGGAACTGACCTTCCACGAGGACGCGCTGCGCGAAATCGCCCGCAAGGCGATCACCCGCAAGACCGGCGCCCGCGGCCTGCGCTCGATCATGGAAAAAATCCTTCTGGACACCATGTTCGAACTGCCGACGCTGGAAGGCGTGCGCGAAGTGGTCATTTCCGACGAGGTCGTCAGCGGCCTTGCACGCCCGCTCTACATCTATGCGGATCGTCAGGAAGAAAAGACCAACGTTTCGGCCTGATCGGCCGGTCCGGTGCTTCGATGAAGTCAGAAGGCCCGCCTCCGTGCGGGCCTTTTCTGTTGTCGCCGGGTGTGAAACTTGCGCCTAACTTGGCGAAGCCCGATTTTGCGTTTGGAGCGGATTGCGCTTTGCTGATAAAGTCTTACAACTGATTTGCAGCGCGATATGACGGAAATGTGAATTTCGTCGGCGACCCGGTTCCTGAGCCCTCAAGGATAACCGGAAATGTCGGTAGTATTAGCCGGCGCTGGGTTTTGTTGAATTTCACGGTCCTGCCGTCGCGTAAGGCCGTCTGTTCCGGCGACTTGAAATCGGTGTTTCGAAACTCCACTTTCAGTCTCGAGAAATGAATGTGCCGGATGCCCCAAGCTGTCCGGCAAAGTGTCCCGAAAGGGACCATGGAAAGGAAATGATATGACGAACATCACGTCTGCGGCATCTGGCGGTACCTATCCGGTACTTCCCCTGCGCGACATTGTCGTTTTCCCGCATATGATCGTTCCCCTGTTCGTCGGGCGGGAAAAATCCATCCGTGCGCTCGAGGAAGTCATGGGGTCGGACAAGCAGATCATGCTTGTTACCCAGATCAACGCCAGCGATGACGATCCGGCCCCGGAGGCCATCCACAAGGTCGGCACGGTCGCCAATGTCCTGCAGCTTCTGAAGCTTCCCGACGGCACCGTGAAGGTGCTGGTGGAAGGCAAGGGCCGCGCCCAGATCGACAGCTACACCGGCCGTGAAGACTTCTATGAAGCCACTGCGACGCCGTTGCAGGAGCCTGCCGAAGATCCGGTCGAGATCGAGGCTTTGTCGCGTTCGGTCGTGTCTGAATTCGAGAGCTATGTGAAGCTCAACAAGAAGATTTCGCCCGAGGTTGTCGGCGCCGCCGGCCAGATCGACGATTATTCGAAGCTTGCCGATACGGTCGCTTCGCACCTGTCGATCAAGATTACCGAAAAGCAGGAAATGCTGGAAACCGTCAGCGTGAAGCAGCGGCTTGAAAAGGCGCTCGGCTTCATGGAAGGCGAAATTTCCGTGCTCCAGGTCGAAAAGCGCATCCGCTCGCGCGTCAAGCGCCAGATGGAGAAGACACAGCGCGAATATTACCTGAACGAACAGATGAAGGCGATCCAGAAGGAGCTCGGCGACGGCGAGGACGGCCGTGACGAGATGGCCGAGCTGGAAGAGCGCATCGCCAAGACCAAGCTTTCCAAGGAGGCCAAGGAAAAGGCCGAAGCGGAAATGAAGAAGCTGCGCCAGATGAGCCCGATGTCCGCGGAAGCGACCGTCGTGCGCAACTATCTGGACTGGCTGCTTGGTCTGCCCTGGGGCAAGAAGTCCAAGATCAAGGCGGACCTCAACAATGCCGAGAAGATCCTGGATCAGGACCACTTCGGTCTGGACAAGGTCAAGGAGCGTATCGTCGAATATCTGGCCGTGCAGGCCCGTGCGACGAAAATCCGTGGCCCGATCCTCTGCCTCGTCGGCCCGCCCGGCGTCGGCAAAACCTCGCTCGCCAAGTCGATCGCCAAGGCGACCGGCCGCGAATATGTGCGCATGGCGCTGGGTGGCGTTCGTGACGAGGCGGAAATCCGCGGTCACCGCCGTACCTATATCGGCTCCATGCCGGGCAAGATCGTCCAGTCGATGAAGAAGGCCAAGAAGGCGAACCCGCTCTTCCTGCTCGACGAAATCGACAAGATGGGCATGGATTTCCGTGGCGATCCGTCGTCGGCTCTGCTCGAGGTTCTCGATCCGGAACAGAACTCCACCTTCATGGACCATTACCTTGAAGTGGAATACGACCTGTCCGACGTGATGTTCGTGACAACGGCCAACACGCTGAACATTCCCGGCCCGCTGATGGACCGCATGGAAGTGATCCGCATCGCCGGTTACACGGAAGACGAAAAGCGCGAAATCGCCAAGCGTCACCTGTTGCCTAAGGCGATCAAGGAACATGCCCTGCGTCCGGAAGAATTCTCGGTTACCGATGACGCCCTGATGGTCGTCATCCAGCAGTACACCCGCGAGGCGGGCGTGCGCAGTTTCGAACGCGAGCTGATGAAGCTGGCGCGCAAGGCTGTCACCGAGATCATCAAGGGCAAGGTCAAGTCCGTGGAAGTCACCGCTGCCAACGTGCCGGATTATCTGGGCGTTCCGCGGTTCCGCCATGGCGAGGCCGAGCGCGAGGATCAGGTCGGCGTCGTCACGGGTCTTGCCTGGACGGAAGTTGGCGGTGAGCTGCTCACCATCGAAGGCGTGATGATGCCGGGCAAGGGTCGTATGACGGTGACCGGTAACCTCAAGGAAGTGATGAAGGAATCCATTTCGGCGGCGGCATCCTATGTCCGTTCGCGCGCCGTGGACTTCGGCATCGAGCCGCCGCGCTTCGACAAGAGCGATATCCACGTGCACGTTCCGGAAGGGGCAACCCCGAAGGACGGTCCGTCCGCCGGTGTTGCCATGGCGACCGCCATCGTCTCCATCATGACGGGTATCCCGGTCTCGAAGGATGTGGCGATGACGGGTGAGATCACGCTTCGCGGTCGCGTGCTGCCTATCGGCGGCCTGAAGGAAAAGCTGCTTGCGGCCCTTCGCGGCGGCATCAAGAAGGTGCTGATCCCGGAAGAAAACGCCAAGGATCTGGCGGAGATTCCGGACAATGTGAAGAACGAGATGGAAATCATCCCGGTGTCGCGCATGGGCGAGGTCATCAAGCACGCCCTTATCCGCCAGCCGGAGCCCATCGAGTGGGACGGCAGCATCGAGACGCCGGTGATCGCAACCGTCGAAGGCGTCGACGACGGCAGCCAGACCATCGCGCATTGATAATGCATCGTCGCGAGGGGCGGGAATCGCCTTTCGCGATGGCTGATGCATAGATTCAATGTCTTAGGTGTCGGAAGGCGCATGTGGCGTAAAGCTGCGCACAAGTGATGCGAATTTGGCACGAATATGTGGAAGGCCGGCAGAAATGTCGGCCTTTTTTGTGAAAAAAAACGCAGACCCCTTGTTTTTCAGGCGATTCCAGCGCTTTTGGGTTGCTGCGCGCGGATGCGAACGTATTCTGCGCCGGCTTAATTTGAGTCGTTTCAAACCATTGAAAGGGGTGGAAACATGAACAAGAACGAGCTCGTCTCTGCTGTTGCCGAAAAGGCTGGTCTCACGAAGGCAGATGCTGCTTCCGCTGTTGATGCTGTATTCGAAACTGTACAGAGCGAACTGAAGAACGGTGGCGACATTCGCCTGGCCGGCTTCGGCAGCTTCTCCGTCAGCCGTCGTGAAGCCTCCAAGGGCCGTAACCCTTCCACGGGTGCTGAAGTCGATATCCCGGCTCGCAACGTACCGAAGTTTTCCGCAGGCAAGGGCCTGAAGGACGCCGTCAACTCGTAAGGTTTCCGGAAAGCCGCAACGCCCGGCGGCGGGCGGGCAGCTTTTCAGGTTCACGAGGAAACATGTTTTGACGCCCTGACGCCGTCACATCGCCGCCAAAAGCGGGCGGTGTTTCGAAAAACTCTTTTCGGACAGGCCGGGTTCTCCCGGTCAAGATGTGAATGAAAGCAGGGAAGCGCCTGTGTAGCTTCCATCCGGACACACGGCGTTTTTCGACGCGGAATGTGGGCATAAACACGAAAGCCCGGCCTTCCAGGCCGGGCTTTTTGATTCAGCGGTCAGGAAGTGTCATGCCACTGTCATGTCTGTAACGCAGAAGCCTTGGGGTATTTTTGGACCCAAGGGGGATTAAAATGGCGTTCCGATTTTCTCAAATGGCTTTGACCGCCGCGCTGCTCACGTCCGCAGCCATCCCGGCCGCGGCCGAGCCGGTTTTCAACCGCATCGCATCTTTCCCGGTGGCGAAAAACCTTCCCGCGGACAAGGACGCCAAATCCGTCACCTCGGCTGAAATCATTACCGCCAGCGAAGACGGCAAGACACTGATCTATTCGGACAGCCCGCTTGGCGGCATCGGTTTCATCGACATCACCGACGCCAAGGCTCCCAAGGCCGGCGGCGCGCTGCGGCTCGAAGGCGAACCGACCTCCGTTGCCGTTGCCGGTCTCAAGGTGCTGGCCGGCGTCAATACGTCGGAAAATCGCGCGAAGCCCTCCGGCAAGCTGGTGACGGTCGATATTGCTACCAAAAAGATCGAAGCAAGCTGTGATCTCGGCGGCCAGCCCGATTCCGTCGCCGTTTCCCCAGACAAGACCTTCGCCGCCATCGCCATCGAAAACGAGCGCGATGAAGAGGTGAACGAAGGCGCCCTGCCGCAGATGCCCGCCGGTTATCTGGTGACTGTCGGCCTGAAAGACGGCGTTGCCGATTGCGCGAAGCTGAAGAAGATCGAGCTCACCGGTCTTGCCGAAATTTCTCCTGAGGATCCAGAGCCGGAATTCGTGTCAATCAACGCCAATGGCGAGATCGCGCTGACTCTTCAGGAAAACAATCATATCGTCATTCTCGACGGCAAGACCGGTACGGTGAAGACGCATTTCTCCGCCGGCAAGGTCGATCTTGAAGGCATCGATACGAAGACCGATGGCCAGTTGAAGTTCACCGACAAGCAGGAAGGCCGCAAGCGCGAGCCGGACGCCGTGAAGTGGCTGGACAACGACCGTATCGTCATCGCCAATGAGGGCGACTGGCAGGGCGGTTCGCGCGGCTTTACCATCTTCGACAAGACCGGCAAGCTCGTCTACGAATCCGGCGCCTCGCTCGAACACGCGGTTGCGGCCATCGGCCACTATCCGGAAAAGCGCTCCAAGGCAAAGGGCATCGAGCCGGAAGGTCTGGAAGCGGCGACCTTCGGCGACCAGAAATATTTCTTCGTGCTGTCGGAGCGCGCCTCTGTCGTCGCTGTCTACAAGGACACCGGCAAGGAGCCGGAACTGACGCAGCTCCTGCCTTCGGGCGTTTCGCCGGAAGGCGCTGTCGCCATCCCGTCGCGCAACCTCCTTGCCACGGCCAATGAGGTCGATCTGATCGAAGACGGCGGCGTGCGCTCGCATGTCATGCTCTATGAACGCGGTGAAGGTGAAGCAGCCTATCCGCAGCTGGTTTCCGCCACCGTCGATGGTGCACCGATCGGCTGGGGCGCTCTTTCGGGTCTGGTCGGCGATGCCGAAAAGCCCGGCATTCTCTATGCCGTCTCCGACTCGGTCTATGGCAACCAGCCGTCGATCTTTACCATCGATGCGACGAAAAAGCCCGCCACCATCACTAGCGTCCTGCGCGTCAAGCGTGACGGTATTGCCGCTCAGAAGCTCGACATCGAAGGCATCACGCTGGACGGCAAAGGCGGTTTCTGGCTGGCTTCTGAAGGCGACAGCGCCAAGCTCGTTCCGCACGCGCTCTATAACGTCAACGCCAAGGGCGAGATCAAGGCTGAGATCGCATTGCCGAAGGAACTTCTCGCCGGCGACACCCGCTTCGGTTTCGAAGGCGTGACGATGATCGGCAAGGGCGACGACGCGACGCTGTGGATGGCTGTGCAGCGTGAATGGGGCACGGACGAAAAGGGCTTCGTCAAGCTGGTCTCCTACAATCCGAAATCCAAGGAGTGGGGCGCCGTCCGTTACCCGCTCGACAAGACCGAGGCAGGCTGGGTCGGCCTCTCCGAAATCGCCGCGCAGGGCGACTATGTCTATATCGTCGAGCGCGACAACCAGATCGGCGACAAGGCCAAGATCAAGAAGCTCTACCGTGTTGCGATCGCGGACCTGAAGCCGGGCAAGATCGGCGGCGAACTGCCGCTGGTGGCCAAGCAGGAAGCCCATGACTTCCTGCCTGACCTCAAGGCCCAGACCAACGGTTATGTCGTCGACAAGCTGGAAGGCTTCACCTTCGACAAGGCGGGAACGGCCTATGCCGTGACGGACAATGACGGCGTGGACGATTCTTCCGGCGAAACGCTGTTCTTCACCGTCAATATGAAGGCGATCAACTGATCGGGCCGATTGGCACCGCAAATGAGAAAAGCCGGGCTATGCCCGGCTTTTTTGTACGGCGAGGGGCCTCTTGGCCGCGTTTCCCGATCCTGCACGATGCCTGACGATGCAAGCCGTTAAAATCGGCATTGCCGCTTCGATATCGGATTGTGAAGGATTCGTCCGGAGCCATCCGGGAAAATACTGCGGATCGATGGTAACAGATCACCGCCCCATGGAATTCTTGCTTTTGGGAGTATCTTGTTTCTCCGAGTCCTGCTGGACCCAGCGGAAAAAAATATAAACAGGCAGCGCTATAAGCGCGAGTGTTACAAACGCGTCGATCGACATGGTTTCATCCATCAGTTCAACCGTTCATCATGAAACGGTGCGCAAACAATGCCTGAAATCTCTTTAGAAAGTCTGAATCTTCCTTATTTTCCGGTATGTTGCGGGGTGATACAGGGGGTGGTCAAGTTGTCGGATTTTGGAACAGCGGTGCCGATTTGGCATGGCGCAACTGGAGAAAAGCGATTCCAGCGGTTGGGAATCGTGACGACGCTCTACCGACCGTAGTTAGGGCAGGGGGCAATGATTCCGAATACTGGAGGGCTTATCGCATAGCCAAAGCAAACACGAACAATCTCGGTCTCAGGGG
This sequence comes from Agrobacterium sp. ST15.13.015, assembly GCF_027871645.1. Lineage (NCBI taxonomy): Bacteria > Pseudomonadati > Pseudomonadota > Alphaproteobacteria > Hyphomicrobiales > Rhizobiaceae > Agrobacterium > Agrobacterium sp. ST15.13.015. The sequence goes on from NZ_JAQAHF010000002.1 coordinate 260,469, forward strand.
GTGATATTTAAATCTTCTGGGAAAATGGTGGGCGATGAGAGACTCGAACTCCCGACATCCTCGGTGTAAACGAGGCGCTCTACCAACTGAGCTAATCGCCCTTCGCGTCTTGCGGATCATGTCCGCCGCGTCGGTGGCCGTGATGTATGCGGATCGGAAAAAAACCGCAAGGGCTTTTGTGAAGTTTTTTTGTTTTTTTTGCCGAGAGAATTTTCCGTCGCCGGGGGACGGGGGCAAAAAGCCGGGAACTGCGGGCTTTTTGCCCGAAACAGGACCCGAGGACGCCGTGATGGTCATGTGGAAATCCCGCTACGGAAGCCTCCGGCTGTGGACAAGTTTTTTGTTTTCGTTGGGAAAAGCCCGAAAAACAGGGCGTTTGCCGCAATCGCCTTCCAAGGCCTTTCGGTTTTTCCCGATCAAAATGAAGAAGCTTATTCTTTTGTCGTGAAACCTGCTTGACACCCCCGCACGAACGCCGTAGTTAGCCGCTCATCGAACAGCCGAGGCTGGTTCGAGCGGCGGGACTGGTTCCTGTCGTCAGGAGATGCGGGTGTAGCTCAGTCGGTTAGAGTGCCGGCCTGTCACGCCGGAGGTCGCGGGTTCGAGCCCCGTCACTCGCGCCATCCTGTCCCTCGGAAAACGCAGATGAATGTCTGTGGTGCGCGGGTGTAGCTCAGTCGGTTAGAGTGCCGGCCTGTCACGCCGGAGGTCGCGGGTTCGAGCCCCGTCACTCGCGCCATTTCTCTCTCCTGAAATGTCTCCTTAAAAAACAGATCGACACGCGATTTGCGCGCTCGTCTATTGACGATTCCAGCGCCTGATTCCGGGCTTTTTAAACGCGATTTTTCCTGCATTTTTTAGTCAAGTTTCGATTCCCAAATATCGTCACTTCACCGCCATCCGGACGTAAAATTCGTGTGACTTTTTTGCGGTTGCGTCGTTCAATCGATTATTATTGTATTTGAGTGGCTTAGGCCGGAATTGTGGCCCAAATTTGCGTCAATTCCGGCAATATTGTTGCCAATCAATGCGGCAGGTGTCTTGAAATGGTGCCTAAACTCTTGCAGAGAGAGCGCGGCTGCGCTAACGACTTTGGCGTTGCAACATATTGTCCGCTCTTTGAGACTTAAGGTCACAAAGGCAGGCCCGGCACCCGGCCGGGCAGGGAAGAGACCATGACTGAACTCCTCAGTTCCTACATTCCGATCGCAATATTCATCGGTATCGCTCTCGTCATCGGCCTGGCGCTTCTCATTGCGCCGTTCGCTGTCGCTTACAAGGCGCCGGACCCGGAAAAGCTTTCTGCTTTCGAGTGCGGTTTCAACGCCTTCGACGATGCCCGCATGAAATTCGATATCCGCTTTTATCTCGTGTCGATCCTGTTCATCATCTTCGACCTGGAAGTCGCCTTCCTGTTCCCATGGGCGGTGTCTTTTGGCGAGATGGGCTGGTTCGGTTTCTGGTCGATGATGGTGTTCCTTCTCGTTCTCACCATCGGCTTTATCTATGAGTGGAAGAAGGGAGCGCTGGAATGGGCATGAGCCAGAACAACACCACGCTCGTTGCGCCGCAGCCGAAGGGGATCATCGATCCCTCCACCGGCAAGCCGGTTGGCAGCAACGATGCCTACTTCACGGAAATCAATGACGAGCTGGCCGACAAGGGTTTTCTCGTCACCTCGACCGACGAGCTGATCACCTGGGCCCGCACCGGCTCCCTGATGTGGATGCAGTTCGGCCTTGCCTGCTGCGCCGTCGAAGGCCTGATGCAGGCGTCCGGCCCGCGTTACGACATGGAGCGCTTCGGCGTCGCCCCGCGCGCCTCACCGCGCCAGTCGGACGTCATGATCGTCGCCGGCACGCTGACCAACAAGATGGCGCCCGCTCTGCGCAAGGTCTATGACCAGATGCCCGAGCCGCGTTACGTCATCTCCATGGGCTCCTGTGCCAATGGCGGCGGCTATTACCATTATTCCTACGCTGTCGTGCGCGGCTGCGACCGCGTCGTGCCGGTGGATATCTACGTTCCGGGCTGTCCCCCCACGGCGGAGGCGCTGCTTTACGGCGTGCTTCTGCTGCAGAAGAAGATTCGTCGTACCGGTACGATCGAGCGCTAAGGGCAAAGGACGGATTAAGAATGAGCGAAGCTCTCAACGATCTTGCTGCTTACGTTAAGGAAGCGCGCGGTTCCCTCGTGGTGTCGGCTGATATCGCCTATGGCGAGCTGACGCTGAACACGACGCCTGAAAGCGTGATCGCGCTTTTGACCTTCCTGCGTGACGACGTGCAGTGCGGTTTCGTCAACATCATCGATATTTGCGGTGTCGACTGGCCGCAGCGCGAAAAGCGTTTCGACGTTGTCTATCATCTGTTGTCGCCGCGCCAGAACCTGCGCGTACGCGTCAAGCTGCAGGTGGCGGAAGACGAGGGCGTACCGTCTTCGACCTCGGTTTATATGGGTGCCGAATGGTTCGAGCGCGAAGCCTGGGACATGTATGGCATTCCGTTCGAAGGCCATAAGGATCTCCGCCGCATCCTCACGGACTACGGTTTCGAAGGCCATCCGCTGCGCAAGGATTTTCCGGTTACCGGCTTTGTGGAAGTGCGTTACGATGACGTGCTGAAACGGGTTCTTTATGAACCGGTTGAACTGAAACAGGAATTCCGCAACTTCGATTTCCTCTCCCCCTGGGAAGGGACCGAATATGTTCTCCCGGGTGACGAAAAGGCCAAGCAATGAGCCAAGCCCCCGCGACAGAGCATGGACAATGTCTTTGCGGCGCCGTCGGCCTCAATGCCGTCATCGGTGCCCGCGAATTCGGCGTTTGCCATTGCTCCATGTGCCGCCGCTGGTCCGGCGGTGCCTTTCTGGCTGTCGAATGCGCTGATATCTCCGTTGAGAACGAAGAGAACCTCGGCGTCTATTCCTCGTCGGAATGGGGTGAGCGCTGCTTCTGCAAGAATTGCGGCAGCACGCTGATGTGGCGCTCGAAGGACGGCAAGCATTTCGCCGTTTCGCTGCAGGCTTTCGATAACCCTTCCAGTTTCAAGTTCGCGTCGCAGATTTTCACGGATGAGAAGCCTTCGAGCTATTCTTTCGCGGAAATCACGCAGAACATGACCGGCCCCGAATTCATCGCCATGATCACCTCGGCGGAGCACTAGAATGACTGAGCATAACGTCCGCAATTTCACGATCAACTTCGGTCCGGAACATCCGTCCGCGCACGGCGTGCTGCGTCTGGTTCTGGAACTGGATGGCGAAATCGTCGAACGCGTCGATCCGCATATCGGTCTCCTGCATCGCGGCACCGAAAAGCTGATCGAGACCAAGACCTATCTGCAGGCCGTTCCTTATTTCGACCGCCTCGACTACGTCGCGCCGATGAACCAGGAACACGCTTTCGCGCTCGCCGTCGAAAAGCTGCTCGGTCTCGAAATCCCGATGCGCGGTCAGTTGATCCGCGTTCTCTATTCGGAAATCGGCCGCATCCTGTCGCATATCATGAACGTGACGACACAGGCTATGGACGTCGGCGCGATGACGCCGCCGGTCTGGGGCTTCGAAGAACGCGAAAAGCTGATGGTGTTCTATGAGCGCGCCTGCGGCGCCCGCATGCACTCGGCTTACGTCCGTCCGGGCGGCGTGCATCAGGACCTGCCGCCGGAACTGGTGGATGATATCGGCAAGTGGTGCGATCCGTTCCTCACCGTTCTCGACAATATCGAGGGCCTTTTGACCGACAACCGCATCTACAAGCAGCGTAACGTCGATATCGGCGTCGTCTCGCTTGAAGACGCCTTCGCCTGGGGTTTCACGGGCGTGATGGTGCGCGGCTCGGGCGCTGCCTGGGATTTGCGCCGCGCGCAGCCCTATGAGTGCTATTCCGATCTCGAATTCGACATTCCCGTCGGCAAGAACGGCGATTGCTATGATCGTTACCTGATCCGCATGCAGGAAATGCGCGAATCCGTAAAGATCATGAAGCAGTGCGTCGACCTTCTCTCCGGCAAGCACCGCATCGGTCCGGTCTCCTCGCTTGATGGCAAGGTAGTTCCGCCGAAGCGTGGCGAGATGAAGCGTTCGATGGAAGCGCTGATCCACCACTTCAAGCTCTACACCGAAGGTTACCACGTTCCCGCCGGCGAAGTTTACGCCGCCGTCGAAGCGCCGAAGGGCGAGTTCGGCGTTTACGTGGTCGCAGACGGTTCGAACAAGCCCTATCGCTGCAAGATCCGCGCGCCGGGCTACGCACACCTGCAGGCCATGGATTTCCTGTGCAAGGGCCATCAGCTTGCTGACGTTACAGCCGTGCTCGGCTCCCTCGACATCGTGTTCGGGGAGGTCGACCGCTGATGCGTCTGCCGCTGGCCATACCGGCTTTTCTCGCTGCGATGTCTGCCTCCGCTCTCGCCCAGACGGCGACGGACGAGGGCGGCATATCGCTGTCGAGCGGCGGCTCTTCGACCATCAAGCAGCTTCTGTCGTCGGGATACGAGATCAAGGCCTCGGTTCCCAATGGCAGCAAGTTCATCGTGTTCATGCAGAAAGACAAGGCGGCTTACGCCTGCGAATTCGTCACGGTGGCGAGATCGCGTTGTGAGACGTTAAACTGAAAAGGCGTGAGGAAGTATGTCCGTTCGTCGACTAGCCGAAGATCAGTTCCAGCCCGTGGCGTTTGCCTTCAATGCGGAAAATACCGCATGGGCTGAAAAGACGATCAAGAAATATCCCGAGGGACGCCAGCAATCGGCGGTCATCCCGCTGCTCATGCGTGCGCAGGAGCAGGACGGCTGGGTTACCCGCGCCGCCATCGAGAAAATCGCCGACATGCTGGATATGGCCTATATCCGCGTCATGGAAGTGGCGACCTTCTATACCCAGTTCCAGCTGAAGCCGGTCGGCACGCGCGCCCACGTTCAGGTTTGCGGCACCACGCCCTGCATGCTGCGCGGCTCGGAAGCGCTGATGGATGTCTGCCGCAAGAAGATCCACCACGATCCGCTGCACACCAATGAGAGCGGCACGCTCTCCTGGGAAGAAGTGGAATGTCAGGGCGCCTGCGTCAACGCGCCGATGGTCATCATCTTCAAGGACGCCTATGAGGACCTGACGCCCGAGCGTCTGGAAGAGATCATCGATACGTTCGAGGCAGGCAAGGGCGACACCGTCAAGACCGGCCCGCAGATCGACCGTCACCAGTCGGTCCCGGTCGGCGGCCTCACGACGCTGACGGAAGAGATCAAGCCGGATCGCTCCAATCTCGACAAGCCGGCCGAAGTGGCTGCGGACGCCGCACCGGTTCCGCCCTCCAACGCCGCCAAGCCGAAGACGGACGCGCCTGAAACCGATCCGAAGCTGAAGACGCCGGTGACCGCGCCCAAGGCTGCCGAAGCCAATGTGAAAACCGCCGAAAAGGAAGCTTCGGGATCTGCGAAGCCGTCGCTCGATTCCCAGGATCGTCCGGCAGGCATCGAAAAGCCCGCAACGCCCGACGACCTGAAGCTGATTTCCGGTGTAGGCCCCAAGATTGAGGGTACGCTGAACGAGCTCGGCATCTTCACCTATGCGCAGATCGCCGGCTGGAAGCAGGCCGAATGCGACTGGGTCGATGGTTATCTGAATTTCAAGGGCCGTATCGGCCGTGATGACTGGGTCAAGCAGGCCGAGGCGCTCGCCAAGGGTGGCGAAGCCGAGTATATCAAGGTCTTCGGCAAGAAGCCGCGGTAAGAGGTGAAGCATGTTAAAAGATCAGGATCGCATCTTTACCAATCTCTACGGCCTCAAGGACAAGTCCCTGAAAGGCGTGAGAGCGCGCGGCCATTGGGACGGCACCAAGCAGATCATCGAAAAGGGCCGTGACTGGATCATCAACGAGATGAAGGCTTCCGGCCTTCGCGGTCGCGGCGGCGCTGGCTTCCCGACGGGTCTCAAATGGTCATTCATGCCGAAGGAAAATGACGGCCGCCCGCATTACCTCGTCGTCAACGCCGACGAATCCGAGCCCGGCACCTGCAAGGACCGCGAAATCCTGCGCAACGATCCGCATACGCTGATCGAAGGTTGCGTGATCGCCGGTTTCGCCATGGGCGCGCATACCGCCTATATCTACGTTCGCGGCGAATACATGCGCGAGCGTGAGGCGCTGCAGGCAGCCATCGACGAATGCTATGATGCCGGCCTGCTCGGCAAGAACAACAAGAACGGCTGGGATTTCGACATCTACGTCCATCACGGCGCAGGTGCCTATATCTGCGGCGAAGAGACGGCTCTGCTCGAAAGCCTTGAAGGCAAGAAGGGCCAGCCGCGCCTCAAGCCGCCGTTCCCGGCCAATATGGGTCTTTACGGCTGCCCGACGACCGTCAACAACGTTGAATCCATCGCCGTTGCGCCGACCATCCTGCGCCGTGGCGCTGCATGGTTCTCGTCCATCGGCCGTCCGAACAATGTCGGCACCAAGCTGTTCATGGTCTCCGGCCATGTCGAGCGTCCCTGCACCTTCGAAGACGCGCTGGGCCTGTCCTTCCGCGAGCTGATCGAACACCATTGCGGTGGCATTCGCGGCGGCTGGGACAATCTGCTCGGCGTCATCCCCGGCGGCGCATCCTGCCCCATCGTTCGCGGTGAGGACATGAAGGACGCCATCATGGATTTCGACGGCATGCGCGAAGTGAAGTCTTCCTTCGGCACCGGCGGCATGATCGTCATGGACAAGTCCACCGACGTCATCAAGGCGATTGCCCGCATCGCGGCCTTCTTCAAGCATGAAAGCTGCGGCCAGTGCACGCCGTGCCGTGAAGGCACGGGTTGGATGTGGCGCGTGCTGGAACGCATGGTCAAGGGCAATGCCCAGAAGCGCGAAATCGACATGCTGTTTGAAGTGACGAAGCAGATCGAAGGCCACACCATCTGTGCGCTCGGCGACGCCGCCGCATGGCCGGTACAGGCGCTGATCCGCAATTTCCGTCCGGAAATCGAAAAGCGCATCGACCAATATACTTACAGGGCCATGGATGATGGCGCTGTTCTGGAAGCCGCTGAATAAGCATTGAGGCTTCAGGCGGAGCCGGAATTTTCCGGCCTCGCGACACCATGAAACGTCTGGCAGACGATACGAGTGCCGGGCGTGATTAAGGATTTGTTGCGGACCGTGTGAGACATGGGACGAACAGGCAACAGGACGTAAGTAGAACCATGGCAAAGCTCAAGGTTGACGGTAAAGAGATCGAGGTTCCGGATCATTTCACGCTGTTGCAGGCGTGCGAGGAGGCTGGCGCCGAAGTTCCGCGCTTTTGTTTTCATGAGCGCTTGTCGGTCGCGGGTAACTGCCGCATGTGTCTCATCGAGGTGAAGGGCGGACCGCCCAAGCCCGCCGCTTCCTGCGCCATGGGCGTTCGCGACGTTCGCGGCGGCCCGAACGGCGAATTGCCGGAAATTTTCACCAACACGCCAATGGTCAAGAAGGCCCGCGAAGGCGTGATGGAATTCCTGCTCATCAACCACCCGCTCGATTGCCCGATCTGCGACCAGGGCGGCGAATGCGACCTGCAGGACCAGGCCATGGCCTTCGGTATCGCCGGTTCGCGTTATGCGGAAAACAAGCGTGCGGTTGAAGACAAGTACATCGGACCGCTCGTCAAGACGGTCATGAACCGCTGCATCCACTGCACGCGCTGCGTCCGTTTCACCACGGAAGTGGCCGGCATTGCCGAACTCGGTCTCATCGGCCGCGGCGAAGATGCCGAAATCACCACCTATCTCGAGCAGGCGATGACCTCGGAGCTTCAGGGCAACGTTGTTGACCTCTGCCCGGTCGGCGCGCTCACCTCCAAGCCTTTCGCCTTCACCGCCCGCCCGTGGGAACTGAACAAGACCGAAACCATCGACGTGATGGACGCTCTCGGTTCGGCCATTCGCGTCGATACCCGTGGCCGCGAAGTCATGCGCGTCATGCCGCGCGTCAACGAGGCGATCAACGAAGAGTGGATTTCCGACAAGAGCCGCTTCATCTGGGACGGCCTGAAGACGCAGCGCCTCGACCGGCCTTACGTCCGCAAGGATGGTCGCCTTCAGCCCGCAACCTGGGGCGAAGCCTTCGGCGCGATCAAGCAGGCTGTTGCCGCAACGTCCGGCAACAAGATCGGCGCGATTGCCGGCGATCTGTCGTCCGTCGAAGAAATGTTCGCGCTGAAGTCGCTTCTCGCGTCGCTCGGCTCGGCCAATGTCGATTGCCGTCAGGATGGCGCAGCGCTTGACCCGTCGCTCGGCCGCGCCAGCTACATCTTCAATTCCACCATTGAAGGTATCGAGCAGGCCGACGCCCTGCTGATCGTCGGTTCCAACCCGCGCTACGAAGCGGCCGTGCTCAATGCCCGCATCCGCAAGCGCTGGCGTCGCGGCGGTTTCCCGATCGGCGTAATCGGCGAAGCTGGCGAACTGCGCTACAATTACGAATATCTCGGTTCCGGCGCTGAAACGCTCTCCGATCTGGCCAATGGCTCGCACAGCTTCATCGACAAGCTGAAATCCGCCAAGAACCCGCTGATCATCATCGGCCAGGGTGCTCTGGCGCGCGCCGATGGCGCAGCCGTACTGGCTGCCGCCGCCAAGCTCGCTACCTCGGTAGGTGCTGTCACCGAAGAGTGGAACGGATTCTCTGTCCTGCACACCGCCGCTTCCCGCGTCGGCGGTCTCGACATCGGCTTCGTGCCGGGCGAGGGCGGTGTTGCCGCCGCTGACATGGTCGCCTCCATGGACGTTCTCTTCCTGCTCGGCGCCGATGAACTCGACCTGTCGAACAAGGGCGCCAAGTTCACCGTCTATATCGGCAGCCATGGCGACCAGGGCGCGATGAATGCCGACGTCATCCTTCCGGGTGCGGCCTATACCGAAAAATCCGGTATCTGGGTCAACACCGAAGGCCGTGTGCAGGTGGGCAACCGCGCCGGTTTCGCACCGGGCGAAGCCCGCGAAGACTGGGCGATCCTGCGTGCGTTGTCCGATGTTCTCGGCAAGAAGCTGCCGTTCGATTCGCTGTCGGCGCTCCGCGGCCAGCTCTATGTAGCGCATCCGCATCTGGCGGAAACGGACGAGATCGTCGCCGGCAACGGCAAAGATATCGAAGCGCTGGCTGGCAAAAGCGGCTCGCTCAACAAGTCGGCGTTTGCCTCGCCGGTTAAAGACTTTTATTTGACGAACCCGATTGCGCGCGCATCCGCCGTCATGGCCGAGTGCTCCGCATTGGCCCGCAACAATTTCCAGGCTGCGGCAGAGTAAGGGTAGGGGATTTATGGAACAGTTTTTCTGGAGCTACGTCTGGCCCGCGCTGATCATGGTCGGCCAGTCCCTGCTGCTTCTCGTTTGCCTTCTGGTGTCCATCGCGTTCCTGCTGCTTGCCGACCGCAAGGTGTGGGCGGCGGTACAGCTGCGCCGTGGTCCGAACGTCGTTGGTCCCTTCGGTCTCTTCCAGTCCTTCGCCGACCTTCTGAAGTTCATTCTGAAGGAGCCTGTCATTCCGGCCGGCGCCAACAAGGCCGTTTTCCTTCTGGCGCCGCTGGTAGCGGTGACGCTGGCGCTCGCCACCTATGCCGTCATTCCCTTCAACGAAGGCTGGGTTGTCGCCAATATCAATGTCGGCATTCTCTATATCTTCGCGATTTCTTCGCTTGAAGTATACGGCATCATCATGGGCGGCTGGGCTTCGAACTCGAAGTACCCGTTCCTCGGCGCGCTGCGTTCGGCCGCGCAGATGGTGTCCTACGAAGTGTCGATCGGCCTCGTCATCGTCACCGTTCTGCTCTGCGTCGGTTCGCTGAACCTGACGGACATCGTGCTTGCCCAGAAGACCGGCCTCGGAACCATGCTCGGCCTCCCGGCCTCGTTCCTTGACTGGCACTGGCTGTCGCTGTTCCCGATGTTCATCGTGTTCTTCATTTCGGGCCTTGCCGAAACCAACCGTCCGCCCTTCGATCTTCCGGAAGCGGAATCGGAACTGGTCGCCGGTCACATGGTCGAATACGGCTCCACGCCTTACATGATGTTCATGCTCGGCGAATATGCTGCAATCGTCCTGATCTGCTGCCTGACGACGATCCTGTTCATGGGCGGCTGGCTGCCGATCGTGGATGTGTGGTTCCTCAACTGGGTTCCGGGCATTGTCTGGTTCGCATTGAAGGGCTGCATGGTCTTCTTCATGATCGCGCTGACCAAGGCTTTCGTTCCGCGTTACCGTTATGACCAGCTCATGCGTCTCGGCTGGAAGGTGTTCCTGCCGCTGTCGCTCGCCATGGTCGTTATTGTTGCATTCGTATTGAAGCTGACGGGATGGGCCGGTTGATGTCCGTACTCCTCGCTCAGAAATCTGGAGACTGAGATGGCAAGCCTCTCCCAAGCCGTCAATTCACTGTTCCTGAAGGAGTTCGTGGGCGCGATCCTGCTCACGATGCGCCACTTCTTCAAACAGAAGGCAACGGTGAACTATCCTTTCGAAAAGGGCCCGGTCTCTCCGCGTTTCCGCGGCGAGCACGCGCTGCGCCGTTATCCGAACGGTGAAGAGCGCTGCATCGCCTGCAAGCTGTGTGAAGCGATCTGTCCCGCTCAGGCGATCACCATCGAAGCCGGCCCGCGCCGCAATGACGGCACCCGCCGCACGGTGCGTTACGATATCGACATGGTGAAGTGCATCTATTGCGGTTTCTGCCAGGAAGCCTGCCCGGTGGATGCCATCGTCGAAGGCCCGAACTTCGAATTCGCGACGGAAACCCGGGAGGAGCTTTATTTCGACAAGCAGAAGCTTCTCGACAATGGCGACCGCTGGGAGCGTGAAATCGCACGCAACCTCGCACTGGATGCGCCTTACCGTTAAGGCGCAACCGTCTTTCCGGGGGAAGCCCCGGAGAGCGATGAAAAGTAAAATGCCTGCGCGGTTTTCGCCGGCGGGGACGAAACGGGTGAGGGGCCTTCGAGCCATCTTTGCCCGATGAGGACAAGAAGGCACCAACATGGGTCTGCACGCTGTATTCTTTTATATATTCGCTTTCGTCGCCGTGGCGTCTGCGTTCATGGTCATCGCATCGAAGAACCCAGTTCATTCGGTGCTCTTCCTGATTTTGACCTTCTTCAACGCAGCCGCGCTGTTCCTGCTGACGGGCGCCGAATTCCTCGGCATGATCCTGCTGGTGGTTTATGTCGGCGCCGTGGCGGTGCTCTTCCTCTTCGTCGTCATGATGCTGGATGTGGATTTCGCAGAACTCCGTTCGGGCGTGTTGCAATATGCCCCGGTCGGTGCGCTGATCGGTGTCATCCTTGCGGCGGAACTGATCGTCGTGGTCGGCGGCAGCATGCTGAACCCGATTGCGGCCAAGTCCATTACCATGCCGATCCCGCCTGTCACCGAACGCACCAATACGGCCGCACTCGGCGACGTGCTCTATACCAATTACGTCTACTTCTTCCAGCTCGCCGGCCTCGTGCTGCTGGTGGCCATGATCGGCGCCATCGTGCTGACGCTGCGTCATCGCACCGACATCAAGCGGCAGGATATCTCCACGCAGGTCGGCCGCGACCCGAAGACCGCCGTCACCACGGTCAAGGTCAAGCCGGGCCAGGGCATCTGAGGCGCGAACGGATCCAAGGAAACAGAATATGGAAATCGGTCTTTCCCACTACCTGACGGTCAGCGCGATCCTCTTCACGATCGGTGTCTTCGGCATCTTCCTTAACCGGAAGAACGTCATCGTCATCCTCATGTCGATCGAACTCATCCTGCTTGCGGTCAACATCAACATGGTGGCCTTCTCGGCCTTCCTGAACGATATCGTCGGCCAGGTCTTCGCTTTGTTCATTCTGACCGTCGCAGCCGCCGAAGCGGCCATCGGTCTTGCAATACTCGTTGTCTTCTACCGCAACCGCGGATCGATCGCCGTCGAAGACGTCAATATGATGAAGGGCTGATAAGGCTATGATCTACAAGGCTATCGTCTTTCTTCCACTGATCGGCTTCCTGATCGCCGGCCTGTTCGGCCGCTCCATCGGCGCCAAGGCCTCGGAATATGTCACCACCGGTCTGATGATCGTGGTCGCTATCCTGTCGTGGATCGTCTTCTTCACCGTGGCGCTCGCCCATGGCGAGCCGGGAGAGGTGATCAAGGTCACCGTGCTGCGCTGGATCCAGTCCGGCGGCATCGACGTCGAATGGGCGTTCCGCATCGATACGCTGACGGCTGTCATGTTCGTCGTCGTCAACACCGTCTCGACGCTCGTGCACCTCTATTCGATCGGATATATGCATCACGATCCGCATCGTCCGCGCTTCTTCGCCTATCTGTCGCTCTTCACCTTCGCCATGCTGATGCTGGTGACCTCCGACAACCTGCTGCAGATGTTCTTCGGCTGGGAAGGCGTGGGTCTGGCGTCCTATCTGCTGATCGGCTTCTGGTTCAAGAAGCCATCCGCCTCGGCTGCCGCCATGAAGGCCTTCATCGTCAACCGCGTTGGTGACTTCGGCTTCATCCTCGGCATTGGCGGCGTGTTCGTGCTGTTCGGCTCGATCAATTTCGAGACGATCTTTGCTGCGGCCGCAACCTATCTGCCGGCAGAAGGCGCTGCCTCCTCGGAAACCGTCATCAACCTGTTCGGCATGCATCTGGACAAGGCAAATGCGATGACGGGCGTCTGCCTTCTGCTCTTCATGGGCGCCATGGGTAAATCGGCGCAGTTCCTGCTGCACACCTGGCTGCCGGACGCGATGGAAGGCCCGACCCCGGTGTCTGCCCTCATTCACGCCGCAACCATGGTTACCGCCGGCGTCTTCCTTGTCGCCCGCATGTCGCCGCTGTTCGAACTGTCGCATGATGCCTTGACCGTCGTGACGCTGATCGGCGCGATCACCGCCTTCTTTGCCGCGACCGTCGGTCTCGTGCAGAACGACATCAAGCGCGTGATTGCCTATTCGACCTGCTCGCAGCTCGGTTACATGTTCGTGGCGCTCGGCGTCGGCGCTTATGGTGCCGCCGTGTTCCACCTCTTCACGCACGCCTTCTTCAAGGCCCTGCTGTTCTTGTGCGCCGGTTCGGTCATCCATGCCGTCGATGGCGAGCAGGACATGCGTTACATGGGCGGCCTGCGCAAGCATATCCCCATCACCTTCTGGACCATGACTGTCGGCACGCTGGCGCTGACCGGCGTTGGTATCCCGGGCACGATGATCGGTTTTGCCGGCTTCTTCTCGAAGGACGTCATCATCGAATCCGCTTACGCGTCCCATTCGGTGCTGTCCGGTTTCGCCTTCACGCTTTTGGTCATCGCCGCGCTGTTCACCAGCTTCTATTCCTGGCGTCTGGCCTTCATGACCTTCTTCGGCAAGCCGCGCGCTTCCGCCGACGTCATGCACCATGTGCATGAATCGCCGATGGTCATGCTGATCCCGCTCTTCATCCTCACCGTCGGCGCGATCTTTGCCGGTGTTGCCTTCGAAGGTTATTTCTTCGGTCATGAATATGCCGAATTCTGGAAGGGTGCCCTGTTCACGCTTCCGGAAAACGAAATCCTCGAGGAATTCCACCACGTGCCGCTGTGGGTGAAGTGGAGCCCGTTTTTCGCGATGGCGCTTGGTTTCGTGACCGCATGGTACATGTACATCAAGTCGCCGGAGACGCCGAAGCGTCTGGCCGAGACCCATCGCGGCCTCTACCAGTTCCTCTTGAACAAGTGGTATTTCGACGAACTCTACGACTTCCTCTTCGTACGTTCCGCAAAGGCGCTCGGCCGCTTCCTGTGGAAGAAGGGCGACGTCGCCGTCATCGACCACTATGGACCGAACGGCATTGCAGCGCGTGTGGTTGACGTGACCAACCGCATGGTCCGCCTGCAATCCGGTTATCTTTATCATTATGCCTTTGCGATGCTGATCGGCATCGCGGCGCTTGTCACCTGGATGATGCTCGGGAGTGCCCTCTGATGACCGATTGGCCCATTCTTTCAACGGTCACCTTTCTGCCGCTCGTCGGCGTGGTGCTCCTGCTTCTGACGAATGAGAACGGCCCCTATGGTCGCCGCAACATTCTCAATGTCTCGCTGCTGACGACGGTCTTCACCTTCATCGTGTCGCTGTTCATCTGGATCGGTTTCGACAATTCGAACCCCGGTTTCCAGATGGTCGAGAAGCATCAATGGTTCGGCAACATCGCCGCCTACCATCTGGGTGTCGACGGCATCTCCATGCTCTTCGTCATCCTCACCACTTTCCTCATGCCTTTCTGCGTGCTGGCAAGCTGGGATTCGATCGAGAAGCGCATCAAGGAATACATGATCGCCTTCCTGCTCTTGGAAGTCGTCATGATCGGCGTTTTCGTGGCGCTGGATACGGTTCTCTTCTACGTCTTCTTCGAAGCGACGCTGATCCCGATGTTCATCATCATCGGTGTGTGGGGCGGCAAGGATCGCGTTTACGCCTCCTACAAGTTCTTCCTCTACACGCTGCTCGGTTCGGTTCTGACCATGCTCGCCATCATGGCCATGTACTGGCAGGCCGGCACCACCGACATGACAGAACTCTTGAAATACGGCTTCCCGGCCGGCATGCAGACCTGGCTGTGGCTCGCCTGTTTCGCCGCCTTCTCGGTCAAGATGCCGATGTGGCCGGTGCACACCTGGCTGCCGGACGCCCACGTTCAGGCCCCGACCGCAGGTTCGGTCATCCTGGCTGGCGTCATGCTGAAGCTCGGCGGTTACGGTTTCATCCGCTTCTCGCTGTCGATGTTCCCGCTGGCTTCGGATTATTTCGCCCCCTTCGTCTTCACGCTGTCGGTTCTCGCCATCATCTACACCTCGCTGGTGGCGATGATGCAGGACGACATCAAGAAGCTGATCGCCTATTCCTCCGTCGCCCACATGGGTTACGTGACCATGGGTATCTTCGCCGCCAACGTTCAGGGCGTGCAGGGCGCAATCTTCCAGATGCTGTCGCACGGCATCGTGTCGGGCGCGCTCTTCCTCTGCGTCGGCGTTGTCTACGACCGTCTCCACACCCGCGAAATCGCGGCCTATGGCGGCCTCGTCAACAACATGCCGAAATATGCCGTCGCCTTCATGATCTTCACCATGGCCAATGTCGGTCTGCCCGGCACCTCCGGCTTCGTCGGTGAGTTCCTGACGCTGATCGGCGTCTTCCGCGCCAACACGCTGGTCGCACTGTTTGCGGCAACCGGCGTCATCCTCTCGGCCGCCTATGCGCTGTGGCTCTATCGCCGCGTGATCTTCGGTGCGCTTGAGAAGGAAAGCCTGAAGTCGATGCTCGATCTGTCGACCCGCGAAAAGGTCATCCTTTATCCGCTGGTTGTGCTGACGATCTTCTTCGGCGTCTATCCGGCACCGGTGTTCGATGCGACAGCCGCATCGGTCGATCTTCTGGTAAACAACTATTCGGCTGCACTGCAGGCGGCGCAAAATGTTGCGCTCTCTATGAATTGACGACAGGACCCGTTGGACATGACCGCTGAAATCCTTTTTGCCAGTCTGCACATTGCGACGCCCGAGCTGATCCTTGCGGTCGGCGCGCTGGCGCTGCTCATGATTGGCGTCTTCTCGGGCGACAAGTCGACAACGACGGTCACCGGCCTTGCCGTTGCCCTCCTGCTCGTCGTCGGTCTCTGGATCATCTTTGCCCCCGCTTCGGGCGTGGCCTTCGGCGGTGTCTACATCGCCGATGCCTTCGGCAACTTCATGAAGGTACTGGCGCTGATCGGCTCCATCACCGCCATGATCCTGGCCGTCGGTCAGGGCCGTTTCGAACCCATCGGCCGTTTCGAATATCCGGTGCTGCTGGTTCTTGCGACGCTGGGCATCCTGCTGATGATCTCGGCCAACAACCTGATCTCGCTCTACATGGCGCTGGAACTGCAGTCGCTGGCGCTCTACGTGGTCTGCGCCATCAACCGTGAAAGCCTGCGCTCCACGGAAGCGGGCCTGAAGTATTTCGTGCTCGGCGCGCTGTCTTCCGGCATGCTGCTTTACGGCATGTCGCTGGTCTACGGCTTCACCGGCAATACCGGCTTTACCGAAATCGCCCAGGTTCTGGCCTCGGAAACCCGTTCGCTCGGTCTCGTTTTCGGCCTGGTCTTCGTTCTCGCCGGTCTCGCCTTCAAGATTTCGGCCGTGCCGTTCCACATGTGGACGCCGGACGTTTATGAAGGTGCGCCGACCCCGGTAACGGCGTTCCTGTCGGCTGCGCCGAAGATCGGCGCCATGGCGATCCTCGTTCGCATCGTCATCGAGGCGTTCCAGCCGGTCTTCGCCGACTGGCAGCAGATCGTCGTGTTCATCTCCATCGCCTCCATGCTGCTCGGCTCCTTTGCCGCAATCGGCCAGAAGAACATCAAGCGCCTGATGGCTTATTCCTCCATCGGTCACATGGGTTATGCGCTGGTCGGTCTCGCTGCGGGCACCGAAGCCGGTGTTGCCGGCGTCATCCTCTACATGACCGTTTATATGGTCATGACGCTCGGCACCTTCGCCTGCATTCTCTCCATGCGCCGCAAGGAAATCGGCAATGTCGAGACTGTCGAGGATCTGGCCGGTCTTTCGTCCTCCAACCCCTTCATGGCGGTTGTGCTGACGATCCTGATGTTCTCGCTTGCCGGCATTCCGCCGCTCGCCGGCTTCTTCGGCAAGTATTATGTCTTCCTCGCAGCCATCGAGGCGAAGCTCTATCCGCTCGCCATCATCGGTGTCATCGGCTCGGTTGTCGGCGCTTATTATTATATCCGCGTCGTCAAGGTCATGTGGTTCGATGAAGCCAAGGACAAGTTCGAGCGTCCTTCGGGCGAACTCAAAGTGGTTTATGCGCTTTCGGCCTTCTTCACCGTGGCCTTCATCGTCTTCGGCGGTGCACTCGGCAACGCGGTCACTGCTGCGGCGAAGACCTTCTTTTGAGCAGCACACACAAGCATACGGGCCGGATGTCCATCGATGACTTCCGGCACGAGGCGATGGCGGAAACGCCATCGACCAATCTGGAATGTTTCACCCAGGCAAGGGCGGGCGATGGCGGCAATCTGTGGATCACCGCCATCCGCCAGACCGGCGGACGCGGCCGTCGCGGCCGGCCATGGGTCTCCGAACCCGGCAATCTCTACGCCTCGCTTCTTCTGATCGATCCCGCTCCGATGGACCGTATAGGGTCCCTGCCGCTTGCCTTCGCGCTGGCTGTTTATCGCGCCATCCGCGCGGTGCTGCCGACGGGTGGTGAGCCGCTCGAAATCAAATGGCCGAACGACGTGCTGATCGGACGCCGCAAGACCTGCGGCATTCTCATGGAGGCGGAGCTGCTGCCGGATGGCCGACGCGCCATCGTCATCGGCATCGGCATCAATATCGCCCATAAACCGGAAAATCCGCTTTACCCCGTCACCATGCTTTCCGAACATGGTGCGTCCTGCTCGCCCGACGAGTTGTTCGCCCATCTTTTCCGTGAGACGGCGGAGGTGCTGGGGGATTGGGACGAGGGCAGGGGCGTTGCCGGCATCATGGCTGGCTGGCGTGCCGCCGCCTGTGGTATCGGCGAACATATCACCGTCAACTTCCCAGACCGTTCGATTGGCGGGCGTTTCGTCGGGATTGATGATAATGGTTATCTGCTGCTGGATGAGGATGAGGGCGCAAGGCGCTCGATTGCCGCCGGCGACGTGTTTTTCGGATGAGGTGAACGGCGCGACCCGAAGGCCCGCGCCGAACCGCTTTCGACGGGTTGGAGCTTTCCTGCGGCTCATGAAAAGCAGGGTGAAAAACCGGTTCCGCATCGGCCCGGTCGATCAGATGGTTCAACAGGTCCGATGCTTAAGAGCGGCGGGCGCGGCCAATTGCCGTCGCCTGCATGCTTTCGTGAATGGATAAGAAAAACAATGGCTAAACAGGACGAACTGGTCTTTGTGCCGCTTGGCGGCGTGGGTGAAATCGGCATGAATCTGGCGCTTTATGGCTACGGGCCGGAGAGCAAGCGCCAATGGATCATGGTGGATTGCGGCGTGACCTTCGCCGGCCCGGACCTGCCGGGCGTCGATCTGGTACTGCCGGACATCAGCTATATCGCCGAGCAGAAAAAGAACCTCAAGGGCATCATCATCACCCACGCCCATGAAGACCATTATGGCGCGCTTAACGATCTCTGGCCCGGCCTCAACGTGCCGGTCTATGCTTCGCCTTTCACCGCCGGCATGCTGGAAGCCAAGCGCGCCTATGAGGGCACGCGTGCCGAAATTCCGGTGACGATCTTCAAGGCGGGCGACCGCATCAATGTCGGCCCGTTCGAAATCGAGGCGGTCGGCGTCAACCACTCCATTCCGGAGCCGATGTCGCTGGTCATCCGCACGCCGCTCGGCAATGTCATCCACACCGGCGACTGGAAAATCGACGAAGCCCCGTCGCTCGGTCCGTTGACGGATGAAGCCCGCTTCCGCGCCATCGGCGAAGAGGGCGTACTGGCGCTGATGTGCGACAGCACCAATTCGGTGCGCGATGGCGTATCGCCCTCCGAACACGAGGTTTCCGAAGGCCTGCGGCAGATCATCGAAAACGCCGAGGGTCGTGTGGCCGTCACCACCTTCTCCTCCAATGTCGGTCGCATCCGCTCGATTGCGCAGGCCGCGGAAGCAGCCGGCCGCGAGGTGCTGCTGCTTGGCTCGTCGCTGAAGCGCGTCGTCAACGTCTCGCAGGATCTCGGCATCATGGAAGGCATCAAGCCATTCCTCGCCGAAGACGAATATGGCTATATTCCGCGCGACCGGGTGGTGCTGATCCTGACCGGTTCGCAGGGCGAGCCGCGCGCCGCACTCGCCAAGCTTTCGCGTGACGAGATGCGCAATGTGGCGCTGGCTTCCGGCGATACGGTGGTGTTTTCCTCGCGCGCCATCCCCGGCAACGAGAAGGCGATCATCGATATCAAGAACGGCCTCATCGAGCAGGGCGTCCATATCGTCACCGACAATGAGGCGCTGGTGCATGTCTCAGGCCATCCGCGCCGCAACGAACTTCTGAAAATGTATGAATGGACGAAGCCGCAGATCGTCGTGCCCGTCCATGGCGAGGCGGCACATCTGGTGGCGCAAAAGGAACTGGCCGAACAGGCCGGCATTTCGCAGGTGCCGAAGGTGCGCAACGGCAATGTTCTGCGCCTTGCGCCGGGTCCTGCGGAAGTCATCGACGACGTGCCGCATGGCCGCGTCTTCAAGGATGGCAATCTCGTTGGCGATATGGACGAGATGGGCATCAGCAATCGCCGCAAGCTGTCCTTCGCCGGCCACGTCGCCGTCAACGTCGTGCTGGACAGCCGTTATGACTTCCTTGGCGACCCCGATGTCGTGCCTTTCGGCCTGCCGGAATTCGATGACGAGGACGAGGCGATGGAAGACACGCTTTATGACGCCGTTCTCGGCGCCGTAGAAAGCATTCCGCGTGCCCGCCGCAAGGATCTGGATCTGCTGCGTGAAGCCGTGCGTCGCGCCGTGCGTGCCGCCGCCAACCAGAGCTGGGGCAAGAAGCCGATCGTCACGGTATTTGTAACCAAGGTCTAAGCCGGGAGCTTACTGGCAATCGGCCGGGGCGTCTGCCTTTTTCCCGTTGATTCCAGGGCCGTGCCGCAAAGCGCGGCCCTTCTGTTTTCTTTTAGGGTTTCTTGCGGAGAAGTGATTCCGATCTGCGGATGAATGCGTTACAAAAAGCCCATTGTGCAGGAGGATCACATGCCGCTTCTTTCGGCCTTCGCCGTTTATTTCATCGTCTGGTGGACGGTGCTTTTCATCGTGCTGCCGATTGGCCTGCGCACTCAGGACGAGGAGGGCGATGTGGCGCTGGGCACGGTCGCCAGTGCGCCATCAAGGTTCAGGGGCGGGCGGATCGTTTTGTGGACGACCGTAATCTCGGCCCTGATCTGTGGGCTGTGGTACGGCGGAACCTGGTGGTTCGGCGTCAGCCTCGATGACCTGCCGAGAATTATTCCCGTTTTCGATTGAAAAGCTGCGCTGGTGATCGCCGTTCGCGCGCATCTTGCTCACTCAGACGGGCGGTGAGCCCATGGTCGCGGCAGTTTCCGGGGGATATGACCGGGATTCTGTCATATGGATGTCATATCTCTCGTGCACACAGCAGGAACGTGCTCAGTGCCTGATTCACCGCCATAATTTTACCGGAATATAGCGGCGGGGGCGGGGTCATTTGTGTAGAAGCAAAAAAAAACAAGGCCTTTCAGCCTTGTTTTCCAGGTTTCGCGTGATCTGTAACCGTTGCCGGGGCTGCGAACGAGCGCGCCTAAGATCTGATCCTCCCAAGACTGACCGCGAAAATGACAAGAATTTAAACTTCCTGCCTCTTTTGTAAGCTAAAGCTAGCTCAAACCCCCATGCTTGTCATCTCATTTTTTGCATATTTGTTACAGTCGGCAAAAAATTCTCCGTGGCGCAATTTGTCGCACCGGATCAAGAATAATATTCCGACCAAAGCGTTTTGACGCGAATTAGCTATCGCGAAAATACCGCAAAATCGCCTTTAACGCTCTTTTCATGGCGGGTTTTCATCTCGGCCGGAAACGGCTATATCCCGCGCCAATATCCCTCTATTCGGGGCGATTCCCGCGCCTTTGCGCGCTGTCGTCCGCATCAATGGAAGCCGTCATGCGTCTCAGCCGTTATTTCATGCCCATCCTGAAGGAAAACCCCAAGGAAGCGGAGATCGTCTCCCACCGCCTCATGCTGCGCGCCGGCATGATCCGGCAGCAATCGGCTGGCATCTATTCCTGGCTACCGCTCGGCAAGCGCGTGCTGGACAAGGTCAACAGGATCATCCGCCAGGAGCAGGATCGCTCCGGTGCCATCGAGCTTCTGATGCCGACGCTGCAATCGGCCGAGCTCTGGCAGGAAAGCGGCCGTTACGATGACTACGGCAAGGAAATGCTGCGCATCAAGGACCGTCAGGACCGCCAGATGCTCTATGGCCCCACCAATGAGGAGATGATCACCGACATCTTCCGTTCCTATGTGAAGTCCTACAAGAACCTGCCGCTGAACCTCTACCATATTCAGCTCAAGTTCCGCGACGAGGTACGTCCGCGTTTCGGCACCATGCGTTCGCGTGAGTTCCTGATGAAGGACGCCTATTCCTTTGACCTGACCAAGGAAGACGCGATCCATTCCTATAACAAGATGTTCGTTGCTTACCTGCGCACGTTCGAGCGCCTTGGCCTGCGCGCCATTCCCATGCGCGCCGATACCGGCCCGATTGGTGGCAATCACAGCCATGAATTCATCATTCTGGCCGATACCGGCGAATCCGAAGTCTTCTGCCACAAGAGCTTCCTCGACCGCGCCATTCCCGCCGAAAACACCGACTTCGACGACGTCGCAGCCCTGCAGGGCGTATTCGACGAGTGGACGGCTGACTATGCCGCCACGTCCGAAATGCATGACGAAGCCGCTTACAATGCCATTCCCGATGGCGAGCGCCTTTCCGCGCGCGGCATTGAAGTCGGCCACATCTTCTATTTCGGCACCAAATATTCCGAGCCGATGGGCGCGAAAGTGCAGGGTAAGGATGGCAAGGAACACCCTGTCCACATGGGTTCCTATGGTATCGGGCCGACACGCCTTGTTCCCGCCATCATTGAAGCATCGCATGACGAGAACGGAATCATCTGGCCGGCCTCGGTCGCTCCCTTCGATGTCGTGATCATCAACATGAAGGCTGGCGATGCTGCCTGTGATGCGGCTTGTGAAAAGCTGTATTACTTGCTCTCCAACGCCGGCAAGGATGTTCTTTACGACGACACGGACGACCGTGCAGGCCAGAAATTCGCCACGGCCGATCTGATTGGCGTGCCGCTGCAGATCATCGTCGGCCCGCGTTCGGTCGCGAATGGCGAAGTCGAAGTGAAGGATCGCAAGACCGGCGAACGGGAGACCGTGACGATCGAGGCGGCGATGAACAGGGTGCTCGGATAAGAGCGAGCCGAAGACGGAGCGGCTTCACCCGAAGTCCGCTCCGGTTTCGTAACGCAGATGCCGCAGAAATATGGGCCGGTTTTCGGAAAAGACCGGCCTTGCAGTTTGAGATCAGGGAGACGACATGGCACAAGCCGAGGCTGACAAGGGTGCGGCTGTTTCCGCCGGGGCAAAAACCGCCCGGCCGTTTTCCGCTTTTGAACGTATGGTGGCCTGGCGTTATCTGCGGTCGCGGCGCAAGGAAGCGTTCATTTCCGTCATCGCCGGTTTTTCCTTCGTCGGCATCATGCTGGGCGTGGCGACGCTCATCATCGTCATGGCGGTGATGAACGGGTTCCGCACCGAGCTCATTTCGCGCATTCTCGGCATCAACGGCCATATGATCGTGCAGCCTATCGACCAGCCCTTCAATAATTATGATGAGCTGGCGAAGAAGTTTGCCGCCGTTCCCGGCGTCACCATGGCCCTGCCGCTGGTGGAGGGCCAGACGCTCGCCTCCGGCCGCGGCGGCGCGGGCTCCGGCGCTCTGGTGCGCGGCGTTCGCCAGGAAGATATCGACAAGGTCAAGGAAGTAGCCACCAACATCAAGACCGGCGATCTGGTCGGCTTCATGGCCGGAGATGGCGTTCTCGTCGGCTCAAGGCTTGCCGCCCAGCTCGGCGTAACGGCCGGTGACGACATCACCCTCATTTCCCCGGAAGGCGACGTGACGCCGATGGGCGTCAATCCGCGCGTCAAATCCTACAAGATATCCGGCGTCTTCGAGATCGGCATGTCGGAATATGACGCCTCGATGATCTATATGCCCCTGTCCGAAGCCCAGCTTTATTTCAACGCCGAAGGCCTCGTGCAATCCATCGAACTTTATGTCAGCCGCCCCGACGATGTCGACGGAATCCGCCCGCTGGTGGAACAGGCCGCCGAACGGCAGATCTATATCACCGACTGGAGACAGCGGAACCAGACCTTCTTTTCCGCCCTGCAGGTGGAAAGAAACGTGATGTTCATGATCCTCACTCTCATCGTTCTGGTGGCGGCGCTGAACATCATTTCCGGCCTCATCATGCTGGTGAAGGACAAGGGCAGCGACATCGCCATTCTGCGCACCATGGGCGCAAGCTCCGGCTCCGTGATGCGCATCTTCTTCATGACCGGGGCGGCCATTGGCATGGTCGGCACCTTTGCGGGCGTGGCGCTCGGCGTCATCGTCTGCCTCAATGTGGAATCCATCCGGCAGTTCTTCTCGTGGATATCCGGCACGGTGCTGTTTGACCCGCAGCTTTATTTCCTGAGCCAGCTTCCGGCCGAAATGGATATCAGCGAGACCATTTCCGTTGTCATCATGGCACTGACGCTCTCTTTCCTGGCAACGATCTTTCCAGCATGGCGGGCTTCCAAGCTCGATCCGGTGCAGGCCCTGCGTTACGAATAAGGACCGCTTCGCAATATGGCAAAAAAAACAGTGCTGCGGCTTACTGGCGTCGAGAGAACCTATGGTCAGGGCGAGACGTCGCTTTCCATTCTGCGCAAGGCTGATTTCGAATTGAAGAGCGGCGAGATGGTGGCGCTGGTCGCCCCTTCGGGAACCGGCAAATCCACGCTGCTGCATCTGGCGGGACTTCTCGAACATCCAGATGCCGGCGAGGTCTATATCAACGGCGCACCCTGCAATGACCTGCCGGATGAAACGCGAACCGCGATCCGTCGCAGCGATATCGGTTTTGTCTACCAGTTCCATCATCTCCTGCCGGAATTCTCGGCGGTGGAAAATGTGATGATGCCGCAGCTCATCGCCGGTCTGACACAGGCCGAAGCCCACAAGCGCGCCAGTGCGCTGCTCGACTATATGCGGGTGGGGCATCGCGGTGAGCACCGCCCGGCGGAACTCTCCGGCGGTGAACAGCAGCGTGTCGCCATCGCCCGCGCCGTCGCCAACGCACCGCTTTTGTTGCTCGCCGACGAGCCAACCGGCAATCTCGATCCGGAAACAGCGCACTATGTTTTCGACGCGCTGGAGGCGCTGGTACGCCAATCCGGCCTCGCGGCGCTGATCGCCACCCACAATCACGAACTCGCCGCCCGCATGGACCGGCGTGTGACGCT
This sequence comes from Agrobacterium sp. ST15.13.015, assembly GCF_027871645.1. Classification (NCBI taxonomy): domain Bacteria; kingdom Pseudomonadati; phylum Pseudomonadota; class Alphaproteobacteria; order Hyphomicrobiales; family Rhizobiaceae; genus Agrobacterium; species Agrobacterium sp. ST15.13.015. The sequence continues at coordinate 284,555 of NZ_JAQAHF010000002.1, forward strand.
CGCCGACGGCAAGATCGTCGATTTCTGAGCTGATGCGCGAGGCGCGAGCCTCGTGCGCCAATTTTTTCATAGCGCTGGAAATGATCGCTCTCGCCAATTGGGGTGAATGACGGCTCCGGGACGGATTGCGCCAAGCTGGCGAGTCGGTCCGCCCGATGCTCTCCAGAGAACGCCTGTTCTCCAAATTTGAGTTTTTTCCGAACCCGGGGGTGTTTTTACCTCCGGGTTTTTTCGTTTTGGAGTCAGTGGCTTGCTGTTCCCCACGCGGGAACCGAAGGCGATTCTGCGGCATTAGCAAGGGGAATATCAGCAAAACCCTGTTGACAATCGAACAAAATGAGAACAAAGTTGGAACATAACGAGTAAGGAGAGACCAATGACTGATTTCATCCGTGACGTTGCCGCTTTTGCCTCCATCGCTGTCTTCGTAGCCAGCTTTTCGGTGATCCTCACCGCCCTGTGAAGGGCACGCCGGCGCAGAAACCTGTATGGACGCCGTAAAGCGGTGGACTTTGAGCGCCGGAAATCGGAAAATCGCCCCCTCGATTCAGAATGACAGGATGATGACATGGGCGATGCGGTTGTGCGTGGAGAGACCTCTGGCGAAACGCTGAAAACTCCCGGTTTCGTCCATTTGCGGGTCCATTCCGCCTATTCCCTGCTTGAGGGGGCCTTGCCCCTCAAGAAAATCATGTCCAAGGCCGTCGCGGACGGCCAGCCGGCCATTGCCATTACCGATACCAACAACCTCTTTGTCGCGCTGGAATTTTCCGAAAAGGCGCGCGATGAAGGTTTGCAGCCCATCATCGGCTGCCAGTTGTCGATCGACATGCAGGATGCGGCGGAGGACCGCCGCAACCACAACAGCCACCTTCAGAAACTTCCCGCCATCGTTCTGCTGGCGGCCAATGCCGAAGGTTACGAGCGGCTGGTGGATATCGTCAGCCGCGCCTATCTGGAAGGCGAGGGCAGCGGCCATTCCGTGCATATTACCCGTGCATGGCTGGAGGAAGCCTCCAATGCCGGCCTGATCGCGCTGACGGGCGCTTCCGGCGGTCCGGTGGATATGGCCTTGAAGGAAGGTCATGCTGCCCAGGCGAAAGAACGGCTGCTGACGCTGAAGTCACTCTTCGGTGATAGGCTTTATATCGAATTGCAGCGCCAGTCCGGTTATGACCGTTCCCATGAGCGGCGCATGATTGGCCTTGCTTATGACCATGATATTCCGCTGGTTGCCACCAACGAGGCGTTTTTCCCCTCCAAGGCCGATTATGAGGCGCATGATGCGCTGATGGCAGTGGCGCATAACGCCATCGTCTCCGATGACAGCCGGTTCCGGCTCACGCCCGATCATTACCTCAAAAGTCGACAGGAAATGGCGGCGCTGTTTGCCGATCTTCCCGAGGCGCTGGAAAACACCGTCGAGATCGCGCTGCGCTGCTCCTATGTGCTGAAGAAGCGCGGGCCGATCCTGCCGCGTTTCACCGGCGCCAGCGACGACCCCGAGGCGGCGGAACACGCCGAAGCCGAAGAGCTTCGCCGCCAGGCGGTGGAGGGGCTGGATCAGCGGCTGGCGGCGCTCGGCATGGCGGCCGGCTATACCGAGCAGGACTATCGCGACAGGCTGGATTTCGAACTCGGCGTCATCTCGCGCATGAAGTTCCCCGGTTACTTCCTGATCGTTGCCGACTTCATCAAATGGGCCAAGCAGCACGATATTCCGGTCGGGCCGGGCCGCGGTTCGGGTGCGGGCTCGCTTGTCGCTTATGCGCTCACGATTACCGATGTCGATCCTCTGCGCTTCTCGCTGCTGTTCGAACGTTTCCTCAATCCCGAACGCGTTTCGATGCCCGACTTCGATATCGACTTCTGCCAGGACCGTCGCGAAGAGGTGATCCGTTACGTGCAGGCCAAATATGGCCGCGAGCAAGTGGCGCAGATCATCACCTTCGGTTCGTTGCAGGCGCGCGCGGCCCTGCGCGACGTCGGCCGCGTGCTGGAAATGCCCTATGGGCAGGTGGACAAGATCTGCAAGCTGGTGCCCAACAACCCGGCCAACCCGACACCCCTGTCGAAAGCGATCGAAGAAGAGCCGCGCCTGCAGGAAGAGGCGGACAAGGAGCCGGTGGTTGCCCGCCTTCTGGATATCGCCCAGAAGATCGAAGGGCTTTACCGCCACGCCTCCACCCACGCCGCCGGTATCGTCATCGGTGACCGCCCGCTGTCGAAGCTGGTGCCGATGTATCGCGATCCGCGCTCGGATATGCCGGTCACCCAGTTCAACATGAAATGGGTGGAAAGCGCCGGCCTCGTCAAATTCGACTTCCTCGGCCTGAAGACGCTGACGGTGCTGAAGGTGGCCGTCGATTTTGTTGCCAAGCGCGGCATCAAGGTCGATCTCGCGGCGATTCCGCTGGATGACGCCAAAACCTACGAGATGCTCTCGCGCGGCGAAACCATCGGCGTGTTCCAGGTGGAAAGTGCGGGCATGCGCAAGGCGCTGATCGGCATGCGGCCCGACTGCATCGAGGACATCATCGCGCTGGTGGCGCTTTATCGCCCCGGCCCGATGGAAAACATTCCGGTGTACAACGCCCGCAAACATGGCGAGGAGGAACTGGAATCGATCCATCCGACCATCGACCATCTGCTCAAGGAAACGCAGGGCGTTATCGTCTACCAGGAACAGGTGATGCAGATCGCCCAGGTTCTCTCCGGTTATTCACTCGGCGAAGCCGATCTTCTGCGCCGCGCCATGGGCAAGAAGATCAAGGAGGAGATGGACAAGCAGCGCGAACGTTTCGTGGATGGCGCCATCAAGAACGGCGTCTCGAAGCCGCAGGCCAACACCATCTTCGACCTTCTCGCGAAATTCGCCAATTACGGCTTCAACAAGAGCCATGCTGCGGCCTACGCCATCGTGTCCTACCAGACCGCCTATATGAAGGCGCATTATCCGGTGGAGTTCCTGGCGGCCTCCATGACGCTCGATATGGCGAACACGGAAAAGCTCAATGATTTCCGCCAGGATGCCGGCCGCCTTGGCATCGAGGTCGTGGCACCTTCGGTACAGACTTCTTTCCGGCAATTCGAGACGGGCGAGAACCGCATCTATTATTCGCTCGCCGCCATCAAGGGCGTGGGCGAGGGGGCGGTGGAACACATCGTCCAGGTACGCGACGGCAAGCCGTTCACGAGCCTTGAGGATTTCTGCCTGCGCATCGATCCCAAGCAGATCAACCGGCGTGTACTGGAAAGCCTCATCAATGCCGGCGCCTTCGATTGTTTCGGCCGCGACCGCGCCGAACTGATCGGCGGGCTGGATCGTATCATCGGTTATGCGCAGATGGCGCAGAACAACCGCGCCATTGGACAGTCGGACATGTTTGGCTCCGGTGGTGGAAGCGGCCCGGAAAAGCTCATCCTTCCCGCCTTCCAGCCCTGGCTTGCCTCGGAAAAGCTGCTGCGCGAGTATCAGGTGCTCGGTTTTTACCTCACCGCCCATCCGCTCGATACCTACCGCCCGGTGCTGGAAAAGCTGCGGGTGCAGAATTTCGCCGATTTTTCCGCCGCGGTGAAACAGGGCGCGACTGCCGGGCGTCTGGCCGGCACCGTGACAGGCAAGCAGGAGCGCAAGACCCGCACCGGCAACAAGATGGGCATCGTCACCTTCTCGGACGCATCGGGCCAATATGAGGCGGTGCTGTTTTCCGAAGGGCTCGGCCAGTTCCGCGATCTGCTCGAGGTCGGCAAATCGCTGGTCATCACCGTGCAGGCGGAGGAGCGTCCGGAAGGCATCGGTCTGCGTATCCAGACGGCGCAGTCGCTGGAAGAGAAATCCGTGCAGATGCAGAAGGCGTTGCGTGTTTATGTGCGCGATTCCGGCCCGCTGAAAACGGTGGCCCGCCACCTCAATACGAAAGGCGATGGCTCGGTCTATTTCATCGTCATCAAGGATGAGGGCAGCCGCGAGATCGAGGTGGAGCTGACGGAGAAATACCGCATCTCGCCGGAAATCGCCGCTGCGCTGCGCTCCGCGCCCGGTGTCGTCGATGTGGAACTGGTGTGAGGCCTCAAGCCTCACACGTCGCTCATACCGGCCCTTCTTTGGTCACGGTAATGAAGTCCGTTCCAGTGCCTGTCTCCAGCTGGTGACTGATATCGGAAACGGTGATCGAGCTGCCGCTTGAAAGCTCCTGCTCGATCCGGCTGCGTATTTCCGTGGGAATTTCGAGGCGGCCGAGCACGGCGCTCAATTGATCGAAACCGCCCGGGGCTTCGGTAACGGAGATGCCGAGCCGCTTGCGGGCCGCCGCCGGCAGATGGTTTTCCAGCGTCACGCCGTTCCATTCGGCAGTTCCGGCGGCGCGATCCACGGACACGGCTTCGAAGAAATGGGTTCCGAGCGCGACTTCCGGGTCCTTGATGTCGATGGCTGCTTCGAACAGCGGCTTGAAATCCTGCCGCACCATGATCTGGCCAGTCGGTGGGTGGTCCTCACCGGCCGAGGCATAAAGCGCCGTCACGAAGGCGTCGGTCAGAAGCGGGCCGGTGGTTTTCAGCCCCTTCCAGCGCTTGAAACCATTGATGGCGCTGATCGTCATTTCCCCGGCATAACCATCGGCTGAACCGGCATCGAAGCCGAGGCGGGTCAAAACGGTCTGAATATCCATCACCTTTTCCCGCTCGCCGCGCCGGGTGATGAGAATGCGCAGGGGCGAGGGCTCCCTGGTCTTTGCCGCCGGCTTGAGGGCCTGGGTCTTTTCATTGACGGCAACCTCGACCGTCCCCAAAGCCGCATCGAAAGTCGCCGGGCGCAATTCCACATCCGAAAGAAGCAGCTTGCCGTCATCGGCATCGTCGCGCGGCTGAAACAGCGCCGGATGCTGCACAAAGCGCAGCGAGACCGGCCGGTCGGTGATGATGACATGCACGCCGGTCTTGGTGTCTCCGAAGAGAGACTTCGCGAATTTGGACGGCAGGCGCACGCAGCCGTGCGAGGCCGGATAGTTCGGCACCTTGCCTTCGTGCAGCGCGATGCCGGACCATGTCAGCCGCTGCATGAAGGGCATGGGTGCGGCCGAGTAGATATTCGACTCGTGGTATTTGCGCTTTTCCAGAATCGAGAAGATGCCGCTCGGTGTCTCATGTCCGGCCTTGCCGGTGGAGACTTCCGAGGTGGCGACGATTTCGCCGTTCTCATAAAGCGAAAGCGACTGGTCGCTTTTCGATACCAGTATCTGCAGGGACCTGCTGTCAGCGGCAAGCGCCGGAAAGGCAAGAATGCTGGCCGACAGCATGCCAGCCATAAGACGGAGGCGGAGGGACATGACGCAATACACCACATGTACAAAACTTGCCTCACTCAATCACGCGAAGTTTAATGAAGTTTAAGGACCGCTCATTCGCAACATCACTAATTTGTGTAAAATCTAAAATATATCCGGCGCGAGGCGGCGAGCGCACGATTGCGCGACCTGTCACACAATCCCGCAACTGTTATTTGCGCGTTCCGAACGTATAGCCGGTCTCGACGCTGCCCTTGCCGAACTTGTCGCGCAGCTTGTCCATCGCCGCTTCCGCCGCAGCCCGGCGCCCCGCCTGTTTGTCGACGAGATCGGGCGGATCGGCGAGACCTGCATCGCGCAGATCGCTGACCCCGATGCCGATGAGGCGGAACTTGGTGCCGTCCGTTTCCTTTTCCAGCAGCGAAAGGCCGGTGCGGAAAATCCGGTCGGCAAGCTGCGTGGGGTCGTCCAGCTTGCGGTTGCGGGTGCGCAACTTGAAGTCTGCCGTCTTCATCTTCAGCACCACCGTCTGGCCGGCAATGCCGCTCTTCTTTAGCCGCCAGGCAACCTTTTCGGAAAGCGAGCGCAGGATCGGCACCAGATCCTCATGGCGGGAAATATCGTTGAAGAATGTGGTTTCGGAAGAGACGCTTTTGACGGGGTCGTTATTGTGCACATGCCGCTCGTCAATGCCGCGCGAAAGCCGGAAGAGGCGTTGCCCCATCACGCCATAGCGGCGCATCAGCTCGCTTTCCTCCATCTCCTGCAGCTGCGCGATCATGCGGATACCGTCCGCCTCCAGCGTCGCCGCAAAGGCCTTGCCCACCCCCCAGATGGTCGTCACCGGTCGTGTCGCCAGAAAGGACAGCGCCTCCGTTTCGCCGATCACCGAAAAGCCGCGCGGCTTTTGCAGGTCGGACGCGACCTTGGCCAGAAATTTGCAGTAGGAAAGCCCGGCTGAAACGGTCACGCCCACTTCCTTTTCCACGCGCCTAGCGAATTTTGCCAGCACACGGGCCGGTGGATCGTGATGCAGCTTCTCGGTGCCGGAAAGATCGAGAAACGCCTCGTCTATGGAAAGCGGCTGCACCAGCGGCGTCAATTCCTGCATCATCGCCCGGATTTCGCGTCCGACACGGCTGTATTTTTCCATATCCGGCTTGATGACGATGGCGTCAGGACAGGCTTCCAGCGCCTTGAACATGGGCATGGCGGAGCGAACGCCGTGAATGCGGGCGATATAACAGGCGGTGGAAACCACCCCACGTTTGCCGCCGCCAACGATCACAGGCTTGTCGGCCAGTTCCGGGTTGTCCCGTTTTTCAACGGAGGCATAAAAGGCGTCGCAGTCGATATGGGCAATGCTCAGATCGTAGAGTTCGGCATGATAAACAAGCCGCGGGCTGCCACAGGCGCGGCAACGCCTCAGCCCCTCTGGCTGGCCGGCCAGACAGTCGCGGCAAAAACCGGGATCATAAGGTTGCGACGTGGACATGGGGCGAAAACAAAACCAGAACGTTGCCGACCATACTCCGGCCGTGACAACGGCTCAAGGGGGCACCCCATCAATACACGCCTGAATCCAGCCCCGGCCCGGAAAAGTGGTGCCAGGCGGCCGCCACTGTTTCGGGAGAAGTATCGGTCGCGGCGCAAAACGCCATCAGGTCGGGTTCATGGCTCATCAGAAAATCGGTGAGGCCTGCAAGAAAGCCGGGGTCGTTGACGGCCTGGCGCAGCATATTGGCCTGCAACCCGCTCAGCGCCAGAAAACGCGCCAGCATTTCCGGCTCGTTTGCCAGCCAACCAAGTATGGCGGCTGCCGTTTCTTGCGGATCCTGGCCGGCATTGCCTTTGTTTTTCGTATCGCGCAGCATTTCTTCCCCGAAGTTACCTATTTTGAAACCAAATCCCTCTAGCCTTGCGCAACAAATGGACGATGGAATCGGTTCTCTGGCAACTTATATGTCTGGATGAAGGTTTCAAAGCGAAACGGGGACTGCTCACCATGCCCAAGCAGGTCATGATAGTCGAAGACAACGAGCTGAACATGAAGCTCTTTCGCGACCTGATCGAGGCGTCCGGTTATACGACCATCCAGACGCGCAACGGCATGGAAGCGCTCGATCTCGCCCGCAAGCACCGCCCGGACCTCATCCTCATGGATATCCAGCTTCCGGAAGTCTCGGGGCTGGAGGTGACGAAGTGGCTGAAGGAAGATGACGAGCTGCATGTCATTCCGGTCATCGCGGTCACGGCTTTCGCCATGAAGGGCGACGAGGAACGGATCCGTCAGGGCGGATGCGAGGCCTATGTGTCGAAGCCGATTTCCGTTCCGAAGTTCATCGAAGTCATCAAGACTTATCTGGGCGATGCGTGAGGCGACTGGGGAACGGTTATGACGGCGAGAGTTCTGGTTGTTGACGATATTCCGGCCAATGTGAAGCTTCTCGAAGCCCGTCTTCTGGCGGAATATTTCGATGTCGTCACCGCCGAGGATGGTTTCAAAGCGCTGGCGATCTGCGACGAAGAACAGGTCGATATCATCCTGCTCGATATCATGATGCCGGGCATGGATGGTTTCGAGGTCTGCGAAAGGCTGAAGGCCAATCCGAATACCGCCCATATTCCGGTGGTGATGGTCACGGCGCTCGATCAGCCGTCAGACCGCGTGCGCGGCCTCAAGGCCGGCGCCGACGATTTTCTCACCAAACCGGTCAATGACCTTCAACTCATCGCCCGTGTCAAAAGCCTCGTGCGCCTCAAGGCCGTCAGCGACGAATTGCGGCTGCGTGCCGAAACCGCACGCCAGATCGGCATCGAAGAAATGCTGCGCAGCGATGGCCTGATGCAGACGCCCGGCCGCGTGCTGGTTGCGGATGGCCGCGCCAGCTCGCAGGAACGTATCGTGCGGGCGCTGAAGCCGGTTGCCGAGGTCGATGCCGTCACAGAGCCGCAGGCGGCGCTGCTCAAAGCTGCGGGCAATCCGTTCGAGCTCGTCATCGTCAATTCCAATTTTGAGAATTACGATCCGCTGCGGCTGTGCTCGCAGCTTCGCTCGCTGGAACGCACCCGTTTCCTGCCGCTGCTTCTGGTGGCGGAGCAGGGGGCGGACGATATGGTGGCGCGGGCGCTCGATCTTGGCGTGAATGATTACATTCTCCGCCCGATCGATCCGAACGAACTCGTCGCGCGCTCGCTGACGCAGATCAGGCGCAAGCGCTACAACGAACATCTGCGGCTCAATCTCCAGCACACGATGGAACTCGCCATTGTCGACGGGCTGACTGGCCTCAACAATCGCCGTTACCTCGACAACCACCTCAAGATACTCTTCGACCGTGCTGCCGTTCGCGGCCGCCCGATTTCGATCTGCATGACCGATATAGACCGCTTCAAGCTGGTCAACGATACCTATGGTCACGATGTCGGCGATGAGGTGCTGCGGGAATTTGCAGCGCGCATCCGCAGCACGGTGCGCGGCGCGGATCTCGCCTGCCGTTATGGCGGGGAGGAGTTCGTCGTCGTCATGCCCGATACGCCGATGGAGCTTGCGGCAAGCGTCGCCGAGCGCCTGCGGGCGATAGTCGAGGACAAGCCTTTTTATGTTCGTTCCATCGACCGGGAATTGAGCATTACCGCCTCCCTCGGCATTGCGACCAGCAGCGGCGCCTTCGGCGCGCCGGACGAAATCCTGAAGCAGGCGGACAAGGCGCTCTACGAGGCGAAACACGCCGGCCGCAACCGCGTCGTTGCTGCCGCTGCCTGAGCGTTAGCGGCGGATTGCATAAAATATTGCGCAATCTCTCCGTCATATCCCGGCGAAATAGTTGTTCGGGAATACGGGGCGGCCGTCGCAAGACTGCAAGCCATTGACCTTGGACGTATTTTATCGCTTTGCAATGAAAAGATGTAGATTGACGATATAAATAGAGTTCAAGTTGAAAAATACGTTGAATTCAATCTCTCCGGCAACTATAGTGTACCAGCTTTGTATACTTAACCATGTTTCCCAGGTGATGTATCTCTGGCTTAAGAATTTGTTGATTTTTATTTTACTTCTGCGCACACTCCTATTGAGAGTAACAGTTCTTCCGGCGGTTTATCCGTCTTGTGATGATGAATGATAGCGGCTTTAGCCGTCGCGATTTCGCTCGTCAGGGGCTGGTATTGCGTAGTTTGAATGCCCCATGATGCTCAGGTCCGCCGCATCTCCTGAATCGTGGGGTCGGTCGGCTGACGATGTCCGAATCGGTTCCTCGTGCCGTAATCGCATCGTTGGCCGACCGCCTTCTTCCCGAAAATTGCCTCTTCGTGGTGTGCGTGTCGCAGCGTAGCGGCTTGTGCGGTCGTCTCCGTTCACGTCATGTGCGAGGTCGTGATACGGGGCAGGGGCGGATGTGTAGCCCTTGGGATACTTCTTCCTAGCATCTGAATGATTGCGGCGGCGGATGGGGCATCAGGCCATATGGTCGGACTTACCCATGGCTGATCGCGCGCTTTGCCAGTGACGGCGGCAATTTCCGGGGAAGCGGGGAGGCGGGCCTTATTGGCCGTCTGAAAAGCCTCTGGGCGCGACAAGGCTGATGGCAGCCTCTTCCTTCGGCACAAACAAAAAACGCGCCCGTTGGGCGCGCTTTTGTCGGAGACCGATCAAGAAATTACTTGATCTTGGTTTCCTTGAATTCAACGTGCTTGCGTACAACCGGGTCGTACTTCGTCTTCGTCATCTTGTCCGTGAACGTACGGCTGTTCTTGGTGGTGACGTAGAAGGTACCGGTGTCGGCTGTCGACAGCAGCTTGATCTTGATTGTTGTAGCTTTCGCCATGGTCGTCCTGCCTTTAAACAAAAGAGAAGCCGCAGGCGCTTCTCACCTCGGCTAAATCTGGCGCGAAACTACGTATCGCGCCTGAAAAGTCAAGCCTGTTTTGCCCGGAAAACAAAACGGACGATATAAAGCACCACGTAAAGCCCGAAAAATACCGCCAGCGACCAGGCAAAGCCGTCGGTTCCGGCAAGGTCCATGGAAATGCCCACGGCCTGCGGCCCCGCAATCGTGCCGACGGCGTAACAGAAGATGAAGGCGGCATTGGCGGCGACCAGATCGGCGCCTTTCAGGCGCGATCCGAGATGGGTGAGGCCGACAGTATACATGCCGGAGACCAGCCCGCCCCAGAACAGCAGCAGGGCCGCCACCAGAAGCCAGCTTTCCACCAGGAAAGGCAGCGCCAGTGTGCCGCAGACGCCGGCAAAGGCCATCAGCCCCAGCATCGTACGCCGGTCCTTCATCCGGTCCGAAAGCAGGCCGATCGGTATCTGGAAGACCATATTGCCGATACCCATCACGGTGAGGAGAAGCGCTGCCTGCGATTCGTTGAAGCCTTCCCGCGTCGCATAGATCGGAAACAGCGAAAGGCCGCCGGCCTGCACCGAACCGAAGACGAAGGCCGCCGCGGACGCCATGGGCACCAGCCAGACATAACGGACGAAATGGTGGTTGGGCCGTTCGTCCAGCTCCGGGCTTTCGCCGCGCGCCATGAAGATCGGGATCGCGGCGAGCAGGATGATCGCCGCGCCGACCAGAAACGGCAATATGCCTTCGCTGCCGACCACGGAAAACAGTAGCGGACCGACCGCGAAGCCGACCGCAAGGCCGGTGGCATAGATGCCGAGAACCATGCCGCGTTTTCTGGGCGGCGCGGTCATGTTGATCCAGTATTCGGAGAGAATGAAAAGCGTGGTGGTGGCGCCGTGGAAAACGATTCGCAGCGGAAACCACATCCAGAAGGCTTCGGCGAAGTAAAAACCGAGCGCGCTCAGCGCCGAAACGACGACTGCGAACAGCATGGTTCGCGCTACGCCGAAATCATGGGCGATCTTGGTGGTCACGGGGGCCGCCATCATCGCCGCGACGCCGGCCATGGCCGAATTCACCCCGATCATGGTGGAAGAGATGCCGCGCTTCTCAAGGATGATCGACAGGAGCGGAAGGCCAAGGCCGATGGCGACGCCCACCGCACTGATGGCGGAAATGGCGGCGATCAGTGAGGGCCAGTGAATGGCGTCCGCTTCTTCGCATTTCATTTGTGACATGACGGCCTTTATACAAAGTCTCGAATGAACCGGCCGTGGCGCGTGACATAGAGCCGCGCGGGGCTTTCAAAGGGCAATGAGGGATCACCTATCATGAGTTTTGTGACATCTTCGAGAACCGTGCGCGTGATTTTCGGCATGTTCAGACCGGAAAGGTCTGTCATGTCAAGCCATTGCACATTGTGCAACTCGTCGGAATCACGGGTTAGCCGGGTATCCAGCCGCAATTCGTCGGCATAACAGCAGAAGAATCGCGTGTCGTAGCGCCGCACATTGCCGGGTGGGGTGATGGCGCGGGCCACATATCGGAAACGGGAAAGATCGGGACCCCTGGTGCTCAAGCCGAGATCCACGCCGGTTTCCTCGAAAAGCTCGCGCGCGGCGGCAAGCGCCAACGCTCTCGCGCCGGCAGCGCTCAGCCGCCGCGCCGCGGAGGCGGTGAGGCTGTGGAGGACGGCGGGATGCAGATCGCTGGAAAAGGGCAGCGCATGGTCGCGCGGATCGCGTTTGCCGCCGGGAAACACATAGGCGCCCGGCATGAAGACATGGGCGCTGCTGCGCTGGCCCATCAGCACCCTGAGCTGCGAGCCGGAGCGGTCGAACAGAATGATGGAGGCGGCGTCGCGCGGCCGCATGGGCGCGCTCGCCGTTTCGGCACGCCGGGGAAGCTGAGTCACGTGCAAGATCCCGCCCGCCGTCAGTGAGACGAGCCGTCGATCTGCGCTTTTTGCTGTTTTCGGTCGAAGCCGTGCATCTTCAGCGCCCATTGCAGGCCAATGACACCGCCCTTGATGGGTTGCAGCGTCAAAAGTGCTGCGAGAATGGTGATCGGCACCCAGATGGCGAAATGCACCCACATGGGAACGGAAAACACCATATCGGTCATCATGAAACCGCCGACGGCAATATGGCCGATGATGACGATGGAAATATAGGGCGGCAGGTCATCGGACCGGTGGTGGTGCATTTCTTCGCCGCAGGCGGCACAGGCGTCCACCGGCTTCAGAAAGGCCCGGAACAGGCGTCCGCTGCCGCACGCAGGACAGCGATTGGCCATTCCCCGCATGATCGAGCGGCCAAGCGGCCGTTCCGCGCTATCGTCTCCGAAGGTGACTGTTTCCGAGCCCTGATGTGCACTCATCCTAAAGTCCTTCTCCCGTTTTTCAACCGCCTGAAGCGGTCTTGTTATCGTCGCCTTCTGGGCGGTCGCGTTCCGGGCTTTGCGGCAGGACGCGATGTCCGCCGGCCTGCCTTGTGGAACGACCGCGAGCCGACCGGCATCTTGCGCCCCGGGCTCAGCATATCGAAACGAAGCGCACCTGCCAAAGGCACCGCTTCCGCAAGCCGCACCTGAACCGTGTCGCCAAGTTGGTATCCGAGGCCCGTCTTCTCTCCTGTCAGGGCCTGATGGGCCTCATCGTAAAGGAAATAGTCGGTTCCGAGTGTAGATATAGGAACGAAGCCGTCCGCGCCAAATTGCGGAAGCGCGACAAAAAGTCCCGCCTTGGTGACACCGGAAACACGGCCCTCGAATTCTTCGCCCACCCGTTCGGAGAGATGATGCGCGATCAGCCGGTTGATGGTGTCGCGTTCGGCAGCCATGGCGCGGCGCTCAAAGGTCGAGATTTCGGCGGCGATATCGTCCAGCGTCGCCTCTTCCTGCGGCGTGATGCCGCCTTCGCCGAGGCCAAGCGACCCCACCAGCGCGCGATGCACGATGAGGTCGGCATAACGGCGGATCGGCGAGGTGAAATGCGCATATTTCATCAGGTTGAGGCCGAAATGGCCGATATTCTCCGGGCTGTAGATCGCCTGGCTCTGGCTGCGCAACACCATCTCGTTGACCATGATCTGGTGCGGCGTATCGAGCGCGCGGGCCAGAATGCCGTTGAAGGAATTGGCGCGCATCGCCGCACCCTTGGCCATGGAAATGCCGATGGTGCCGAGGAATTCGCGCAGCACTTCCTGCTTGGAAAGCGTGGGCGCATCGTGGACGCGATAGACCAGCGGCTGCTTCTTTTTTTCCAGCGTCTCGGCGGCGGCGACATTCGCCTGGATCATCATTTCCTCGATCAGCTTATGCGCGTCGAGGCGTTCGGGAATGACGACCTTGTCCACCGTACCGTCGGGCCGAAGCAGGATCTTGCGCTCCGGCATGTCGAGTTCCAGCGGCTGGCGGCGGTCGCGGCCGCGCTTCATCACCGCATAGGCGTGCCATAGCGGCTTCAGGATCGGCTCCAGCAGCGGACCTGTCTTGTCATCCGGCCGTCCGTCGATGGCCGCCTGAGCTTGGCTGTAGGAGAGCTTGGCAGCGCTCTTCATCATGATGCGGTGGAAGGTGTGGCCGGCCTTGCGACCTTCCTTCGAAAAGATCATCCGCACCGCAAGGGCAGGGCGGTCGACGCCTTCCTTCAGCGAGCAGAGATCGTTGGAAATGCGCTCCGGCAGCATCGGCACGACGCGGTCGGGGAAATAGACGGAGTTACCGCGTTTCAGCGCTTCGCGGTCCAGCGGCGAACCGGAACGCACATACCAGGAGACATCGGCAATGGCGACGGTGACGATGACACCGTCAGGATTGTCGGGCGAAGTGTCGGGCTCGGCATAGACCGCATCGTCATGGTCCTTGGCGTCGGCCGGATCGATGGTGATGAGCGGCAGGTCGCGCCAGTCCTCGCGGTGCGACATGCTGGCCGCCTTGGCGGCATCCGCCTCGGCAAGAACGTTCGAGGAGAAGATATGCGGAATACCGTGCGAATGGATCGCGATCATCGAGATCGCCTTTTCCGAGGCAACGGAGCCGATGACCGACAGAACCTTGGCGCGCGTCAGCCCGTAACGACCGCTGTTGCGCGAGGTTTCCACCTCGATCAGATCGCCGTCTTTTGCATCGCCGACGCCATCGGGGTCGATGACCATTTCCTCGCCGCGCCGGTCGATCGGCATCAGCCGTCCGCCGCCGCCGGCCGTCTCCTTGAACACGCCGAGCAGAGCATTCTGCCGGCGGTCGATCAGCTTTACGACGCGGGCCGTATAGGCCGGGCCGGAGCTTTCCTTGGAGGGGAAGATTTTCGCCAGAATGCGGTCGCCAAGACCCGCCGCCGGGGCCTTCTTGCCGCGATCCTGCGATGACTGGCGGATGAGCACGGCCGGCGCCGCGCCCTGATCCTCGGGCCATTCCGCCGGCCGGCCGATCAATTCGCCGTCCTTGTCACGGGTAGTGATTTCGAGAACCGTGACCGGCGGCAGGCCGCCCGGCCGCGTCAGCGACTTGCGGCTCTTCTGCACCATGCCGTCGGCTTCAAGCTCTTTCAGCAGCGCTTTGAGAACGACGCGGTTCTCGCCTTTCAGCCCGAAAGCCTTGGCGATTTCCCGCTTGGAGGCCTGTTGCGGATGGTCGGCGATGAATTTCAGCAGCACCTCGCGGGACGGCACCTCGCCATGGATGATGCCTTCACCTTCACTGACCCGCTTGCCGCGCCCGGTGCGTCCGAAACCGTCGCTGGCGGAACCCTGTCTCTGACGCGGCGCTTTGCTCACTCTGCTGCCTTCTTGGGTTTGGCCGCTGCCTTCGGCTTGGCGGCCGTCTTGCTCTTCGTTGCCGCCTTGGCCTTGGTCGCCTTGGGCTTTGCTGCGGCGTCACCATCGGCCTTCTTGGCAGTTGTCTTCCTGCCCTTGGCAGGCTTGCCGCCGGTGCCGGTCTTGGCGATGCGCTCGGCAATCAGCACCAGCGCCTCGTCCAGCGTCACGGAAGCCGGGTCCTGACCCTTCGGAATGGTGGCGTTGACCTTGCCCCAGTTGACGTAAGCGCCATAACGCCCGTCGCGAACGGTGATCGCGCCGCCATCGGGATGGTCGCCCAGCTCCTTCAGCGCCGCGGGCGTGCCGCTGCGGCCGCGACCCGGTCCCTTGCTCTGCTTTTCGGCAATGACAGTCACGGCACGGTTGAGGCCGATAGAGAACACGTCCTCGATGCTTTCGAGGTTCGCATAGGAACCGTCATGCAACAGGAACGGCCCGTAGCGGCCGAGGCCGGCGGAAATCATCTTGCCGGTTTCCGGATGCTTGCCGATATCGCGCGGCAGGTTGATGAGCGCCAGCGCCTTTTCGTGGTCGATATCTTCAGGCTTCCAGCCCTTGGGCAGCGAGGAGCGCTTGGCCTCCTTGCCGTCGCCGCGCTGGATATAGGGCCCGAAACGGCCGGACCGCAACGTCAGCTCCTCGCCGGTCATCGGATCGGCACCCAGCGCCTTCGGCTCGTTCGAAGCCGCAGCTTCGGCTTCCGAACCGTCCGAGGTCAACTGGCGGGTGTAGTTGCATTCCGGATAGTTGGAGCAACCGACGAAAGCGCCGTATTTGCCGAGCTTCAGCGAAAGATTGCCGGTGCCGCAAACCTGACAGATGCGCGGATCGGAGCCGTCCTCGCGCTTGGGGAAGACCAGCGGCGCCAGAACCTCGTTCAGCGCATCCAGAACGTTGGTGACACGCAGTTCCTTGGTGTCTTCGATCTGGGCGAAGAAATCCTTCCAGAAATCGCGCAGCACCTGCTTCCAGTCCAGTTCGCCGGCGGAAATCCGGTCGAGCTTTTCTTCAAGCGCGGCGGTGAAATCATATTCGACGTATTTGGTAAAGAAGCTTTCGAGGAAAGCCGTCACCAGCCGGCCGCGCGAATGCGGCACCAGCTTGCGCTTGTCGACGACGATATATTCACGGTCGCTCAGCGTCTTCAGCGTCGCCGCATAGGTGGAAGGACGGCCGATGCCGAGTTCTTCCATCTTCTTGATCAGCGAGGCTTCCGAATAACGCGGCGGCGGCTCGGTGAAGTGCTGGCTGGCATTGATCTTCTGCTTGGCGAGGTTCTCGCGCTCGTTGATCGGCGGCAGACGGCCTTCGTCGTCACCGTCATCGCTCTGTTCGCCATCTTCCTTCTGGTCGGTATAGGCGGCGATGAAGCCGTCGAAGCGGATGACAGAGCCGACGGCGCGCAGGCCTGCCTTTTCGCCGCCATTGCTGGCGAGGATTTCCACCGTCGTCCGCTCGATTTCCGCCGAGGCCATCTGGCTCGCTATGCCGCGCTTCCAGATCAGGTCATAAAGACGCAGCTGATCGGGATCGAGGTAACGCTTCACCTGATCCGGCGTGCGGTTGAAATCGGTCGGGCGGATAGCTTCGTGCGCTTCCTGGGCGTTCTTGGCTTTGGTGGAATAGAAACGCGCCTTTTCCGGCACGTAACGGCCACCGAACTGCTCGCCAATGGCGCGGCGGGCGGCATCGATCGCTTCCGGGGCCATCTGCACGCCGTCGGTACGCATGTAGGTGATCAGACCGACGGTCTCGCCGCCGATATCGATGCCTTCGTAAAGCTTCTGCGCCACCTGCATGGTGCGCGAGGCGGAAAAGCCCATGCGCGAGGAGGCCGCCTGCTGCAGCGTCGAAGTGGTGAAGGGCGGGCCGGGATTGCGCTTGACCGGTTTCGCCTCGACGCTTTCGACCACATAGCTCGCGCCTTCCAGCAGCGCCTTCAGCCGGTTCGCATCGTCTCCGGTCTTGATCGAGCGGCTTTGCAGGCGCTTGCCATCGGCCGAAACCAGCTTGGCTTCGAACTCGTCACCGCGCGGTGTCTTCAGAAGCGCGCTGATGTTCCAGTATTCCTCAGAGACGAAACGTTCGATTTCGGATTCGCGGTCGCAGACGAGACGCAGCGCAACCGACTGAACGCGGCCGGCGGAACGCGCGCCGGGCAGCTTGCGCCACAGCACGGGCGACAGGTTGAAGCCGACCAGATAATCCAGCGCGCGGCGGGCAAGATAGGCGTCGACCAGCGGCACGTCGATGTCGCGCGGGTTCGCCATGGCGTCCAGCACGGCCTTTTTGGTGATGGCGTTGAAGACCACACGCTTCACCGGCTTGTCACCGAGGACGCGCTTCTTCTTCAAAAGATCGAGAACGTGCCAGGAAATGGCCTCGCCTTCGCGATCCGGGTCGGTTGCGAGAATGAGGCCGTCGGAGGATTTTACCGCATCGGCAATATCCTTCATGCGCTTGGCGGATGCGCTATCGACTTCCCAGGACATTTCGAAATCCTGGTCGGGCAGCACCGATCCGTCCTTGGCAGGAAGGTCTCTGACGTGGCCAAAGGATGCAAGAACCTTGTAGCCCGAGCCAAGATACTTGTTGATCGTCTTGGCTTTGGCAGGAGATTCTACGACGACGACATTCATATTGTTTTTCTCTGGAACTGGTCCGTTAACGTGGCCGGGTCACGGCGCAATGCCGCAATTCGCCTTCTTTATATTTCGACATGGACAGGTAATGCGCGCGGGTCAAGAGGCAAGGCCGATTTTATCGCTTCAAGGTGATTGCAACCTATGGATAATCTATTGTTGTATTGCAATCTTTGGTAAATTGGTTATGATGGGCAACATCATTTGAATCGACTTATTGCTCTTCGTTTCAGGCAAATTTTGCAGGATAGATATATGGTCCCCAACGCAACAAACAATAATGCCGATAATGAAGGGACCAGAGAGAACTTGGCTTACATTCGCCAGATGCTCGCGGAACTGAGGCAGGTCGCAAGCCGTGAGGGGGCCGACATGCTGTGTTATCTGATCGAGATGGCCTATGTCGAAGTCGGCGATATCCAGAGCGGACGGCGCAAGCTGTCAATCCGCGATGAAGAGCGACACACGCCCCCCGGCACGCCGGTTTAGACGTCCGGCGATATCAAGCTCCAGCAGCACCAGGTGAACGGTTGCAGCGGAAAAACCTGTGTGACGGATGATATCGTCCGTTTCCACAGGCGAGGGACCGAGAGCGGCGGCGATGATGCTGCGCTCGTCGTCCCCTGGTGGTGACATCTCCGTGTCGGATCTCGGTTCCTCGATCTTGCGTTCATAGGGCAATTGCGGCTCCATCAGCGGCCGCAGCGCTTCCAGAATATCGGCCGCGCCCGTGGTCAGCATCGCGCCTTCCTTGATCAGCCGGTTGGTGCCCTCGCAGCGGGCATCGAGCGGGGAGCCGGGTACGGCGAAAACGAGCCGCCCCGCTTCTCCGGCAAGCCTTGCCGTTATCAGCGAACCGGAGCGCTCCGCCGCTTCGACGATGACGACACCGAGGGAGACGCCGGCGATCAATCGGTTGCGGCGGGGAAAATCGCGGGCGCGCGGTTCCCAGCCAAAGGGCATTTCGCTGATCGTCGCGCCGCCCTGGTCATATATCTCCTGCAAAAGCCCGAAATTTTCCTGCGGGTAGGGGCGGTCGAGACCGCCGGCCAGCATGGCAACCGTGCCGGTTGCAATGCTTGCCCGGTGTGCGGCCGCATCGATGCCGCGCGCCAGCCCCGAAGCGATGCTATAGCCGGCGCGGCCGCAATCGCGCGCCAGCATGGCGGCGAATTTCGCGCCGTTGATGGAGGCGTTGCGCGAACCGACGATGCCGATGCTCGGTCTTGTCGCGGTCGCTGCCGATCCTTTCATGGCGATCAGCGGCGGCGCGCCATCCAGCTGCCGTAGGGCAGGTGGGTAATCGGGCTCGCCGATGCCGACGAAACGCGCGCCGAATTTCTCCGCGGTCTCGATCTCGCGTTCCGCCTCCGCTTGCGTCGCGATGCGCGGACTGCGCGACGAGCCGCCGCGCCTTGAAAGCTCGGGCAGGGCATCGAGCGCCTTTTCGGCGCTGCCGAAATGATTGATGAGTTCGCGGAAGGTGACGGGACCGATATTGTCGCTACGGATCAGCCGGAGCCACGCGACCCGCTGCCGCGCGGAAAGCTCTATGCCCTGCCGTGTCGTTTCCTCATGCGGCATGGCACATCCTTAAATGGGCCTCAGCCCTTTTGCCCGATCCTGCTTTCAGTGCCCGCCAGCAGGCGCGCGATGTTCTCGCGGTGCTTCCACCATGAAATCGCACTCAGCAGCGTCACCAGCAGAGCCGTCTTTTCAGGTCCGAGCACCCAGAGGGCGACGGGAATGACCAGCATGGCCAAAAGCGCCGACAGCGACGAGTAGCGGGTGATGAAGGCGGTTGCGAGCCAGATGAGCGCAAAGGCCAGCATCATCAGCGGTGCGGCCCCCAAAAGCACGCCGATATAGGTTGCCACACCCTTGCCGCCCTTGAATCCGAGCCACACCGGAAACAGGTGGCCGAGGAAGGCGAAGAAACCGGCGACCAGCGACGCTTCGTAACCCCAGAGCGCATTCGCGACCAACACCGCCGCCGTGCCCTTCAGCGCGTCCAGCAGCAGGGTTGCGGCGGCGAGCTTCTTGTTGCCCGTGCGCAGCACATTGGTCGCGCCGATGTTGCCGGAGCCGATCTTGCGCACGTCACCCAGCCCCGCCATGCGGGTGAGAATGAGGCCGAAAGGAATGGAACCGAACAGATAGCCGATCAGCGCTGAAAGCGCGAGAAGGGCAGGCGCCGTCTGCCAGTCAGTCAAAGCACTCATTCAAACGTCCCCTCTGTCGCGCTGGCCGCGTGATCTCTGTCGGTGATCTTATGCCAAGGAATGAACGGCTTTGCCAGCCACATAAGTGGCAACCGCGCGGCCGCTGAAACGGGCATCCTCGAACGGGGTGTTCTTGGATTTCGAGACCAGCTGCTCCTTTGCCACGAGCCATGGCTCGTCGAGGTCGATCAGCGTGATATCGGCCTTCGCGCCCGCCTTCAGCGTTCCCGCATCCAGTCCGAAAATCTTCGCCGGGCGGGTGGAGAGCGCATCGATCAGCCGCATCAGCGGAACTTCGCCGCTGTGGTGCAGGCGCAGCGCCGCCGCCAGCAGGGTTTCAAGCCCGACCGCGCCGCTCGCCGCATCCGAAAACGGCAGCCGCTTGGTGTCGACATCCTGCGGGTCGTGCGAGGAGACAATAATGTCGATGGTGCCGTCCTTCAGTGCCTCCACCATGGCCTTGCGGTCGTCTTCGGCGCGCAGCGGGGGCGAAAGCTTGAAGAAGGTGCGGTACTCGCCGATATCGTTCTCGTTGAGCGTGAGGTGGTTGATCGAGATGCCGCAGGTGGCCTTAACGCCCCGCTGCCGCGCAACGCGGATCGCTTCCGCCGATTCGGGCACGGAAATCTTGGCGGCGTGGTAGATCGCCTGTGTCAGCCCGGCAATGCGCAGGTCGCGCTCCAGCGGGATGATCTCGGCTTCCTTCGGAACGCCCGACAGCCCGAGCCAGCTTGCGAAAAGCCCCTCGTTCATGTCACCGCCGCCGATATATTTGTCGCGCGTCTCAAGCGCGATCACTACGCCCAGTTCGCGTGCATAGGTCATGGCGCGGCGCAGCACCAGCGTGTCGGAAAGCGCCTTGCGGCCGTTGGTGAAGGCCACCGCGCCGGCTTCCTTCAGCATGCCGAATTCGGTCATTTCCTCGCCATTTAGACCCTTGGTGAGTGCTGCTGCGGGATGCACATTGACGAGCGCCTTGTCGCGCGCCGTCTTTTTCACATATTCGACCAGCGCGATGTCATCGATAACAGGATCGGTATCGGGCATGACGATGATGCTGGTGACGCCGCCGGCTGCTGCTGCGCGCGAGGCGGATTCGATGGTTTCGCGGTGTTCGGCACCAGGCTCACCCACGAAAACACGGGCGTCCACCAGACCGGGAACAGCCAGCAGACCCTTGCAGTCGCGAACGGTCGCCCCTTCGGGAGCGCCCTGATTATGCGCATCCTTGCCTGCCGCCAGAATGGTGCCATCAGCGCCGATGATCACACTGCCGGTCTCGTCGAGATTCCGGGATGGATCGACGATGCGGAGATTGTTGAGAACGGTAACGGCACTCATACGCGCTCACCCTGATTTTGCGAGACAAGCAGGGTTTCCATGACCGCCATGCGCACGGCAACCCCCATTTCCACCTGGCTTTCGATCACGCTCTGCGGACCGTCGGCCACGTCGGAGGCGATTTCCACGCCGCGGTTCATCGGGCCGGGATGCATGACCAGCGCATCCTCCTTCGCCGCTTTCAGCTTTTCGGCATCCAGACCGTAATAATGGAAATATTCGCGCACCGAAGGCACGAAGGAGCCGGACATGCGCTCGCGCTGCAGGCGCAGCATCATCACCACATCGGCGTTCTTCAGCCCTTCCTTCATGTCGTGGAAGACTTCGACGCTCATGTCGCGGATGCCGGAGGGCAGCAGCGTGGCGGGGGCCACGACGCGAACCCGCGCACCCATCTGGTTGAGCAGGATGATGTTGGAGCGGGCAACGCGCGAATGCAGAACATCACCGCAGATCGCCACGGTGATGCCTGATAGTTCGCCTTTGGCGCGGCGGATGGTCAGTGCGTCGAGCAGCGCCTGCGTTGGGTGCTCATGCTGGCCATCGCCGGCATTGACGACGGAGCAGGCGACCTTTTGCGCTAGAAGCGCTGCGGCACCGGCGGAAGAGTGGCGCACCACCAGCACATCCGGGCGCATGGCATTCAGCGTCATCGCCGTATCGATCAGCGTTTCGCCCTTCTTCACCGAGGAATTGCCGACCGACATGTTCATCACGTCTGCACCGAGGCGCTTTCCGGCAAGCTCGAAGGAGGACTGCGTGCGCGTCGAGGCTTCGAAGAACAGGTTGATCTGCGTCAGGCCCCGAAGCGTCGAGGTCTTTTTCTCCCGCTGGCGGCTGATTTTCACCGCCTCGTCGGCCTTGTCGAGAAGCAGGGTAATATCCTGATGGGAAAGCCCCTTGATGCCGAGGAGATGGCGATGGGGGAAGAAGACCATGCGGTTTGCCTCCTGACGGGCGCCGCATTTTCCCGTGAAAATGCCCGGAACGCCCGAATGCTGATCCGCGCGCTCCCATTCGCTGTGAACACGCCTCAGGAGTGCGGCGGAATTCGGTCCTGCGCTCTATAGAGACTGCATGGTCGCGGGGCAAGCGCCCGCAACTCCTGAAATGAAAACATGGCGACGTTTCCCCAACCCTCGAGGACAAACCGCCCGACGATGGAAGGCGCAGGCATCAGACGATGCCATGCTCCTTCAAAAGCGCCTGTTCGTCGCCTGACGCCCAGCCGAAAACTTTCGGCGCCCCATCCAGCCTCTGGACGAAGTAATGAACATCGAAATCGATTGCGACATCCGGTTGCCGCTTGCGATCAAAGGTCGCCGTCCAGGCAACATGGGCGAGGCAATGATGATCGTCGATGGGCGAGATACGGATGGCGCGTATCCGCATCTCCTTCGTTCCGATCGTTCGATAGCGCTCGTAGCCCTTCATCATGACCTGCTTCAAGTGGTCATCGTTCTTTCCGGTCATCACCCCGGCGGGGGAGGCGGCGATGAAGTCGGAGGCGTAGAGGGAGGCGACCTCCTCCATATCCATGTCACCCTTGAGGGACTTGTTGAAAAATCGCTCATATCGCTCGAAGAGCTTTCTTACGCTGGCCTCCATGGTCTCCTCCCTGTGCAGCCGTTCAGCAAAGTCGCCAACCGAAAAAGCCTGCCGCAGGTTCCACGTCAGGCCGCAGATTATGGAGAATGCGTTTATCCGCATGCCTGCCGGTTGCTGCCGCAACTTCTGCGCGGCTTTTTTGGGGACTGTCGTTGACCTTGCCGGAAACGTGTTTGGCATTCGCCGGGCCGGATACCTAAATCAGGATCACTCCCGAAAAATGCTGAAAGCGGCGGTTTAATCGTCTCAATCGCTTCCTGCGGGTGGAATTATGCAATATCACCCCACTATGCAACGCCAGTACAAAACAGCTAGAAGCAGCGGATGACCCAGAATTCCCGGACAGAAGAAACGCTCGCCGAACTGAACCAGCCAAGCCTCTGGTCCGGTATCAACGCCTATCGTTCCGATCCGCTGATCGTCGACCTCACTTCCGGCCTGTCGCGCAATCTAAGGGATGAGTTCGACCAGCTCGGCCGTTACGTCACGTCGCATGAGGCGCAGGAACTGGCGCGCATGGCCAATCAGGGCGTGCCGCAGCTGCATACCCACGGCCCACGCGGCGAGCGTCTGGATCAGGTGGAATTCCACCCCGCCTGGCATGCGCTGATGCGCCGTTCCATGTCGTCAGGCCTGCATTCCAGCGTTTGGGAAAATTCTCCTGATACGCGCGGCAATGAGCACAAGGCCCGCGCCACCAAATTCTACCTGACCTCGCAGCTTGAGGCCGGGCATCTTTGCCCGCTCACCATGACCAGCGCCTCCGTCGCCGCCATCATGGCTTCGCCGCGCGTGCAGAAGGAATGGGCGCCGAAGATTCTCTCGCGCAAATATGATTCCTCGCAGAAACCGGCCCTGCAGAAAACCGCCGTCACCATTGGCATGGGCATGACGGAAAAACAGGGCGGCACGGATGTGCGCGCCAACCGCACCACGGCGGAGCGGGTGGGCGAGGGCATCTATCGCCTGTCCGGTCACAAGTGGTTCCTCTCCGCGCCGATGAGCGACGGTTTCGTCATGCTCGCCCAGATGGGCGACGGCATGGGCTGCTTCCTCGTGCCGCGTTATCTGGAGGATGGCTCAAAGAACGGCCTGCATTTCCAGCGCCTCAAGGACAAGCTCGGCAACCGCTCCAACGCATCCGCCGAAGTCGAATTCACCGATGCCTTCGGTTATCTGCTGGGCGATCCCGGCAGCGGCATCCGTACGATCCTCGACATGGTGACGCTGACGCGGCTCGATTGCGCGCTTGCCTCCGCCGGCATGATGCGCGCCTCGCTAGCCGAAGCCGTGCATTATGCCCGAGGCCGTTCTGTTTTCGGCAAGATGCTGGTCACACAGCCGATCATGACGCGTGTTCTCGCCGACATGGCACTGGATGTGGCGGCGGCCACTGCGCTCTCCTTCCGGCTGGCGACCGCATTCGACGCCGCCCGCAACAATCCGGCCGAGGCCGCCTATGCGCGGGTGATGACGCCCATCGTGAAATACTGGTGCTGCAAGATTGCGCCGGCGCTTATCTATGAGGCCATGGAGTGCCTTGGCGGCAACGGTTACGTGGAAGAGCGGCCGATTGCCCGCCACTATCGCGAAGCGCCCGTCAACGCCATCTGGGAAGGCTCCGGCAACGTCATGGCGCTGGATGTGCTGCGGGTTCTCCAGCGCGGCAAGGATCTGTTCGATCTCGTCTTCCAGACGCTGGAGCGCGATCTGGGTGCAGCCGGCAAAAAGACCACCGACGTGCTGCGCGCCGCAATCGCCCTTGCCGAACGTGACGAGGGAGCGGCCCGCCTGCTGGTGGAGCAGTTCGCGCTTGCGGCCGCTGCCGCCGAGCTTTGCCGTCTCGGCGCCGGCAAGATTGCCGATGCCTTCCTCGAGACCCGTCTCGCGGGCGGCTGGCGGCATACTTACGGCATGCTCGATTCCCGCTTCGATCCGAATTATATAATCGATCTTCTTTATCCGCCTGCATCTTGACCGATGCTTGCGGATGAAGGTTTTGCAGTCCCGGCGGGAGGGGTCTCGGATTTGAAAAACAGCAATGGCGTAAAGCGTGTTCTGATCTGTCGTGACACTTTCGCGCATCGATGCGCGGCAAGGGAAGGCGGCTGCCAATGCTGACCTTCCGTTCCGCCCGCGCCGAGGATGAAGACGCGCTCTACGCCATAAGCCTTGCAACCGGCGATGCCGGGCAGGACGCCACCGCCCTTTACAATGACGGCCGCATGGTCGGGCATATCTATTCCGTCCCCTATCTGCATCTCTGGCCTGATGCCGTTTTCGTGGCGGAGGATGAGGAAGGTGTGTGCGGTTATATCGTCGGCGCACTCGATACGGCGGTGCACGAAGAGCGGCTGGAGCGGGAATGGTGGCCGCATCTGCGCAGCCTTTATCCCGATCCCGGCGGCGACCAGCAGACATGGGACGCCGACCAGCGCCGCGCCCAGTTCATCCACCATCCGCGCCGCACACCCGCCTGGCTCACCGATCCGTTTCCGGCCCATATCCACATGAACCTCCTGCCGCGCACGCAGGGCAAGGGCGGCGGCACCCGGCTTCTGTCGCGCTGGCTAGATATGGCGAGACAGAACAACGTCTACGGCATCCACCTCGGCGCCAGCGAACGCAACCATGCGGGCATGCGCTTCTGGGAAACCCGCGGGTTCAAACGCCTTGAAAGCCACGAAACGCCGGGCAGCGTATGGTTCGGCATGGCGCTGGAGTAATATTGGCAGATTATGCCAATCGGTGGTATTGTTGGACGTCGCTAATATCTGGTGGAGGCTCTGATGCCGACGCGTAACGTCGTTCTGACACAGCATCACGAAGAGATCATAGACGAACTCGTTAAATCTGGCCGCTATCAAAATGCCAGCGAAGTGATGCGCGAGGGCTTACGATTGATCGAAAGGCGCGAGCGCCTTGAGGTGACCAGATTGGAAGCCTTGAGGGCTGCGGCGCAACAGGGCTTCGCAGACCTTGATCAAGGCCGTTTTACGGATGTGGCGGATGATGATCTCGACGACTTCATTTCCGCTCTCGGGCGCGACGCTGAAGCGCGCCTTGCCAAATCTGATAAGGCATGACGAAGTATCGTCTGTCCGAAGCCGCGCAATCGGACATTATTGAAATTCTTGGATGGACCCACACGACATTTGGGGCCGCAGCTAGAAAACGCTACGAAAAATTGCTTGTCACGGCGCTGCGTGATGTTGCGCGGGATCCGTTTCGCTCCGGAACAAGTCTCCGCCCGGAAGTGGCAGACGATGTCCGCAGCTACCATCTCCGTTACAGCCGGGAAAGGGCGAGAAGTGAAACCGGCCTGGTTAAATATCCGAGGCATCTGTTGCTTTATCGCGTGTTGAATCCCGATTTGGTGGGCATCGGTCGCATTCTTCATGATTCCATGGAAATCGAGCGGCATCTCCCGGTTGACTATGGAGATGTCAGCGCCTGAAAACGCATGGCGTCACCTTCATCCACAAAAACCTTCTCCTCATCCGCCCCGCCGCGTTGTTCTTCCCTTCATGCTTTGTTAACCCGTTGAGAGAGGCCTTTCAAAACACGGGTAGGGAATCATGCTGGCGACCGCAGAGGCGATTTCAGCCGACAGACCGGAAAAACGCATCAAGGATCGCGCTCAGACCGAGAAGGCGATTTTTAATGCGGCGCGGTCGCTGCTTGCCGAAGAGGGATTTCAGGGTTTTGGCATCAATGCCGTTGCCCGCCGCGCCGGCTGCGACAAGCAGCTCATCTACCGTTATTTCGGCGGCCTCGACGGCCTGATCGAGGCGATTGGCGAGGACCTCGGTTCCTGGGTGAGGGATCGCATTCCGGAAGATACCGGCGGCATGTTCCTTTTGACCTATGGCGACCTCATGGAAAAGCTGGCGCTTTATTTCATGGATGCGCTACGCAGCGATCCTCTCGTCTGCAAGATCATTGCCTGGGAAGTGTCTGACGGTTCACCGCAGGTGAGACAGCTTGCCGAAGCCCGCGCCAAATCGCTGGGCAAGTGGCTGGAGCGGATGCGCGGTTCGCTGGCGGCGCCGAAGGGGGTGGATACAGCGGCCGTCAATGCCGTACTGTTCGCCGCCATTCAGCACCTCGTCATTTCCGCTGCCACCAGCGGCCAGTTCGCCGGTGTACCGCTGAAATCAGACCGGGACTGGGACAAGATCGCCACTGCCGTCAAAAGGCTGGTGCGCGGCGTTTACGGCTGAACCGGTTTCGCAGGCGGAAGACAGTCGCGCCTGGACCTGCGCATTAAAAAAATCAGTCATGTTTTCATCGGACCGGCAAATGCCCGACGCATCCGGCCGTCCACGCGATCACGTTCTTTTCCACATGCAGCCCGCCCGTCGTTAACCATAATGACAGCTTTCATTTGCCTCGCCATGGCTGCCGGTCCAGTGTGGATTAACGAAATGTTAACCATGCGCAATGACTGCGCGTAAGGGAGCCGCAAGTGAGCCGCTGGACAGCTTTAGGCGTCATGATGACGTTTTTTGTGATGCTGCCGTTGGATATCGACGCGCCGGCGCTGAACCTCTGCCTTATGGCCGTGGTGCGCTGGGCGGTGCTTGCCGGCGTTCCCGATACGATGTTTGTGCGGGGGCAGGCGGCATGAAGTGGTTTCTGATCCTCTGGGCAGGTCCCGTTGCGCTGCTGGGCAGCTGGTACTGGCTTTCCTATTACGACATGAGCTTCGGCTTCTACATGCTCACACGGCAGACCCATGATCTGGTGTTCGAGATTTACGGCAATATTCTCGGCCTGCCGCCGGAAAGCCTGCCGCCGCTGGTGGCACGCGCCATTGCCGTCGACAGCCTGATCGTTTTTGCGATTCTTGCCTTCCGCAAGAGAAAGCAGATTGCGGCCTGGTGGCAGGGCCGTCAGTCGGCCGCGCGGGTGAGTGCGGAAAGCCTGTCCAGCGCGCCCTGAAGAATGAAGCTCGCGGCGGCCGAATCGATGCGTTCGGCCCGCTTTGCGCGTGAGACGTCCATTTCCAGCAATGCGCGCTCGGCCGCGACCGTCGAAAGCCGCTCATCCCAGAAAATGAAGGGCAGGGCGGTTTTTTCGCTCATCGTCCGCACAAAGGCGCGCGTCGCCTGCACGCGGGGACCGGCCGAACCATCCATGTTCATCGGCAGGCCGATGATGAAGGCGAAAACTTTTTCCTTTTCGGCAAAGGCCAGCAGCACTTCCGCATCCTGCGTGAATTTCACCCGTTTGATGACGGGGCGCGGCGTTGCGAAACGCCGCGACAGGTCCGACATGGCAAGCCCGATCGTCTTCGTGCCAAGGTCGAGGCCGGCAATCGCCTGTCCCGGCTGAAGCGCCTGCGCCAGTTCCTCAATGGTGAGTGTTGCCATGTCGCGTGTTGTCCTTATCGTTTGCGGACGAATTCGGTGCGCAGCACCAGACCCTTCACCGCATCATGTTTGCAATCGATCTCTTCCGGATTATCGGTCAGGCGGATCGACTTGATGACGGTACCCTGCTTGATGACCGTGCTGGTGCCCTTGACCTTCAAATCCTTGATGAGGGTGACGGAATCGCCATCCGCCAGCACATTGCCCGCCGCATCGCGCACTTCATTCGTACGCGCCGCTTCTGCAGCCAGCTCGGAGGCCGGTCGCCATTCACCGGTCGCCTCGTCATACACGTACTCGTCATCATTTGCGGCCATGTCGCCTCTCTTAAATATTGGTAGTGCGGTTGTTCAGGCCGTCCTATGTCATAATATACCGGCAATACAAAGGAGAACTTCCCATGAAAATCACCTGGCTCGGCCATTCCGCCTTCCGCCTCGAAAACGGCAGCGCGAAGATACTCATCGATCCGTTCTTCACCGGTAACCCCGGTTTTGTCGGACAGGATGGAAAGTCGGCAGCCGAAGGCATCACCCATATTCTCCTGACCCACGGCCATGGCGACCATGTCGGCGATACCGTCCAGCTTGCCCGCGAAACCGGCGCGACGGTTCTTGCAAATGCCGATCTTGCCGCCTGGCTTTCCGCCAAGGGCGTCGCGAAGGTCGATATGGGCAATACCGGCGGCACGGTGCATTTCGATGGTTTTTCCGTCACCTTCACCAATGCGCTGCATTCCTCCGCCCAGATCACCGAAGACGGCGTCTCCCATTCGCTCGGCAATGCCAACGGTCTGATGCTGCATTTCGAAGACGGCCCGGCCGTCTATCACATGGGCGATACCGACATCTTTTCCGACATGAAACTCATCAATGAACTGCATCAGCCGGATATCGGCCTTGTGCCGATCGGTGACCGCTTCACCATGGGCGGAGCCGTCGCCGCGCTCGCATGCCAGCGCTTCTTCAATTTCGGCAATGTCATTCCCTGCCATTACGGTTCCTTCCCGATCATCGACCAGACGCCGGAGAAGTTCGTGGCTGGCATGGAAGGGGCGCAAGCGCGCGTCCACACGCCGAAGGCCGGCGATACGCTGTCCTTCTGACATTTTGCCCGTGCATGTCGCGACCGCAAACCGCCATACAGTTTGGCGCGACATGCTTTCTACCGTTGCGAATGACGGACATGGTGATTATAGCGAATGGGAAATATCCCATCGGAGTAGAACCATGTCCGTCGATCTCGCCACCGTAAAGCGCGTTGCGCGCCTTGCCCGTATCGCAGTCAGCGAAGAAGAAGCACAGAATATGCTCGGCCAGCTGAACGGCATACTCGGTTTCGTGGAGCAGCTTTCGGAAGTGAATGTCGACGGCGTTGAGCCGATGACCTCGGTGACCCCGGTGGACATGAAAAAACGCGCCGACGTGGTGACCGACGGCAACAAGGCGGAAGACATTGTCGCCAATGCGCCTGCGACCGACCGGGACTTCTTCATGGTCCCGAAAGTGGTCGAATAAGCCGACCACCTCTGCCGCCCGATTTTTCCAAGATTTCGAAAGCCGTTGCCGACCATGACCGACCTGACGAGCCTGACCATTGCCGAAGCCCGCGAGAAGCTGAAGGCCAAAGAATTT
Organism: Agrobacterium sp. ST15.13.015; assembly: GCF_027871645.1. Lineage (NCBI taxonomy): Bacteria > Pseudomonadati > Pseudomonadota > Alphaproteobacteria > Hyphomicrobiales > Rhizobiaceae > Agrobacterium > Agrobacterium sp. ST15.13.015. Next base: position 314,338 of record NZ_JAQAHF010000002.1, read on the forward strand.
TCCGCCCTCGAGCTGACCGACGCCTATCTCTCCGCCATCGATGCGGCCAACGGCGCGCTGAACGCCTATGTGGCGACGACGCCCGAAAAGGCGCGCGACATGGCGAAAGCCTCCGACGACCGCATCGCCGCCGGCAAGGCTGGCGAGCTGGAAGGCGTTCCGCTTGGCGTGAAAGACCTTTTCGCCACCCGTGACGTGCACACGCAGGCGTGTTCGCATGTTCTCGACGGCTTCAAGCCGAAATATGAATCCACCGTTACCCAGAACCTCTGGGATCAGGGCGCCGTCATGCTCGGCAAGCTCAACATGGACGAATTCGCCATGGGCTCGTCCAATGAAAGCTCCTGGTACGGCCCTGCCATCAACCCTTGGCGCGCCAATGGTTCCGACCAGAAGCTGGTGCCCGGCGGCTCCTCCGGCGGTTCGGCCGCAGCCGTTGCCGCGCATCTCTGCGCCGGCGCCACCGCAACCGATACCGGCGGCTCCATCCGCCAGCCGGCCGCCTTTACCGGCACCGTCGGCATCAAGCCCACCTATGGCCGCTGCTCGCGCTTCGGCATCGTCGCTTATGCTTCCTCGCTCGATCAGGCAGGCCCGATTGCCCGTGACGTGCGTGATGCCGCGATCCTGCTGAAGACGATGGCAAGCGTCGACGCCAAGGACACGACCTCCGTCGACCTGCCGGTGCCGGACTACGAAAAGGCCATCGGTCAGTCGCTCAAGGGCCTGAAGATCGGTATTCCGAAGGAATATCGCGTCGACGGCATGCCGGAAGAAATCGAAAAGCTCTGGGCCAAGGGCGTCGAGTGGCTGCGTGATGCCGGTGCCGAGGTCATCGATATCTCGCTGCCGCACACCAAATACGCGCTGCCCGCTTATTACATCGTCGCGCCGGCGGAAGCCTCGTCTAACCTTGCCCGTTATGACGGCGTCCGTTACGGTCTGCGCGTCGACGGCAAGGACATTGCCGACATGTACGAAAAGAGCCGCGCCGCCGGTTTCGGTAAGGAAGTGCAGCGCCGCATCATGGTCGGCACCTATGTGCTGTCCGCCGGTTATTATGACGCCTATTACCTGAAGGCGCAGAAGGTCCGCACCCTCATCAAGCGCGATTTCGAAAACGTCTTCCACGAAGGCGTCGACGCCATTCTGGCGCCGATCACCCCGTCTTCCGCCTTTGCAGTCGGTGACGAGGAACTCGCTTCCGATCCGGTGAAGATGTACCTGCAGGACGTTTTCACCATCACGGTCAACATGGCCGGTCTTCCTGGCCTCTCGGTTCCGGCCGGCCTCGACGGCAAGGGCCTGCCGCTTGGCCTCCAGCTCATCGGCAAGCCTTTCGAGGAGGAAACGCTGTTCAAGACGGCGCATGCCATCGAGCAGGCAGCCGGTAAGTTCACCCCTGCCAAGTGGTGGTAAGCGGATTCACCAAGCTCTCTACACAAACGGGCGGCATTGAATGCCGCCCGTTTGTTTTTCATCGATTGTCCAGCTCGCCCCGCACGAGTTCCAGCCCGCGCGTCGTGATGCGGTAGGGTTTGCCGCCGGAAGAGGCGATGGCTCTCTTCCGTTTCAGTTTGCGGAAGGTGAGGAGATCGAGGCCGCTGAAAATCCAGCCGTCACGCGTGTAGAGCGCGAGTTTTTCGATTTTGTGGGCGTCGTCTCGAACGAGTTCAATTCTGCCGCCCTGGGCGAGCAGGTGAAGAATGCGCTGTTCGGCGCGGGAAATGTCCATTTTTGGAAGTCCGGTCGGCGTCATATAGACGCGTGAAAGCAAATCCGGGTGCGGTTAGGGCATCCGGCTCGGTTTCAGCATGGCCCGGCGCGCAATAAACTTGCGGGCAGGGCCTTTACCGGGACTCCGATTGAGCGAACATAAAAACTCCGTTCTTGCTCCTTTTGGGTAGCGGGCAAAGCCGAGGCGGTCAAGTCCCGCCAGGCGCGAGAAAACCATGCTGGTCGAATCGCCTTGGCAATGGTTTAATTTCAACGGCCATGGAGGGCGCGGCTTGATCGTCATTCGCAATGCGCATGAGCAGGAAGCGGAGGTTCTGGCGGCCATCGGCCTCAGGGCATGGCGACAGGCAACCGCGGCTCTCGGCATCACCCCGACCCTTTACGACAATGCAGCCAGCGCCTTTTCCAATTTTACCCGCTCGTCATGGCTGGCGATCAGGGTGGCGGAGTTTGGCGGCTCGGTTGCGGGTTGGGCGGCGAGGGAGCATTTCGACGAGACGATTTCCGATTTCTGGATCGATCCTGATTTTCACCGCCGAGGTGTCGGCGGTCACCTGCTGGGCGATGTCGAAAGGCTGATTGAGGACAGGGGGTTCGAGACCATACGGCTTGAAACCCATGCCCAGAATGAGCCGGCCGTCGCCTTCTTCCGCCACCATGGCTATAGCGTCCGCTGGCTCTCCGTCTCCTATGCGCCGAAACTCGACCGCGAAGTGCAGTCGGTAGGCCTGCAGAAGCAATTGGCCGAGGTCGAGAGCGGTCTTTATGGGCCGGCTTTCTGAGACAGAGTTTGCAGAGCCTCCACCAGCCGCATCGGCCAGTCCGGCGTGATGGCGAGCGATGCGACAAGGCCAATCTGCAATATCACGATCGATATCAGGATGCTGCGGAACGGTTCCTTGCGTGTTTTATGCCGGAGCAGCCGTTGTGCCGAGATCGCGCCCAGGCTGCCGCCGATGAGTGCAAGCGATAACAGCGTGCTTTCCCGGATGCGCCATCCGCCATTTCTCGCCGCTTCCTTGTCCCACCAATAGACAAGAAAGACGAAAAGATTGAAGGCGATATAGGTTATGAAACAGAGAGCGACCGTCACCATGATGTGAATTGAAACCGGGAAGCGTAAAAAACGCGTATCCTCTATCGGCGAAAATCCCGGGCCTGGCGTGAGAGGGTGCAAGATGTCTTGCGCCCGCGCTCCATTTGTTCTACCCACCAAGGCCAAAGAACCCGTATATCGTGAGCTTCAGATGACCCTTGTAGACGTGCGCACCCCCGACCCGAAACGCTTCATTCCCGGCGCCACCGGCGATTGGGAAATCGTGATCGGCATGGAGGTGCATGCGCAGGTTCTCTCCAATTCCAAGCTGTTTTCCGGTGCATCGACCACCTTCGGCAATGCGCCGAATTCCAACGTGTCGCTGGTGGATGCCGCCATGCCGGGCATGCTGCCCGTTATCAACGAGGAATGCGTGAAGCAGGCGGTGCGCACCGGTCTTGGCCTGAAGGCGAAGATCAACCATCGCTCGATCTTCGACCGCAAGAACTACTTCTATCCGGACCTGCCGCAGGGCTACCAGATTTCGCAGTTCAAGGACCCGATCGTCGGTGAGGGCACCATCACCATTTCGCTCGGTCCGGACCGTCAGGGCAATTTCGAAGATATCGAAATCGGCATCGAGCGTCTGCATCTGGAGCAGGACGCCGGCAAGTCCATGCATGACCAGCACCCGACAATGTCCTTCGTGGACCTGAACCGTTCGGGCGTGGCGCTGATGGAAATCGTCTCCAAGCCGGATATGCGCTCGTCGGACGAAGCCAAGGCCTATCTCACCAAGCTGCGTTCCATCGTGCGTTATCTCGGCACCTGCGACGGTAATATGGATGAAGGCTCGATGCGCGCCGACGTCAACGTCTCCGTGCGCCGTCCGGGCGAAGGTTTCGGCACGCGCTGCGAAATCAAGAACGTCAACTCCATTCGCTTCGTCGGTCAGGCCATCGAATATGAGGCGCGTCGCCAGATCGCCATTCTGGAAGATGGCGGCGTGATCGATCAGGAAACCCGCCTGTTCGACCCCGGCAAGGGCGAGACGCGGTCCATGCGCTCCAAGGAAGATGCGCATGATTACCGTTATTTCCCCGATCCGGACCTCTTGCCGCTCGAATTCGACGATGCTTTCGTCGAGGCGCTGAAGGTCGACCTGCCGGAGCTTCCCGACGACAAGAAAGCCCGTTTCGTGGCCGATCTCGGCCTGTCGGTCTATGACGCCTCGATCCTCGTTTCGGAAAAGGCGATTGCCGATTATTACGAGGCCGTCGCCGCCGGCCGCGATGCGAAGGCTGCCGCCAACTGGGTCATCAACGATCTGCTCGGCGCGCTGAACAAATCGGGCAAGGATATCGAGACGACGCCGGTTTCGCCCGAACAGCTCGGTGGCATCATCGATCTCATCAAGGCCGAGACCATTTCCGGCAAGATCGCCAAGGACCTGTTCGAAATCGTCTGGAACGAGGGCGGCAACCCGGCGGAAATCGTTGAAGCCCGCGGCATGAAGCAGGTGACCGATACCGGCGCCATCGAAAAGGCCGTCGACGAGATCATCGCCGCCAACCCGGATCAGGTCGAGAAGGTGAAGGCAAAGCCGACGCTTGCCGGCTGGTTCGTCGGTCAGGTCATGAAAGCGACGGGCGGCAAGGCCAACCCGCAGGCGGTGCAGGCGCTGGTGAAGGCCAAGCTCGGTATCGAGGAAGAGTAAGCGGGCGCTGCCTTGTGCTCACAGGTATCGAGGCAGAAAGCTCTCATCTGTCATCCTCGGGCTTGTCTCGAGGATCTAACGACCCACAAGGTCCAATGTGCTCAGATCCTCGGGACAGGCCCGAGGACGACGTCGGGCACGAGGGACTGACATCACTTCTGCCGGGATCAACGCCCGGCATTTCTGTTTCAAGACGGAGCCAAATCATGTTCTTCATCCGCACGGCAAGCCTGCGTGACATTGAGCCGGTGCGCAACCTGCTCGCCACGACGTGGCACGCGACCTATGATGCGATCTATGGCGTGGACAAGGTCAACCAGCTGATCCTCGCATGGCATTCGCCGCAGGCCATGAAGGACCGCATCGAGAAAAAGGGCGGCGAGTTTCTGGTGGCTGACGACGGCAAGCGGATTGGCGGCATGGCCTATGGCTCCATGTCCACCAAGATGGCGAAGACGGCCCTGCTGCACCAGCTCTATGTCGCGCCTGACCTTCAGCGGCAGGGCGTCGGCCGCGATCTCTTCGCCGAACTGGAAACCTGTTTTCCGGATGCCGAAATCATGCGGCTGGAAGTCGAGCCTAAAAATACTGTCGCAATCGCCTTTTATGAAGGCGTCGGATTTGTCGAGGTCGACCGAATCGAGCGCATGGCGGGCATCGAGGGTCTGCCCGGCGTCGTTATGGAAAAGAGCCTGACCCGATGAATGAGACACTTCAACAACTGATCATCCGCACGGCGCGCGAAGACGATCTTCCGGCACTCGCCGCCATTTTTGCCGCCGACGAGATCGGCGGCCACGGGGATACGGCGGAAGAATCGGCACAGCCGGATTATCTCGCCGCTTTCCGCGCCATCGAAGCGTCGCCGAGCGAAACGCTCTATGTGGCGGAACTGGATGGCGAGGTGGTCGGCACCTTCCAGACGGCGATCCTGACCAAGCTCGTCGGGCGAGGGGCAAAGTCCATGGTGATCGAGGCGGTGCAGACGCGTGCCGACATGCGCGGTCGCGGCATCGGCGCGGTGATGATCAATCATTGCCTGGAAGAAGCCCGCCGTCAGGGCCTGAACGCCGCGCAGCTGACGTCCAACATGGCCAGGCTGGACGCTCACCGCTTGTACGAGCGGCTGGGTTTCGAGAAGCGGCATTTAGGCTTCAGGATGAAGCTGAAATAGCGCGGATATATCTCGAAATGCTGGACAATTGCCGTGAGGGGCGGCATAAGCATGTCTTGTGCCGTGCACGGAAAATCGCTGCGGCGCATTCAAGCCCGAGGAACGTAGAATGAAGACTCTCCTGACGCAAATCTTCACCTGGTGGAACGGCCAGACGATCGGAACGCGGTTTCATACCTGGCGTTTCGGAAAGAAGGTAGGACAGGACGAGTTGGGCAACACCTATTACGAAGGCGGCACCACTTCCTGGGGCATGCCGCGCCGCTGGGTCATCTACAATGGTTATGCCGAAGCGTCGGCCATTCCGCCCGGCTGGCATGGCTGGATGCATTACCGCACCGACGTGCCGCCGAGCCAGGAAAGCTACGTTGCCCGCGACTGGCAGAAGCCGCATCAGCCGAACCTCACCGGTTCCTCCAAGGCCTATCGCCCGCAGGGATCGTTGGCCGTGGCTGGCGAGCGCCCGCGCGTGACCGGCGACTACGACGCCTGGACCCCCGGCAACTAAGCATCTTGCGATGCGCGGTGTTGTGCAAAACACCGCGCTTGCATCCGGCCTCACCGGTTTTTGCCACATTCCGCCCTTAGGCGTTGATCCGGTCGGCGGTTCGACACAGGCAAATATTTGGAGACATATCGTATGAGGAAATTCACGCGGGATCGTTCTTTGCGTGCGCTGACAGTCTCGCTGTTTGCAGCGGTCTCTGCTGTCATCCTCATTTCGCCCGTTTCTGCTGCTCGTCTTGAAAACCGCGTGGCGGTGTTTTCCGGCATCGACAAGATCACCGGCCGCATCACTTCCTTCGATGTTTATATCGATGAGACGGTGCAGTTCGGCGCGCTTCAGGTGACGCCGAAAGTCTGCTATTCCCGCGACCAGACGGAAGCGCAGAAGATCGATGCCTTCATCGAGGTGGATGAAATCACCCTCGACCGCAAGATCAAGCGGATTTTCACGGGCTGGATGTTCGCCGACAGCCCCGGCCTCAACGCCGTGGAACACCCGATCTACGACGTGTGGCTGACGGGCTGCAAGCAGGACTCGGAAGTTCCCGCTCCTTCAACGGCAAGCAAGTAATTAACCCACGACCGCGCCTATTTCTGGCGTCTGAGCTTCTCGGCCAAATCGGCCAGGGCTTTGCTTTTGCTTTCCAGTTGTTCGATCATTTCCTCCCGTGTCAGTTCAGGCTCGATCACAATCGGAACGGTGAACTTGTTGGGCTGATCGCCGGCGGGAGGTGAGGGGAACCTGATTTCGGAAAATGCCCTCTTCACGGCCGTTCTTGTCTGATAGGTACTATCCCTTATGTTTTTGACCTGAATAGCCTGCATCTTTCCCGCCGGGTCAACGCGGAAAGTAACAAGGAGTACCTGCTTCTTGTTCGTCCGCACGACCTTGAATTCCGGGCGGCCGGTTACGCCCGTCAAGGCTCGGGAAATTTCGCTTCGCCAGGCGGCCTGCGGGTTCGGGCGCTGTTCGGCAGCGGTGACATTCGCCGCCGGCGTCAACATCAATAACAAGGCCGCAATCCAGCGCATGGCCATTCGCCGGTGAACCGTATATCATGATCGGATAAGTCATGATTTTGAGGGTTGCAAGCAAAATCTCAGGTTGTTTTCAGCGGGGATTTTCTTGCGCAGACAATTTTACGAAGGGTACGTCCGGCCTGTCGACAGCCGCTTCAAGTATCGTGGCATATTCCGACTTTGGAATATCGATTGCCCCAAATGTCTTCAGATGTTCGGTCGTAAATTGCGTGTCGAGCAGCGTAAACCCCTGCTGCCGCAAACGCTCGACCAGATGCACGAGGCAAATCTTCGATGCATTGGTGCGGCGGGAAAACATGCTCTCGCCGAAGAAGGCGGCACCCAGCGAGACGCCGTAGAGCCCGCCGACGAGCTCCTCGCCCTCCCATGCCTCGACGCTATGGGCATGGCCGATCTGGTGCAACTCGGTATAGAGTCTGCGGATGGTGGCATTGATCCAGGTGCTTGGCCTGTCCGGCGCTTCCGCCGCACATCCGGCCATCACCGCTTCGAAGGCGGTGTTGAAGCGAATCTCGAACGGCTTCCTGCGCATCGCCTTGGTGAGGCTTTTGGAAACGTGAAAACCATTGAGGGGGATGATCCCCCGAATTTCCGGCTCGACCCAGAAAAGCTCGGGATCGTCAGCCGAATCGGCCATTGGGAACAGGCCGGCGGAATAGGCGCGCAGCAGGATATCGACCGTTATGCCGTTATTTCTGCTGCGCCGCCCAACCATATCGTCTTAGTGAGACGCGTCACCGGCCAGATATTTTTCCAGCCAGTGAATGTCGTAATCGCCCTTCAGGATATCTTCGTTCTGAAGGAGATCCTGGAAAAGCGGCAGCGTGGTCTTGATGCCATCAACGACGAATTCGTCGAGCGCCCGACGCAGGCGGCGAATGCATTCGTCACGGTCGCGGCCGTGAACGATCAGTTTGCCGATCATGCTGTCGTAATAGGGCGGGATCTTGTAGCCCTGATAGGCACCGGAATCGACGCGCACACCAAGACCGCCCGGTGTGTGGAAATAGGTCAGCGTGCCCGGTGAGGGAACGAAGGTGCGCGGGTCCTCGGCATTGATACGGCATTCGATGGCATGGCCATGGAATTCGATATCGTCCTGCGTGACCGACAGGCCCTGGCCGGAAGCGACCCGGATCTGTTCCTGCACGAGATCCATGCCGGTGATGGCTTCCGTCACCGGATGCTCCACCTGCAGACGGGTGTTCATTTCGATGAAATAGAACTCGCCGTTTTCATAAAGGAACTCGATGGTGCCGGCGCCGCGATATTTCAGCTTGCGCATGGCGCTCGCGCAAATCTCGCCGATCTTCATGCGCTGTTCGACGGTCAGAGCCGGCGAATTGGCTTCTTCCAGCACCTTCTGGTGGCGGCGCTGCAACGAGCAATCGCGTTCGCCGAGGTGAACGGCATTGCCTTCGCCATCGCCGAAAACCTGCACTTCGATATGGCGCGGTTTGCCGAGGTATTTTTCCATGTAGACGGCGTCGTTGCCGAAGGCTGCTGCCGCTTCGGATCGGGCCGTCGCAACGGCCTCTTCCAGATCGGCTTCGGTCTTGGCCACCTTCATACCGCGACCACCGCCGCCCGCCGTCGCCTTGATGAGGACCGGGAAGCCGATCGTCCGGGCGATTTCGAGCGCGTTTTCAGGCTTCACTTCGCCATCGGAACCGGGAACCACGGGAATGCCGAGTTCCTGCGCCGTCTGCTTGGCGGTGATCTTGTCGCCCATGATGCGGATATGTTCGGCGGTCGGCCCGATGAAGGTGATGCCGTGCGCGTCGAGAATGTCTGCGAACTTGGCATTTTCCGACAGGAAGCCGTAACCCGGGTGAACGGCGTCCGCACCTGTGATTTCGCAGGCCGCAACGATCTGGTGGATGTTGAGGTAGCTGTCACGCGAGGGCGGCGGGCCGATGCACACACTTTCGTCGGCAAGGCGCACATGCATGGCGTCCGCGTCGGCCGTGGAATGCACGGCCACCGTCGGAATGCCAAGCTCCTTGGCGGCGCGCAGGACGCGTAGCGCGATCTCGCCGCGGTTGGCTATGAGGATCTTCGAAACCATGCTGAACCGCCTTTATTCGATGACCACGAGGGCTTCGCCATACTCCACGGGCTGAGCGTCGTTGACGACGATTTCCACGACCTTGCCGGACTTGGGAGCCGGGATCTGGTTCATGGTCTTCATGGCTTCGACGATGAGGATGGTCTGGCCTTCCTTGACGGTTGCACCCACTTCGATGAAGGGACGTGCGCCCGGGGCAGGCGACAGATAGACCGTACCGACCATCGGCGAGGACACGGTGTTGGCCGGGTTGCGGGCAGGCGCTGCGGAGGCCGCAGGGGCGGCCGGCGCGGCTGCGGCCGGTGCAGCAACGGGGGCTGCTGCCGGTGCGGGCGCATAAGCAGCAGGCGCTGCGGCATAGACCGTGGCGGCGGGAGCGGCGCGGGAAACGCGGATGCGCAGGTCGTCCTGCTCCACTTCGATTTCCGAAAGGTCGGTATCGTTGAGGATATTCGCGAGTTCGCGGATCAGTTCCTTGTCGATACCCTGTTTCTTTTCAGACATGACAAACCCTATTCTTTGTTTCTTTTTATGCCGTGATGTTTTTCAGCGCGTGAAGCGCCATGATGTATCCATATGGTCCGAAACCGCAGACCATGCCCTTTGCCGCGGGTGATACCATCGATTTGTGACGGAACTCTTCGCGGGCGTGGATGTTGGAAATGTGCACTTCCACGACGGGCGTGGAAATCGCTCGAATGGCGTCATGCAACGCGATGGATGTGTGGCTGTAGGCGCCGGGATTGATGACGACGCCTACCGCCCGCTCGCCCGCCTCCTGCAACCAGTCCACCAGCACGCCTTCGTGGTTGGACTGGCGGAATTCCACTGCGAAACCGAGATCGGCACCGGCTTGAAGGCAATCATTCTCGATGTCCTTCAGCGTCTTGCCACCATAGATACCCGGTTCCCTTTTTCCCAGCATGTTGAGATTGGGGCCGTTGATGACGATGATGATGTTGCTCATTCACGTTTCCATAAGAAAATCAGCGACACCTATAGACTGCGCAGCCGTCAAGGAAAAGCCCCCGCAAGCCCTAAACCGGCCGCTTGGCAGGCATCTCACAGGGAATGCAGTGGCTTTTTTGGCAATCAGGAGCAGGTGGCTTTTCCACAGCTGCGCATATTGGCGATTTTTTCCTTCAGCGGGTCAGCGCCGACCGCGCCGAAAACCGCCTCGTCGCCGACGATATAGGACGGCGTTCCGGTGATGCCGAGGCTGGTTGCCAGCTTGTAAGTCTCCTGCACCTGCTCGTCATTGGGGTTTTCCGCCATCGATTTGCGGATGTCGGCTTCCTTGAGACCGAGCGAGGTCGCGACCTCCATGGCGCTGTCCTCATTCGCGCGCCCGCGGCCGCCGAGGAGCGTGCGCTGGAATTCGGGATACTTGGCCGGCGCCAGCAGCTTCACGGCATTGGAGACACGGTGGGCCGCAACCGATTCCGGTCCGAGGATCGGGAATTCCTTGAGGACGACACGCACCTTCTTGTCGCTCTTCAGAATATTGTCCATGTCGCCCATGGCGCGTTTGCAATAACCGCAATTGTAATCGAAGAACTCGACCAGCGTGACGTCGCCATCCGGGTTGCCGAGCGCCAGATCGAATTTCGATTCGAAGATGGCCTTCTTGTTGTCCGCGACGGCTTCCGCCGCCTTGGCATTACGCGCCGCATATTGCTTGCGCTCAAGCGCATCCTGAACCTCGAGCATGATTTCCGGGTTCTCGATCAGATATTGCTTGATGAACTCGCCCATTTCCTTCTTCTGCTGCTCGTCGAACGCATGGGCGGGCAGGGAGGCGAATACCGTCGAAAGGGCCGTCACGCTGGCGAGAAGGGTGGAACGGAGAAAATGCGCCATATCGGTCCTCATTCTGTGCGGCCGGAGCCTCTTGAAATCTTATGAAGGCAATTACCTTACTTTAAGCCAAATGCCATACGGCAAAAATACTTGTCCGCATTATGATCGCATGATTGTGAAGATTGTGATTCTGCGGCAAGTCTCTGAAATACGGTTCAGGAAAGAGCATGCCCTTGATTACGATGTCGAAGCGGAGCGCAGTCGAACCCTTTCACGCCATGGATATTCTGGCGGAAGCGAATCGGCGCAGGCAGGCGGGCCGCCCCGTCATTTCCATGGCGGTCGGCCAGCCCTCGCATCCCGCGCCGAAAGCCTCGCTTGCGGCGGCTGAGGCGGCGCTGAAGCATGGGCGGATCGGTTACACAGATGCGCTGGGTCTGCGCGAGCTGCGGGAGGCGATTGCCGGCCATTACCGGCTGCGCCACCAGGTCGCCATCGACCCGGCTCGCATCGCCGTGACCACGGGCTCTTCTGCCGCCTTTAATCTCGCTTTCCTCAGCCTTTTCGATGCGGGCGATTATGTCGCCATCGCAAGGCCCGGCTATCCGGCCTATCGCAATATTCTGAAAGCTCTCGGCCTCAATGTCGTGGAAGTGCCGGTCACGGCGGAAACCGGCTATACGCTGACGCCGGCAAGTCTGGAGCGGGCGGAGACAAAGGCCGGCTGCAAGCTGAAGGGTGTGCTTCTGGCAAGCCCGGCCAATCCGACCGGCACGGTTACCGGCCGTGAGGCGCTGAAGCGGCTTGCGAGCTACTGCGAAAGCCGCGACATGGCTTTCATTTCCGACGAGATTTATCACGGCCTTACCTTTGTCGGCGAAGAGACGAGTGCGCTCGAAATCACCGACAATGCCGTGATCATCAACTCCTTCTCCAAATATTATTGCATGACCGGCTGGCGCATCGGCTGGATGGTGCTGCCCGAAAATCTGGTCCGCCCAGTCGAGTGTCTGGCCCAGAGCCTTTATATTTCCGCGCCCGAACTGTCGCAGCTTGCGGCGACCGCAGCCTTTTCGGCGGCGGAGGAACTGGATGTCTACCGGGAAAGCTATCGCACCAATCGCGATTTCCTGATGGCGCGCCTGCCGGAGATCGGCCTGCCGCTGGCATCCCCCATGGATGGCGCTTTTTACGCCTATGTCGATACCAGCCGTTTTTCCAATGACAGCATGGATTTTGCCAAGCGCATGCTGGCGGAAATCGATGTGGCGGCGACGCCCGGCATGGATTTCGATCCCGAGGAAGGCCACAGGGCGCTGCGCATTTCCTATGCGGGTTCCGTGTCGGATATCGCCGAGGCCGTTGGACGTATTGCCGGCTGGCTGAAATAAGCCGGGGTCATCCGCTCGGGGAAATCAGGTAAGGGAAATCAGGCGGGCGTGCAGCCGAAGGTGCTGTTGAACGCCTTTTCACCCTTTGCAGTGAAGGTCAGCACACGGCCGTTTCCGCGCCGCAGCCAGTCGCGCTGCTGCATGGCTTCGAGAAGCGACGCGCCAAGCCCGCCGCCGAGGTGATGGCGACGTTCGCTCCAGTCCAGGCAATGCAGGCAGACCGGGCGACGGGCCTTTTCGAGTGACGAAAGGTCGATGCCGAAGCTTGAGAAGAAGTCGCGTCCGCTCTCCGTTAGGGCAGGATCGTCACCTAACGTCACGAGCCCTTTTGCGGTGATGGCGGCAAGCAGCGCCACGCCGCTCTCCCCCGCCAGATGATCGTAGCAGATGCGCGCTTCCCGCAGCGCCTTGTCCTTCGGTCCCGTGCGAACGCGGACTGCGCCCGTGCGCTGGGCAAGACCCATCAACGCTTCCAGAACATGCGCCACATCCTCGTCGGAAAGACGGAAATAGCGGTGACGCCCCTGTTTTTCCGCTTTCAGGAGTTGCGCCTCGGAAAGCTTCGATAGATGCCCGCTGGCGGTCTGCAGGGTCACGCCAGCGGCTTCGGCAAGCTCGCTTGCGGTCAGCGCACGTCCGTCCATCAGCGCCGTCAGGATGTTGGCGCGGGCAGGGTCGCCGATCAGCGCGGCGACATTGGCGATCAGGGGTCCGTCTTTCATGCTTCGATGGTAGCCGAAGCATTGATGCAAGGCAATGGCTTAAAAGAGAGAGGCAAACCACGAGGAGACAAACGATGCTGACCTGTTTCATCCGCTACGAGATCGATCCTTTCAAGGTTGATGCCTTTGAGCGATATGCCCGCACATGGGGTGAAGCGATACCGCGCTGCGGGGCCGATCTGATCGGCTATTACGCTCCGAAGGAGGGATCGAGCACCATTGCTTACGGTGTCTACAACATCGAAAATCTCGCCGCCTACGAAGCCTACAGGGCACGGCTCGCCGCCGATCCTGCAGGGCGGGAAAATTACGAATTCGCCCGCCGCGAGCAGTTCATCCGCCGCGAGGACCGGCTTTTCCTGCGTCTCGCCTCCGCTCCGCACGCCGGAGGCGGACAATGATCGCCGTTATCTTCGAGGTCTGGCCCGCTGAAGGCGAGAAGCAGCATTATCTCGACATCGCGGCAGGCCTGCGGGCTGAGCTGGAAACCATCGACGGCTTCCTGTCCGTCGAGCGGTTTCAAAGCATCGGCAATCCGGACAAGATGCTCTCTCTGTCCTTCTTCCGGGATGAGGAGGCGGTGAGGGCATGGCGCAACACCATGCCGCATCGCGCCGCGCAGTCGCTGGGCCGGTCCGGTGTTTTTTCCGATTACCGGCTGCGTATCGCGCAGGTGATCCGCAACTATGGCCTGGAGGAGAGGGAGGAAGCGCCAGCCGACAGCCGGAAAGCCCATCCGGGAGAGGGAACAGCTTAGGCTGATATTTCCAGCATCAGTTTTTCTGCATGCCGCTGCAAGGCTTTCTGGTTCGAACTCGCCTTTGAAACCCGTTATAGATGGGCCAATGTGGTGCGGGACACCCTTAAGGTTAGGACAAGGAGAAAAGCGATGTCGGCAGAAAAAGTAGCGATTGTAACGGCAGGCGGCAGCGGCATGGGGGCCGCCGTGGCAAAACGTCTGGCCGCGGATGGCTACAAGCTCGCGATCCTGTCTTCTTCCGGCAAGGGAGAGGCGCTGGCGCAGGAGCTGGGCGGCATCGGCGTCACCGGCTCCAACCAGTCCAATGACGATCTCCAGCGGCTCACGGATCTGACAATCGAAAAATTCGGCCGCATCGATGTGCTGGTCAACAGCGCCGGCCATGGCCCGCGCGCCTCCATTCTCGATATTACCGATGAGCAATGGCACACCGGCCTCGATGTCTACCTCATGAACGTCATTCGCCCGACGCGGATCGTTGCCCCCGTCATGGTGAAACAGAAGGCGGGCGCCATCGTCAACATCTCGACCGCCTGGGCTTTCGAACCGAGCAGCATGTTCCCGACATCCGCCGTGTTCCGCGCCGGCCTTGCCTCCTACACCAAGATTTTCGCCGATACCTATGCGGCCGACAATGTGCGCATGAACAATGTTCTGCCCGGCTGGATCGACAGCCTGCCGGCGACGGAGGAGCGCCGCGAGAGCGTGCCGATGCAGCGTTACGGCAAGAGCGAGGAAATCGCCGCCACCGTGGCATTCCTTGCCTCTGATGGGGCCGGTTATATTACCGGTCAGAATATCCGCGTTGATGGCGGGCTGACGCGGTCTGTTTGACGGGTTGGCCTTTCCCACTACTCATCCCTGTGACAAGCGCAGGAATGAGGAAATGTCAGCAGCTCAAAAAACCGCTCTTTGCGCCGACAAAAGAAAACGCCCGCAACATCGTTGCGGGCGTCTTTTATTCAGGATGTGGCTTCTCTCAGAAGAAGCCCTTGCGCTGCCACCAGCCACCCTTGCGGGGCTTCGGCTCCTCGCCATCGGCGGGGGTGGAGGAACCGGAAGAGGTGACCACCGGCTCCGAGCTCGAGACATTGCTGCCCCGGTTCGCGCGGACCTTTTCTTCCGTGGCCGGTGCTTCCGCTTCCGAAGCCAGATCGGCCGAAGCCTCACCCGCTTCTTCAATCGCGACGTCCACCACGGTTTCCTCAACGATCACCGGCTCCACCGTTTCAACGGCTTCGGCCTTCGGCGCTTCCTCGGTTTCAGTCTTGGCTTTCGCCTTGCGGGTGCGGCGCGGCTTTTTCGGCACGTCCTCTTCCGCGACCTCGGCAACCGCACCTTCCACCACCTCGGCGGCGGTCGGCTCTTCGGTTACGGATGCTTCGGCGGAAGCCTCTTCGCTTTCACCTTCGGCTTCCGAGCCGGCGGCATCGAGAGCCTCGTCTTCCGCACGGTTGCGACGTCCGCCGCGCTTGCCGCGACGGCGGCGCTTGCGCTTGCCGTCCTCTTCGGAGGTTACGGCTTCCGTTGCACCGTTTTCGGTTTCAGCATCGGCTTCATCGGTTTCGACGCCATCGTCATCACCTTCGGCATCATCGCCTTCCGCATCGCCGGACTGGGCGTCGAGCGCGCCGTTCTGCTCGCCCTGACCGCCCTTGCCGCGACGGCGGCGGCGACGCTTGCGCTTGCGCTTGCCTTCCTCGCCATTGTCGCCCTGCTGCTGCTGGCGTGGCTCGGCGGTCTGCGCCTTGACGATTTCTTCCTCGTCTTCGTCCTCTTCCACCTCGGCGACGAAATCGTCTTCCTCTTCCACGAAGTTCGGCAGCATCTGGATGAGGCTTTCGATCTTCACCGGATTTTCGACGGCTTCACCGCGATCGATGGCGAAATGCTGCGCACCGACGCCGGCGTCAGCAGCGATGATGATCGACACGCCGAAGCGGCCTTCATAATCGACGATCGTGCCGCGCTTGTGGTTGAGCAGGTAGAGCGCCGTTTCCGGCGTGCAGCGCACCGTGATGTTGTGGGTGGTGTTGCGCAGCAGATATTCCTCGACGCCGCGCAGCACATGCAGCGCGATGGAGGATTCCGAGCGAACATGGCCCGTGCCGCCGCAATGCTGGCAGACCTGCGTGGTCGATTCCAGCACCGAAGCGCGGATGCGCTGGCGCGACATTTCCAGTAGGCCGAAATGCGAGATACGGCCGACCTGGATGCGCGCGCGGTCGTTCTTCAGGCAATCCTTGAGCTTCTTCTCGACAG
Source organism: Agrobacterium sp. ST15.13.015 (assembly GCF_027871645.1). Taxonomy (NCBI): domain Bacteria; kingdom Pseudomonadati; phylum Pseudomonadota; class Alphaproteobacteria; order Hyphomicrobiales; family Rhizobiaceae; genus Agrobacterium; species Agrobacterium sp. ST15.13.015. Next base: position 330,553 of record NZ_JAQAHF010000002.1, read on the forward strand.
CGCGGTTGTTGCGCTTTTCTTCCATGTCGATGAAGTCGATGACGACAAGGCCGGCAAGGTCGCGCAGGCGCAGCTGGCGCGCCACTTCTTCCGCCGCCTCGAGGTTCGTCGTCAGCGCGGTTTCCTCGATGGAATGCTCGCGGGTCGAACGGCCCGAGTTGACGTCGATGGAAACCAGCGCTTCCGTCTGATTGATGATGAGGTAACCGCCCGACTTCAGCGTGACCTGCGGCTGCAGCATCCGGTCGAGTTGGGCTTCGATACCGGAGCGCGAGAAGATCGGGTGAATGTCGCGGTAAGGCTGAACCACCTTCGCGTGGCTCGGCATCAGCATCTTCATGAAGTCTTTGGCTTCACGATAGCCGTCTTCGCCAGAAACGATGATCTCGCCGATATCCTTGTTGTAAAGATCGCGGATCGAACGCTTGATGAGCGAGCCTTCCTCGTAAACGAGGCAGGGGGCGGTGGAATTCAGCGTCAGCGTGCGGACATTTTCCCACAGGCGCATCAGATATTCGAAGTCGCGCTTGATTTCGACGCGGGTGCGGTTTGCGCCGGCGGTGCGCAGAATAACGCCCATGCCCTGCGGCACTTCCAGATCGCGCGCGATTTCCTTCAGGCGCTTGCGGTCGGCCGGCTGTGTGATCTTGCGGGAAATACCGCCGCCACGCGCCGTATTCGGCATCAGAACGGAATAACGGCCGGCGAGCGACAGGTAAGTGGTCAGCGCCGCGCCCTTGTTGCCGCGCTCTTCCTTGGCCACCTGCACCAGAAGAATCTGGCGGCGCTTGATGACTTCCTGAATGCGATACTGCTTGCGCGGCTTGCGGGCGACGCGGTCCGGAACCTCTTCCATGGCGTCTTCGGCGCCGACAGATTCGATCACTTCCTTTTCGTGGTGATCGTCATCGTCGTCGTCATCATCGTCATTGCCGCGGCGAAGACCCTCGACTTCCTCGGAAATCGTGTCGGTATCGACCATGGCGGCCATTTCACCACCGGCGCTGCCATCGTCTTCGGAAGACGCTTCGGCGGCCTCGGCCGCTGCGGCTTCTTCTTCTGCCGTCTTCTTCTTGGCGCGGGGGCGGCGGGTGCGCTTCTTCGGCTTTTCTTCCTCGGCGGGCGCTTCTTCGGCTACGGCCTCGACGGCCGCTTCTCCGGAAACCTCTTCCGCGGCAGGCGCAGTCTCTTCCACGACGACCGTTTCAGTGGTTTCGCTGGCGGAAACAATGCCGACATCCGGCTGATCCACCTGCGAAAGGTCGATCATGGGGGCGCCGGGCTCGGGTGCGTCAGCGGATTCGAAATCGTCGCTGCGGCGATGATCCTCGGCTTCCGCTTTCAGGAGGGCCTGACGGTCGGCGAGCGGAATCTGGTAATAGTCCGGATGGATTTCCGCAAAAGCGAGAAAGCCGTGGCGGTTTCCACCGTAATCGACGAAGGCCGCCTGAAGCGAGGGTTCAACCCGCGTGACCTTGGCAAGGTAGATATTGCCGCGGATCTGTTTCTTGTGCTCCGATTCGAAATCGAATTCTTCGATCCGGTTCCCACGGACAACGACTACGCGTGTCTCCTCTTCGTGGGAGGCGTCGATAAGCATTTTGTCTGCCATGTAAGCTGTGCTCCTCGGCGCAGCCTTGTTTTATACGAGAACAGGCCCGCCACACGGACGAGCCTTTCATATGAGTTCAAGGATGTGCCGGAAATGAAGTCTCCTGCCGGGCGTCTGTAAACTGGCAGCATCCGGACCGACGGCGAGGCGCTTGGCCTGCTCCTGGTATCCGGTTCATGTGAAAACTGCTGCGACATCATTGGCCAGGCGGAACGACAATAATATATAGACCCCTTGGGATCCGATGAATTTGCTCTCCTCAGAGCGGCGGTGGCAGCGCCACCGGGTAGGTCTCCGGCCACGGCCGGAATTGATCGAGTTTCAGGATAAATGTAACGACGGCAGATGATTGCCCGATTTGCAGCGCCAGCGTCTTTTTCGATTGGCAGCCGGCGGGCATCTATCCCGTCAACACTTTTAACCCTCATCCGTGTTGTATGTTTTCTCTGTCATAATAGCAATAGGCTGGCTAAATATGCCATATTATTGGTGGAATTTCCGGGTTAACAATTGGTTCACCAAGGCCTGCGATTGTGGGGCGCAAACGCGCAAACTATCGTACGGCGTGGTCGAAACGGCACTGTTGCCGGCGTTTTTCCTCGCCCTTTATCGAAAATGACTGAAATACGGAATTTCTTGAAGACCATGAATTTCACGCGCAACGCAGCGATATTCGGTGGGAGAGGGCGGCTTGGCGCGCGAATCGCGCGGCTTGCGGCGGCTCTGGCATTTTCCGTCGTCGCCTCTATTTCCGCCGCGCCGGCAGCCCATGCCGTGGAGCCGCTCGTCGTTCATCAGGCGCGGATCATCGGCGATGAGGCGCGCACGCGCATCGTTCTCGACTTCGCCGAAGAGCCGGAATTCGACGTTCACTATCTCGATTCGCCCGCCCGCATCGTTGTGGACTTTCCGGCGGTGAATTTCAGCTTTCCCGCATCCGACCTGAAGCCGACCGGTCTTTTTTCGGATATCCGTTTCGGCAGCATGGGGCAGAACAGCGCCCGCATCGTGCTGACGGCGAAAAAGCCGGTTCAGGTGGCGGTTGCCGAAACCAAAAAGACCGATAACGGCCAATCTTTCCATTTCGTGCTCGATACGGAAATCACCACCAAGGGCAAGTTCGCGGAACTGGTGAAGGATCAGCAGTGGCAGGCGCCAGCCCCGGTGACGACTGCCGCGATCACGCCGGATGACAAGACGTCGCGGCCAGCGGAATTCGTCATCGCTGTCGATGCCGGCCATGGCGGCATCGATGCGGGCGCCACCGGCGGCACCACCGGCACCGAGGAAAAGGTCATTACGCTGACTTTCGCCAAGGAACTTGCCGAGCGGCTGAACCGCGAGCCAGGCATCAAGGCTTTCCTGACGCGCGATTCCGATACCTTTCTCGCCTTGTCGGAACGGGTGACCATCGCGCGGCAGAACAATGCCAACCTCTTTATTTCCCTTCATGCGGATACGTTGAAGCAAAAGGGCATCCGGGGCGCGACCGTCTATACATTGTCGGACCGGGCATCGGACCGGCAGGCGCAGGAACTGGCGGAGCGCGAAAATAAGTCCGACCAGATCGCGGGCGTCGCTGCCTCCAGCGAGCCGCCGGAAGTGGCCGATATTCTTCTTGATTTCACCCGCCGTGAAACGCAGGCCTTTTCGGTGACGCTGGCTGAAAACATCGTCTCCTCCTTCGAGGGGCAGGTGGGGCTCATCAACAATCCGCACCGTTACGCCGGTTTCATGGTGCTGCGCGCCCATGATGTGCCGTCGGTGCTGCTGGAACTCGGTTTCCTCTCCAATCCGGAAGACGAAAAGCTGCTTCTCGATGGGGAATGGCGCAAGAAGGTGGCCGATACGCTGGCAACCGCCGTTGGGCGATACCGCGCCAAGGCCATGGCAAATGGCGGCTGAGAGGACAGCCGGCAGAGCGGCAATGCTGTTGCCGCCTTGCCATTGACCGCCGAAAAGCTGTTCAATTCTTGGGTCTTGCGGACGATTACGAAGGCGAAGCCCTATTTTACTCACATTCGCCGCGTTACTCGGAAAGCGGATTCGGTGGCGATCCGCAAAGCGTCCGCAGCGCGATTGCGGGCCTGCCGCCCGGTAACATATCAGCGAATGCTGCCGTATCCGGCTTGTCATCGAAGGTATGGTGTGCAAAACGGCACGCGATATGCAAGGATGCGCCCGTAAATCGTCGGGCGTTGATGGTTACGATTCGAATTATCGGTAGCTTGGTATGATCAGACTGATTGGATATTTTTTCGGCTTGGCCAGCGTGCTCTTCCTGTGCGCCGCCGCCGCCGGTGCGATTTATTTGCACGGCGTGACGAAGGACCTGCCGGATTACGCAGTTTTGAGCACCTATGAGCCGCCGGTGACGACCCGCGTGCATGCCGGCAACGGCGCGCTGATGGCGGAATATGCGCATGAAAAACGCCTGTTCCTGCCGATCCAGGCCATTCCCGACCGGGTGAAGGCTGCTTTCCTTTCGGCGGAAGACAAGAATTTCTACAACCATCCGGGTGTGGATGTCTTCGGCCTCGGCCGCGCCATTCTCGTCAATATCCAGAATTTCGGCTCCGGCCGCCGTCCGGTCGGCGCCTCCACCATCACCCAGCAGGTGGCGAAGAACTTCCTTCTGACCAACGACCAGACCATCGACCGCAAGCTCAAGGAAGCCATTCTGTCCTTCCGCATCGAGCAGACCTATTCCAAGGACAAGATTCTCGAGCTTTATCTCAACGAGATTTTCTTCGGCCTGAATTCCTACGGCATTGCCGGCGCGGCGCTCACCTATTTCAACAAATCGGTGACGGAACTGACGATTGCGGAAACCGCCTATCTCGCATCGCTGCCGAAGGGTCCGGCCAATTACCATCCGATCCGCCGCGAAAAAGCGGCTCTTGAGCGTCGCGACTGGGTGATCGACCGCATGGCCGAAAACGGCTACATCACGGTCGCCGACGCCACGGACGCCAAAAAGCAGCCGCTTGGCGTCAATCTGCGTCGCGGTGGCGCGCATATCTTCGCGTCTGACTACTTCGCGGAGGAAGTCCGCCGCCAGATCGTCGAGAAATACGGCGAGGAAGCGCTTCTCGAAGGCGGGCTCTCGGTCCGCACCTCTTTCGATCCGCAGATCCAGATGGAAGCCCGCAAGGCGCTTCAGGACGGTCTGGTGCAATATGACGAGCGTCGCGGTTTCCGCGGACCCGTAGAAAAGATTGAGACTGCGGGTGACTGGACGGCGGCGCTCGCCAAGGTCAAGGGCCTGCGCGACGTTCCGGAATGGAAAGTCGCTGTGGTTCTCGCTGTCGCTGCCGATGGCGTCGACATCGGCGTGCAGCCGGACACGGAAACGGAAGATGGCGACAAGCGCACGCGCGGCCATATCTCCGCTGAAAACATGCGCTGGGCTTTCCGCGATGCGACCGGCAAGAAGGCCACCGCCAAGTCGCCGGTTGGCGTCCTCTCGGCCGGTGACGTGGTTTATGCGCAGCCGCTTTCCAACTCTGGTAATGAATATCGCCTGCGCCAGCCGCCGAAAGTGCAGGGCGGCATGGTGGTGATGGACCCGCATACCGGCCGTGTTCTGGCCATGGTCGGCGGTTTCTCCTATGCGCAGTCGGAATTCAACCGCTCGACACAGGCGATGCGCCAGCCGGGCTCCTCCTTCAAGCCGTTCATCTACGCGGCGGCACTCGATAACGGCTATACGCCAGCGTCGGTCATTCTCGATGCGCCGATCGAGGTCGTTTCCGGCAATCAGGTTTGGAAGCCGCAGAATTACGGCGGCGGTTCCGCCGGCCCGTCGACCCTGCGTCTCGGTATCGAGAAATCCCGTAACCTCATGACGGTGCGTCTGGCGCAGGATATGGGCATGAATCTGGTTGCGGAATATGCCGAACGCTTCGGTATCTACGACAAGATGCCGCCGCTTCTGTCCATGTCGCTGGGTTCCGGTGAAACGACCGTGATGCGTATGGTCTCGGCCTATTCGGTCATCGCCAATGGCGGCAAGCAGATCAAGCCGACACTGATCGACCGCATTCAGGACCGCTACGGCAAGACGATCTTCCGGCATGAGGAGCGCGCCTGCGAGGGCTGCAACGCGACAAGCTGGCAGAACCAGGATGAGCCTGTCATCGTTGACAATCGCGAACAGGTTCTCGACCCGATGACTGCCTACCAGACGACCTCGATGCTGGAAGGCGTCGTGCAGCGCGGCACGGCGGCGGGCAAGATCAAGGTCGATCTGCCGGTTGCCGGCAAGACGGGCACCACCAACGATGAAAAGGATGCCTGGTTCGTCGGTTACACGCCGGACATGGTCGCCGGCCTCTATATCGGTTTCGATTCGCCGGCGCCTCTCGGCCGTGGCGGCACGGGTGGCTCGCTGTCCGCGCCGATATTCGGTGAGTTCATCTCCGATGCGGCCAAGCACATGGAGCCAAGCAAGTTCATCGTACCTGCCGGCATGAATTTCGTCGCCGTCAACCGCAAGACCGGCATGGCGGCGGTCGAGGGCGAGCCCGATACCATCATGGAAGCCTTCAAGCCCGGCACGGGTCCTGCTTCCACCTTCTCTGTCATCGGCGATGACGGATACATGTCGCAGGAAGACATTCTGAAGACCTCGCCGCAGGCGCAGCAGGCCATCACCGGCGGTGGCGGCGGTCTTTATTGATATCACTCCTGACGTTTGGCGGGGGCGCGGGTCTTTACATCCGCGCCCCCCGCATTTATTTGAGCAACGAGTTTCAATGAAGGTGAAGAACCAGCGAAATGCGCAATGAAATCGTGAACGTAGTCGACGAAATCAAGCAGGCCATAAGCCTGCTGAGGAGGCATCTTTGACTGGGACCAGGCGATAAGACGACTGGACTGGTTGAACAACAAGGCAGAGGACCCGACCCTCTGGAACGATGCCACCGAAGCCCAGAAGCTGATGCGCGAACGCCAGCAGCTGGACGACAGCATCAATGGCGTCAAGGCGCTGGAGCAGCAGCTCAAGGACAATATCGAGCTGATCGAACTCGGCGAGATGGAAGGTGATGACGAGATCGTCAAGGACGCCGAAGACGCATTGAAGGCGTTGAAGAGCGAGGCGAACCGCCGTCAGGTGGAAGCCATGCTGTCAGGCGAAGCCGATACCAACGATACCTATCTCGAAGTGCATTCCGGCGCCGGCGGCACCGAAAGTCAGGACTGGGCGAACATGCTTCTGCGCATGTATACCCGCTGGGCCGACCGCGAAGGTTTCAAGGTCGAGGTGCTCGAAGTTCACGACGGCGAAGAAGCCGGCATCAAGTCCGCGACGATCCTCGTCAAGGGCCACAATGCCTTCGGCTGGCTGAAGACGGAATCGGGCGTGCATCGCCTCGTTCGTATTTCGCCCTATGACAGCAATGCGCGTCGCCACACATCGTTCTCTTCCGTCTGGGTTTACCCCGTCGTCGACGATTCGATCCAGATCGACATCAACGAGAGTGATTGCCGCATCGATACCTATCGTTCGTCCGGCGCAGGCGGCCAGCACGTCAACACCACCGACTCGGCCGTGCGTATCACGCATATTCCGACCGGTATTGCCGTTGCCTGCCAGCAGGAGCGTTCCCAGCACAAGAACCGCGCCAAGGCGTGGGACATGCTGCGCGCCCGCCTCTACGAGGTGGAGCTGCAGAAGCGGGAAGAGGCGGCCAATGCGCAGGCTGCATCCAAGACCGATATCGGCTGGGGCCACCAGATCCGTTCCTACGTTCTGCAGCCCTATCAGCTGGTCAAGGACCTGCGCACCGGCGTGGAAAGCACCGCACCCAGCAACGTGCTGGACGGCGATCTGAACGAGTTCATGGAAGCGGCCCTCGCGCATCGCATCAGCGGCGGCGCGGATGTGGAAGTCGCGGATATCGACTGACGCGCCAAGTGCGTCGATTGAAAAAGATTACCCCTCGCAAACCCATTGCGAGGGGTTTTTCGTTGGAGGACAAGCATGAAACAGGCGCTCTATATCGTTGACGTCCAGCCAAGCTTCAATCCGCCGGCTGCGCTGGTGGCGGAAATATCCGCTCTCGCCCTGACAATGCCCAGCATCGCCACTGTCGAGCGCCATGATGAAAGCGTAACACCCTTTGAGCGGCAACTCGGCTGGAAACCGGGCAGGGATGACGAGTCGCTTGTTGCGGCAGATCGCATATTCGTCAAACACGGTTATGCGCCACCCCGGGAGGTCATCGACCACCTTCTGTCGCTGAAACTCGATAGGGTGCTGGTCTGCGGCATTCAGGCCGATACCTGCGTGCTGGCCGCCGGTTTTGCGCTCTTCGATGCGGGGCTGCATCCCACGCTGTTGCCGTGGCTTACGGTGGGCTCCAGTCTCGACCGCAGCGGTGAACTCGGTGCGAGATTGTGGAAACATCATTTCGGTGCGGTTCTTGTCGGGCCGGAGGCGCTGCAAGCGTAACCTTGCCCGAGCCGCGCATCTGGCCGATCAGTTGGACGCTTTCTCGATCTTCATCTCGCCCAGCTCGTCGATCAAGATCGTCCAGCTTTCCGCTTCCTTGGCTATCGGGTCCGTCTTCAGGTAGACGGTCACGAACAGGCCGGGCGAGGTGGGTGCGCCATTCGAGCTTTCGGGACGAATATCCGTGACATAGGATTTCATCTGGCTGAATTCTTCCAGCTCGATGTTTTCCAGGAGATTCGGCCCATCGGCGGTAAAGACGATTCGCTGCAGGTAGATTTTCGCCGTGCCGTCGCCCTGGCGGATGGCGATGACCTTGTAATAGCCGCGCGTGGGCGAGGCAGGCGGCGGCCGCAACTGTCCGTCTGGGCCTTTCACCGGTTCAAGATTGCGATCTTCCCACATGCCGCTGCTGACGACGAAGATTGCCGAAACCGGCAGCGCGTCAATCGCTTCCGTCTGCGCCCGCGCGGGAAGCACGGCGGCGGCGAAAAGAAAGGCAGCGAGGATAGGTCTTGTCAGTTGCATGGCCATTGTCGATTGTGGGCGTCAATTGTTGAACTGTTCGGCGAGAACCCGGTCCGACCATGAACGATCCGGATCCGAGAGAATTCTGGCCGTCCTGTCCTGCGATTGTGCGATCCGAACGTGACGAACGGATTTCACCTCGGTGTGGTCGGCCACCGCATTCACCGGGCGCTTGTCCCGTTCGAGAACATGAATATCGACCGTTACCTTATTCGGCAAAAGCGCGCCGCGCCAGCGCCGCGGCCGGAAAGCGCTGACCGGGGTGAGCGCAAGCAGCGGCGATTCCAGCGGCAGGATGGGTCCATGGGCGGAGAAATTGTAGGCTGTCGACCCTGCCGGGGTCGCCACCATCATGCCGTCGCAGATCAATTCTTCCAGCCGCACCTTGCCGTCCACCTCCACACGAAGCTTGGCTGCCTGATGCGACTGGCGAAACAGGCTGACCTCGTTCATGGCAAGTGCCGTGAATTCGTCGCCGTCGGAATCCGTCGTCGTCATGCGCAGGGGATGGAAATCGTTGCCGCTCGCCACCGCGATGCGCTCCAGCAGGCCGTCCACCCGGTAGTCATTCATCAGGAAGCCGACGGACCCCCGGTTCATGCCATAGACCCGCTTGCCGGAATTCATCGTTTCGTTGAGAATCTGCAGCATGAAGCCATCGCCGCCGAGCGCGACAATCACTTCCGCCTCTTCGAATGGCGTATCGCCGTACATGCATTTCAGCTCTTTCAGCGCCGTCTGGGCCTCCTCGGTTGCCGAGGCGACAAAGGACAGTGAATAGGTAGAATGCGACATCCGCTTCCCTCGACAACGCGCAGACCGGAAACCGTCCACGCAAGGCGCTGTAACCCGTTGAAGCGGCTCGAAATCTTGAAACCTCGACAGGGAGGTCGATAACAAGCCGCCAGACGCACCCTTGGTACATGAAGACGGCGGCTGGCGACAAGGCCTTTCGAAGACGCAGGCGTTCCCTGGCGGCGGAGCGCACCGCTCCGGTCCACAGCTTCTTGATTTGCACCCGCCGACAAGGGTTGCGATGCGGAACGGCCTGATGCAGTTTGCCAGGGCAGTCGGAATGACGAGTGGCAGGAGACGGATGTGGCGCTGAACTACGATATCTACGATGTCTTTACCGAGACGAAAATGGCGGGAAACCCGCTGGCGGTCATGTATGACGCCGATGATCTTCCCCAGGCCACGATGCAGGCGATCGCGCGGGAGATGAATCTCTCCGAGACGGTTTTCGTCAACCGGTCCAGCAATCCGGCCCATGCGGCTTCGCTGCGCATCTTCACGCCATCGGGTGAATTGCCCTTCGCAGGCCATCCGACAGTCGGCGCGGCGGTGGCCATTGCCGAACGAAATCGCGGCGAGGGCGATGACGATATCGATATGGTCTGCGTGCTGGAAGAGCAGGTGGGTCCGGTGCGTTGCGCGGTGAAGATGCGTGCCGGCGCGGTCAGCTTCGCGGAATTCGACCTGCCGCGCAAATCGTCCCGCGTGGAACTACCGCTCGATCATACCGCGCTTGCCGATGCGTTGGGCGTCAGCGAGGCGCATCTCGGCTTTGAAAACCATGTGCCGTCGATCTGGACGGCCGGGGTGCCGTTCCTCATCGTACCGCTGCACAATATCGCCGCCATCAGGGACATGGATTTCGACGCCAATCTTTGGCTGCGCACGGCGCCGCTGGTGGAAGGACGCCTGACGGCGGCCTATATCTACTGTCGCGGCGGCGTCAATCACGCTGCGAAGTTCCACGCCCGCATGTTCTCTCCGGATATGGGCATTTCGGAAGACCCCGCCACCGGTTCCGCCGCCGCTGCCCTTTCCGGTGCCATCCACCATTTCGATGGCCTGACCGATGGCCATTATCCTCTGCTGATCGAGCAGGGCGTGGAGATGGAACGACCGTCCCATATCCACCTGCGTATGGACGTCAAGGACGGCGAAATCGCCCGCGCCCGCATCGGCGGCCACGCGGTGCGCGTTGCTTCGGGCACGTTCGAGATTTGATTTCAGCGTCACCCGCTCAGTTCGCTGTCTTCGAGGAGCGATGAAACAGCGAGCAGAGCCAAAAGAAAAACCCCGGTCTTGACCGGGGTTTTGTCATTTCAGCGTCACTCGGCTCAGTTGAACCGGCCCGCCGCATGGGCAAGCATCGTATAGACCTTGCCGGTATCGGAGGTGAGGTAGGACTGTGTCACGGTCCGGTCGCGGTCGGTGCGGGCCACGTCGGCAAGCAGCTTCTCGAAATCGGTAATGTAGCGGTCCACGGCGGTGCGGAATTCCGCTTCCCGCTCATATTTGCGCTTGATTTCGTCGAAGGTGGTCTGACCCTTCAGCGTATAGAGGCGACGGGTGAAGACGTCGCGCTCGCCGCGCTGGTAGCGCCGCCACAACTCCACGGAGGCGTCGTGATCGATGGCGCGGGCGATATCGACCGAGAGCGAGTTCAGCGATTCCACCATGTGGCGTGGATTGCGGGTGTCGGCCGCACGGGTCGGCTGCTGTTCCGCGCCGGCGCGTGGTGCGGATGCCGCTGGCGTTTCCTGCGATGCGCCGCGCAGCAAATCGCTGATCCAGCCGCCGCCTTCGTCGCGGCGTCCGGCCGGAGCACCCGGCTGAGCCGGGGCAGGCGCCTGACGGTTCTCGACCTGACGGTTCTCAAGCGGCAGGGTACCGCGCAATGCGGCCGGTGCGGGAGCGGGCTGCGGCTGAGCCGGGCGCTGCTGCTGAACCGGAGCCGGAGCTGCCGGCTGAGGACGCGTTTCGACACGGCGCTCGGCCGCTGGCTGGGTTGCGGCGATGGCGCGGGCAACCGGTTCGGAGACTTCCATCTGGTGGGTCGAACGACCAACGAGCTGGGAAATATCCTGCAGGGCCTTGATCTGTTCGGAAACGGCGCGACGCATGGCGGCAGCGCTTTCCTTGGCTTCTTCCGGCAGGTCGAAGGCGCCGCGCTTCAGTTCCGCACGGGTCGCATCCAGTTCGCGGCGGATATCGTGGCTCGAGCGGCGGATTTCGTCCGTCGCGCCGGCGAAGCGGCTCACCGCTTCTTCCACGGCCTGACGCAGCGTCTCTTTGAGGCTGGCTGCGGCGGCATTCGATTTTTCCGAGGCGCTGCCGAGAAGATTGTCGACTTCCGAAAGTGAGGATTCGACACCGCCACGCAGGCGATTGACCAGCTCGTCGGAATATTTCTGCGCGTCGGACAGCGTGCTTTCAATCGAGCGGCTGGCATCCTGACCGGCGGAGAGCAGGGCGCCCCGCATGGTCTGTGCCGCCGAACGGGCGCGCTGTTCGGTTTCATCGAGCGAGCGACCGATATCGGAGAAGGAGGCCTGCAGATTGTCGCGCAGATTGCCGGCGACGTTCTGCGAGCGCTCCTCGGCCTCGTTGAGCGTGGTTTCCACCACGCCGATGACGTTGCGCATGGCGCTTTCGATTTCCTCGGAACGCTTGACGAGGCCGACCGACAGGCTGCGCAGCGCGTCCTGGCGCTCTTCCAGAGTGCCGACGAGGCTCGACTGTGCGGCATTGAGAAGCTCGGAAGCCTGGCTCAGCACCTTCGAATGTTCCTCGAAACGGCCGACGATGCCGGCAACCTGCGCCAGCGTCTGGCCGGAAATATTCGACAGGCGGTCGATCTTTCCTTCGAGCAGACGGCTGGAGCTGGACACCATGTCGGCGGCCTGCGAGGCGGATTCGGAGAAGCGCGTCGCCGAGGCGTTCAATGCCTCGTCTGCCGCGCCGAAGCCCTGTGCGGCGCGCTCGACAGCGGAGTTGAAGTTGGTTGCCGACTGTTCGACGATCTCCGCCATGCTGTTATGGGTCTGCGACAGCATATCCGTGCTCTGGCGGGTGGCGGCCACCAGCTTGTTGGCCGCATCGCTGCCGGCGCGGGCATATTTGTCGATGCCCTGTTCGACGGCGTCCGCCATGGCCGTATGCGTTTCGGACAGCATGTCGGTGCTCTGGCGGGTCGCGGCGACGAGCTTGCTTGCCGCATCCGTTCCGGCAGCGGCATAATCGCTGATCGCCTGTTCCACCATGCCGACCATGCCGCTGTTGCTCTGCGACAGAAGGTCCGCGCTCTGCTGGGCTGCGGAAACGATCTTTTCGGCGGCTTCGCGGCCGATGGTGGCGTATTCGTCGACGACAGGCTTGGCTTTCTCCTCGATCAGGCGCGAAAGCTCGGCGGAGCGGCTGGCCAGCATCGAGTTGAGTTCGCGGGTGCGGTTGTCCAGCGCCGAGCGGATGGATTCGCCGCGGGCGTCGAGGGCGGATTCGACACTGGTGAGTGTCTCGGAAATGACGCCGACCTGAGAGCGAACGACGGCTTCAGCCTCGGCAACCTTGTTGACGATGATGTTGCCAGCCTCGGAGAAGGTCTGGGCCACGGCGGCGGCCTGACCGGAGAGACGGGTCTGCGCATCCGAAATGCGGTTGACGATCTCGCCGGAGCGTTCCTCGATGGCCTTGGTGAAGGCCTCGTTCTGCGCCTGCACCTGTTCTGCGAATTCCGAACCGGACTTGGCGAGAAGGGAGGTGGAGCGCACGGCTTCTTCGCCGATGCTCTGGGTGGCGGAGGTGACCGCGCCGCGCAGGCTGACGGCGAGATCGCTCGCCTTGCCTTCAATGGTGCGGTTGACGTTTTCAAGACCGATGGTCAACGCCCGGTCCATGGTGCCGAGGCGTTCATCGATACGGGCCGTGCCGGTATCGAAGGTTTCTGCCAGGCGGCTGGTCCGGTTTTCGAACGTGTCTGCGACACGTGTGGTCTGTTCGTCCAGAATGCCCGTGATACGCTCGGCCGCCTCGTCGCTGGCGCGGGCGAACACGGCCGTCTTGTCTTCCAGCGCTTCGGCAAAGCGGCGGCCGGCGTCCTCGATCGAGGTGTTTACATTGGCCAGATCGCCGCCGACGCGAGCCTGCAGCGTATCGAGCGAGGTCTCGATACGGGCGCCGGTCTCATCGAGACGGGTGGTGACATTGCCGATGGAGGTCTCGATTTTCGAGGACAGGGCATCCGTCGCACCGCCGATTTCGCGGGCAGCTTCGCCGATCTTGACGGCGATGTCGCCGGCGCTGTTGCGCAGGCGCTCTTCCAGCGTCTGCGCACTGCCGTCGATCGCCTTCTGCAGCGCTTCCTGCTGGGTTTCGAGAGACAGTTCGAGCATGCTGGCGCTGGAGGCGACCGTGGTGCCGATCATCATCGCCTGTTCGGAGAGCATGTCGCCCATCTGGGTCGTGGCGGAGCTGAGCGTCGCGGCAAGATCCGCCTGGCGCTGATCGAGCGCGGTGCGAATATCCTTATGCGATTGCGACAGATTGCTTTCGAGGCGGGACACACCTTCTTCCACCGTCTGGGCAAAACGGGTGCTGCCGTCTTCAACGACGCTTTCAATGCGGTTGGCCGCACCCGAGACGCTCTGCTCGATCAGGCCGCTATTGCGCTCCAGCGATCCGGCAATGCGTTCAGCCTGCGAACCGAGCATGGTTTCGAGCCGCTCATGGCCGCTGGCAAGCGCGTTTTCAAGCGTGAATGCGGTGGCTTCGAGGCGCTGGCCGACGCCGGCTGCCGCAAGCGAAAGCGACGATGCTCTGGCATCCATAGCCTCGGCAATTCGGTCCTCGACGCCGGAAATCGCCATGTCGAGCGCCATGGTGCGGCTGTCGAGCGCGTCCGCGATGCGCTCCTCCGCACCGGAGACGATGCCAGAGAGGGCCGCAGTACGGCTATCGAGCGCGCCGGCAATGCGGTCTTCGACACCGGAAACGGCATTCTGCAGCGCTGTGGTGCGACCGTCGAGAATATCGGCGATCTTTTCCTCGACACCGGAAAAGCTCATATCGAGCGCCATGGTGCGGCTGTCGAGCACATCGGTGATCCGCTCTTCCGCGCCGGAAACGACGGTCTTCAGCGACTCGGTTCGGCTGTCGAGCGCCCCGGCAATACGGGTCTCGGCGCCGGCAACCAGCTCGCCAAGGGCTGCGGTGCGGGTGTCGAGCGCTTCGGCGATTTTTTCTTCCGCGCCGGAGAATGCCATGTCGAGCGCCATGGTACGGCTGTCGAGCGCATCGGCGATGCGTTCTTCGGCACCGGAGACCACGGCGTTGAGGGCTGCGGTGCGGCCATCCAGCGTTTCCGCAATGCGGGTTTCAGCACCGGCGACCACGTCTCCGAAGGTGGCCGTGCGGCTGTCGAGCGCGCCGGCAATCTTTTCCTCAGCACTTGCGACAATGCCGGTGAGGGCAGAGGTGCGGTTGTCGAGCGTCTCGGAAAGTCTTTCCTCGACATTGGCAAAGGTCATGTCGAGCGACAGCGTGCGGCTGTCCATCGTGTCGGCAATACGTTCCTCGACGCCGGAAATGGCGCTGGAAAGCGCGGCCGTGCGGCCGTCAAGCGTATCGGCGATACGGCTCTCCGCGCCGGAGACGACGTCATGCAGGGCAGCCGTACGACTTTCCAGCGTGTCGGAAATGCGGTCCTCGATGCCGGAAACCGCGCCGGTGATGGCTGCTGCCCGGGTTTCGAGCGTTTCGGCAAGACGGCGCTCGACATCAGCGACGACGCTGTTGATCGCGGCGGCACGTTCGTCGAGCATGGCGGCGAGACGTTCGGCCGTGCCGGAGACGGAGCCGGTAATCGCCATCGAACGGCTGGCGAGCGCTTCGTCGAAACGGTTCTGGCTGGCCGAAAGCGCGCCGAACAGGGCATTGCTGCGCTCCGCCAGCACGGCGTCGATCTTCTCGTGCGAACTGGTGAAGGCATCGGTGATTTCGGCGGTACGCTGGCCAATTGCGTCGCTGAAGGCCTGTGTCCGGCTTTCAAGCGCGCTTTCCAGCATTTCCTGACCCGTGCCAAGCGCGGTTGCGAGCGCCAGCGATTGATCGGTCATGGTGGTGCCGATGCGCTCCAGACCGGCGCTCAGCATGGTGTCGAGCGCTTCGGAGCCGCCGGCAACGGTTTCGTTGATGCGGGCGAGGCTTTCCATCAGCTTGCTGTCGAGGCTGCCGGCGCGCTGGTCGAAGGCGCTGGCGAACTGCGCGACATGCTCGTCGAAGGCGGAGTTGACCTGGCCGACCGTCGCCTGCATCCGCTCTTCGTAGAGGCCGGAGCGAAGGTCGAGATCCATGATCGCATCGTCCGCCGTGCTCTGCAGGCTCTGGCGGAAGGAGAGACCCTTTTCCTCAAGCGTAGTGGACAGCTTGTCGAGAACGGTATCCAGCGAACCGCCGATGATCTGCTGGCCGCGGTCGATATTGCGGTTGAGTTCGAGCGTGCGCGTGGACAGCGTCTCGTTGAGCTGGCGAGTGCGCTCTTCAAGCGCGCTGTTGAGGCTTTCCGCACCGCTATCCAGCGTCGACGCATGGATTGCGAAACGCTCGAGCAGGACTTCACCGCGCTCATCCAGCGTCGAGGTGAGGTTGTGCAGGCGCATGTCGAATTCGTTGGACAGCGTCGCGCCGGAGGAATTCAGCGCCCGAAGCAGGTTTTCGGTCTTGGCGGCGATCAGGCTGCCCATCGCTTCGGTCGAGGCGCGCGATTTTTCCAAAAGCGCGGCCGAGCGGGTGTCGATCATCGAGGCGAAAGCCTCGCCGGTGGTGGCGATCCGCATCGAAAGCTCTTCACCGACGATGGAAAGCTCTTCCTTGATCTGTTCCTGCGCGCCGACGATGGAGGAGCGGATACGCTCGGCGTGATTGACGATGGCGTCTCGCTCGGCGGTCAGTTCCTGCACGAGGCTGCGCACGCGCAGTTCGTTGTCGGCATAGCTGCGCTCAAGTGCGTTGACCTCGGAATGCACGAGGGTTTCGAGTTCCGTCGCGCGGGCGATTGTGCGCTCGATACCGTCATTCATGGCCGAGACTTCACGGCGAACCGCCTGGCCGACGGACATGATGCGGTCAGACGCGACCGTTTCCGGCTCGGCAAGGCGAAGGGCGACTTCGGCCATGGAGCGGGCGGCGTTGCGCAGATCGCGGGCGCGCGCCATCATGATCGCAAAGGCGAAGAACAGCATGATGGGAACGAGGATGCCGACGACGATAGCCATCAGGCCGGGGATCGCGGTGAGATCGGCCAGCGAGGCGATGTTCCACAGCGCGTTGCCATAAAGAAGATGAGCGATGCCAAGACCGCCGAGCGCCCAGATGACCGACATGATCGTGGCGTTGCGCAGCGCGCCGCCGATGGAGCCGCCTTCCAGCGATTTCAGGATCATGGCCGGGCTGCGCTTGGAGCCGTCATTGGCCGCTTCGAGATTGGGCGATCTGGGCGTCTGTTCGGCAGGCGCGCGGGCGGCCTCTGGAGCAGGGGTCGGTCTGCTTGCTTCCTTCAATCTGGCCTCCGGCTGCTTCGGCGCTGCAGTTTTCCGCGTCTCCGGCTTTTCTTCGAAAGCGCCAAGCTGCAGGGCGTCTTCCAACGCCTGAAATGCAGTCTCGTCGACAGAGTCGCTGATCTTGTTATTCGCCATGCGGTTACGCCTCGTTACACATACGCCCGGCTTCATGCCGTTGACCACTTGCGTTCCGCAAGCGGACTGCCGCCATCATGCCAGCGGAACATTATCCCTTGAAGAGAGAACAATTCCGCCATTTACCAAATCCCGAATTGCTGGTGGTCCAGCTTTCGGGCGAAATTACATCACTGTGCCGCAATAACAAAGCTTGAGCTTAAGCCTCGTGAGAACGGCAGTACCGTAGTGACACATTTAGGTGTTCGAAACAATTAATGCGGATTTGCGGCGGTGGCGAAGTGTCGGCTTTTTAACAGTTTTTAAACCTGAGTTTCACGCTGAACGCCTTGTTTCGCATAAGTTTAACATAAATTAACCATAGCAGAAGATTTTCGCCTGCGTCACGCCGTAATTTAAGCCGATAGCAGCGGCCCGGATGCGTGAATACGACACAGATGTGACACGAAACAGGAAACGGCGAGACAGGAATTTCAGCCATGGCAGCGGTCAGTATTGCTTTCGAAGCTCCCGACAATTGCGGCGGTGCGCCCGCCGCCGGTAAAAAACCGATCGATTTCGATCATCTCGCCCGGCAGACGATGGGCGACAAGGATCTGGAGATCGAAGTGCTGCAACTCTTCAGCCGCAACGCCCGCGCCGCTCTGCATGAAATGGCAGGCGCCGACGACAAGGCTGTCATGGCGACGGCCCATCGGTTGAAGGGGTCTGCGCAGGCCGTCGGCGCCTCGGCCGTTTCCGCGGCCGCAGCCGCGGTGGAGGACAAGGGCAATGACAGCGCGGCGATAGCAAAACTCGCGGCGACCATCGTCGAGGCCGAAAATTTCATCCTCAAGCTCTGCCGCTGAGGCGCAACATATCAAATTTGGCATTTTGCAAGGCCGGTTGCGTCTGTGCGCCCTTGAAGCGGGTTGCCAAGGCGGACCGGCCTTTCTATGTGTTTAGAACAGTTCTTAGATCACATTTTGGATTTCCGGCATGACAAAACTGACCATCGTTGCCTTTGATGGCACGCCCCATGAACTCGACGTGAGCAATGGCTCCACCGTCATGGAGAATGCGGTGCGCAACTCCATTCCCGGCATCGATGCCGAATGCGGCGGCGCCTGCGCCTGTGCGACCTGTCATGTCTATGTCGACGACGCCTGGGCCGAGCGCGTCGGCGGCCCGGAACCGATGGAAGAAGATATGCTGGACTTCGCCTTTGACGTGCGCCCCACCTCGCGCCTTTCCTGTCAGATCAAGATGAACGACGAGCTCGATGGTCTCGTCGTTCATGTTCCCGAACGTCAGGGCTGACATCTTTCGTCATTGCTAAACGCAGAAAAAGCCCCGCTCACCTGGTAGCGGGGAGCGGGGCGAGGCGGGTACGCAGCATGCAGGCGAGGGAGGAAACACCTGCGAGCCCTCAAGTGCGCACCGGGAGAACCGGAGACGGCTGGAGCCCTCAAGCCGCTTGGCCGAATGGTCCGATACCGTACGAAGAACGTACAATGAGTCTTGGCGACGGCACCATCACGAGAATTCACGGGTGATATCGGACATGACGTAACGTCATGTCCGCGCTTGATGTTAAGGGAATGAGATGGGGTATAAGACCGCTCAGCGGCGGTTCTGGCCCTGCTCGAGCCGGTTTTTCAAAAGCCGTGTCATGCGGGCATCGAAATTTTTCGATTCCACCACATCGAAGCGCATCTGGTCCTTGTCATGCTCGTCCATCACCGTCTGGGTGATCTTGCCGACCATTTCCTGCAGCGTCTCGCAGCTTTTCTGCGGGCGAAGCGACGTCAGCTGTCTTTCAAGCGAGCGGGCGTGGGTGCGGGCGATTTCCGCGTGGCGCTCCTCGTGGCGCTTGATATCGGCAAGCAGCGTATCCCAGATGAAGGCCAGTTCCGCCGTGGTGCGGCGACGGTTTTTCCATTGCGGCAGGAGAATGCGGGTGTTCAGCACCACTTTGGCCGTACCGACGCTGCAAAGGCCGTTTTTCTCGACATAGGTGAGCTCGCCGCCGAATTTGATTTCCGTGGCGCCTGGATGGCGCGCGCCGGTATTGCGCGTCAGCGGGCCGTGCCTGGAAAGCTGCTGGTCGAGGTCAGCGGCGGTTTTGCCGCTGATCGAAAAATAGGAATAGGTCTTGCGGACGATGGTTTCGGAAAAAGCCGATCCGGGTAGGGAAAGTGCCACCGCGGCCGCTAAAGCGGCGCAAAGAGCACGTGATGATTTGGTCATGACCCGGCCTTCCGGTTGAACTTGAAAAAGGTTTGCTGCATAGGCGGAGCGGAACTTATAAGAATTGGCATAACACTCCGTTATTCCCGAAAGGCGCGTGTTACGTGATAACAGCCGGCAGCAACGCGTGGCAAGCGGCTCATGGCCGCTCCCTGAAACTTGATGGGCGTGGCCGTATTATGGCCATCGTCAATGCAACCCCCGATTCCTTTTCCGATGGCGGCCGTTATCTCGCCGTCGATGCGGCTTTTTCCCATGCGCTGACCTGCGTGGAGGAAGGCGCTGACATCATTGATATCGGCGGCGAATCCACCCGGCCGGGAGCGGCTGCGGTAACGGAAGCCGAAGAACAGGACCGGGTGCTTCCCGTCATCGAAAAATTGCGCCGCGAAACGGATGTGCTGATTTCCGTCGATACCTATCGCGCCTCCACAGCGCGGCTGGCGGTCGGGGCAGGCGCACATATCGTCAATGACGTCTTCGGCCTGCAGAAAGACCCGGAGATGGCCGGTGTGGTCGCCGCCACCCGCGCCGGCGTATGCATCATGCATACCGGCCGCGACCGGCAGAAGCTTGCGGATGTCATCGCCGACCAGTTCGTATTCCTCAATCGCTCGCTGGAGATCGCCGAGGATGCGGGTATTGCCCGTGACGCCGTCGTGCTCGATCCCGGTTTCGGTTTCGCCAAGGACGAGAGCGAAAATGTCGCGCTGATGGCGCGTTTCGGCGAACTTGCCGCCTTCGGCCTGCCGGTTCTGGCCGGCACGTCGCGCAAGCGTTTCATCGGGTCGCTGACGGGCCGGGATGCGGCCCATGAACGCGATATCGGAACGGCTGCGACAACCGCGATCCTGCGGCTTGCCGGCGCTTCGATTTTTCGCGTGCACAATGTCGCCGCAACCCGCGATGCGCTGGCAATCGCCGATGCGGTTCTTGCCAAAACGTCGGCAAAGGCCGATGCGTAGATCAACGAGTGCCGGAATGCCGTGTCCGGAAGGTGGCGCGGCTTTTTGGCGAAACAGTCCTGCCATGGAGGCGATGCGATGAGCCGCTATACCATCATCCTGAAAAACTGTTCCTTTTTCGCCCGTCATGGCCTTCTTGAGCAGGAGGAGGTGCTGGGCCAGCGCTTTTTCGTCGATGCCGAGATGGAAGTCGAGGCGGGTGATGCGCTGGAAACCGACGATATCGAAAATACCGTCGATTATGGCGTGGCTTTCGCCGTCATCGAAAAAATCGTCGTCGGCCAGCGCCGTTATCTCATTGAGGCGCTTGCGAACGACATCGCCAAGGCGCTTCGCGCCCGTTATCCGCAGATCGTCTGGCTCAGGATCACGGTACGCAAACCCTCGGCGCCGGTTCCGGGCATTCTCGATTATGCGCAGGTGAGCGTTGAACACCGTGCCTGAAAAGATGACCGTCGCCGCCTTGGGGCTCGGCGGCAATATCGGCGATCCTGCCGCCGCCATGGCAAGCGCACTGCGCGAACTCGATGCGCGTGACGATTGCCGCCTGCTGGCCGTGTCCGACCTTTACCGCACGCCGCCCTGGGGCAAGACGGATCAGGCGGATTTTTTCAATTGCTGCGCCTTGGTCGAAACCTCGCTTTCAGCGCCTGGGCTGCTGCAATTATGCCTCGACATCGAAAAGGGTATGAAGCGGGTGCGCACGGAGCGCTGGGGGCCGCGCACCATCGATATCGATGTGCTGACCTATGGGAATGAATCTCTCGTAACGGAAAGCATCGAGGTGCCGCATCCGCGCATGACGGAGCGCGCTTTCGTGCTGATACCGCTTGCCGATATCGCGCCCGACCTTGAGGTAAAAGGCAGGCCCGTGCGGGAATGGCTTCAGCAGGCGGACAAGACCGGCATTGTCAGCGCAAACGAAAAACGGGAGTGGTGGACACTCCCGCTTGGCGATGGCTGAGAAGAGTATGGCTTTTACGGCTTGATCGAACCAACGGCGAGCTGGTCGATATCGCGCGCCAGCGTCACGCCGATGACCGGGATCATCTGGTCGGCGACCTTGACCGAAATGGTAATGTTCATCGAATTGTCGTTCGAGACGCGGGCGACCATTGCACCGTTGAGCTTGGCGCGGTTGATGCCGACGACGACCTTGTCGCCGCTGACCTGTCCGGAGGTGATGTCCAGTCCCTTGCCTTCAGCACCGTCGAGGAATTTGCCCTCGTAAGAGTTGCCCTTCTGGCTGATGACGGCAGACATGGGCTGGCTGAAGACGCCGACGCGGCAGGTGCCGCCGAGCTTGATGCCGGTCTGCTTGTCGTCGAGCGGCTCGCCCGTCAGATCGCAGGTGAACTTCGTGCCCTTGTATTTGCCGGCGACGATTTCGCCCGGGCCTTTCCACACACCGGCCACGGAGCGGAAGAACACGTCGTCGCGATCGCGTGATGCGGCATGGACGTCAGACATGCCGAAACCGCCGCTGACGGACAATATGGCGGCAAGTCCGCCCACAAGCGAAAAGAAGCGCGAATACATGATACTTTCCCCGGCGAAGATGCCTGTTCGATAGGCTGCAATCTACCGGCGGAATGGTTAATGCTTGGTTTATTTTGCTCTCATTTGCGGCTTCGTTCGTAACCTTTTGAACCGCCCAAGCCCGGGCAATCAGGCTTTTTCACCGGTTTTTCCACCGCTTAAATCGGGTGTGAGGTCGGACATGAAATCGCCGATCCCCGGCCGCTTCACCGCCCGGAACGGCAGCGGACGGCACAGATCCATCGCGGCAATGCCGATTCGCGCCGTCATCAGGCCGTTGATGACGCCTTCGCCGAGTCGCGCCGAGAGTTTCGAGGCAAGACCGTGGCCGAGAACCTGCTGGGCGAGCCCGTCGCCAACGGCGATCGAGCCCGTGACGGCAAGATGGGCGACGACATCGCGCAGGAGCTTCAGCATACCGAGTGTGCCGGGACGGCCGCCATAAAGCTCCGCCATGGCGCGCACCAGCCGCGTCACTTCAAACAGCACATAAGCGAGATCGACCACCGCGCGCGGGCTGACGGCGGTGACGACGGAGACGCGCTTGGACGAATTGAGAATGAGGGCGCGGGCCTGCCTGTCGAGCGGCACGAGCAACTCACGTTCGGCAAGCTCGATCAGATGCGGGCCGTCGATGACATCGTTTTCCGTTTCCTTCAGCGCCGCACGCCCCTTGGCCGTTTCGGCCCTGTGGGAGAGAACGGCATTCAGGCGGGTGACGATGGCGCGTGCGGGTTTCGGGCTCTTGTCGAGGCTCGCCGTCTCGGCATCGGCCTTCAAGGATTGCACGGCGTTAAGCCGCATGATGCCGAAGACTTCCCGGCCGACGAGAACGAGAACGGCGAAAAGCGCCACAATAAGAGCGATAGTGGCCGTGTAACCCAGCCAGTCGGAACGGGAAAACAGGTTGCGGATGAGCTGATCCGCCCAGAGCCCGAAGGCGAGCGAGAACAGGACGCCAAGCGCGCCGAGCGCAAGTTTGCCGAAGGAGAAGCGGCTTTTCTTCGGAGACGCCACCGGCAGCGCGGCGGCATCGATCTCCTCAGGCGCCAGAAACGGATCGTCCTCGTCGGGCGTCAGCGAAATCTTGGCGTCGAAGCTGCGCGGCGCGCGTTTCTGTGCGGCGGACGGTCGTGCCGTCTCTTCGGTTTCAAGCGTGAAAGCCGCCGGGCGGCGCGCCTGCGGATCGTTTTGTGTGGGAAGCTTCATGCGAGCTTGTCTCCGAACAGGAACTGCATGGCGCGGTCGAGCCTGATATGGGGAACGGAAAGGCGGATGCCGCCGCTGCCCGGCTCGTCTATATTCGGCGGGCGGAAGCGCACGACATTGATGTCCGGCAGCGACGCCTTGTCGCCATCCCTGTCGATGCTGCGGAAAAGCGGTTCTGGATCCTCGGGCAGATCGCCGGGAAAGATCGCCGTCTTGCGATTGCCGTCGAAGGTCTCGCCATTGATGGTTTCACCGGCCATGGGCGTGCCGACGATAACGGGCAGCTCGTGGCCATCCTGTCGCACGCTTGCCTCTCTGGTGGCGCGCACGGAAGCGAGCGCCATGACCTCGATGCCGGCGCCATTCATGCCGATGGTGGTGATGGCGCGGTCCACCAGACGGCGGGTCAGGCGCTCCAGCCGGTCGTGGCTTTCGTGATGCAGATGATCGGCCTTGGTGGCGGCAATCAGCACCTTGTCGATACGCCTGCCGATCAGCGACGACAGCAGACTGTTGGTGCCGGGGCGGAAACAGGCAAGGACATCGCCCAGCGCCCGCTCCAGATCCTGCACGGCTTCAGGGCCGCGATTGACCGCCTGCAGCGTGTCGATCAGAACGATCTGCCGGTCGAGGCGGGCGAAATGCTCGCGGAAGAAGGGTTTGACCACAATCGACTTGTAGGCGTCATAGCGCCGTTCCATCATGGCGCGCAGCGAGCCTTTCGGCGCTTTCTCATCCGTCAGGCCGGGAAGCGGTGCGAAGGTCAGCGCGGGCGACCCTTCCAGATCGCCGGGCATCAGGAAACGGCCGGGCGGCAGGGTGGAAAGCGATCTTTCATCGGATTTGCAGGCCTTCAGATAGGCTGCGAAACTTTCGGCCAGACGTCGGGCCGTCATCTCGTCGGCCGGTGCGTTGATATCGAGCGAAGAGGCGATCGCCAGCCATTCCTGCGCCAGTTCGGCGCGGATGCCGCTTCCGGCAAGGGCGACGGTCGCGTCGCTGAACTGTTTATAGTCCTGCGACAGAAGCGGCAGGTCGAGCAGCCATTCGCCGGGATAATCGACAATATCGATGGAGAGCTTACCGGCCGAAAACCATCGGCCCCAGCCGCTGGCGCTCTGATAATCCAGCGTTATCCTGAGTTCCGAGATCGCCCGTGTCGAATCCGGCCACAGCCGGTCGCGCACCAGCGCCTGAATATGATCCTCATATTGAAAACGCGGAATGGCGTCATCCGGCTGCGGCTCCAGCCGCACATTCGAGACACGTCCGGACCGCATCGCCTCGAACAGCGGCAGCCGGCCGCCGTTCAGGAGATTGTGGACGAGGGAAGAGATGAAAACCGTCTTGCCCGCCCGCGAAAGGCCGGTGACGCCAAGCCGCAATGTCGGGTGGGTGAGGTTGCTCGCACGGTCGGCCAGATTATCGAATGCGATAAGCGCGCTGTCTGTCAGGGACGTAAGAGAAGGCGGCAATGGCAGTTTCCTGGCTGTGTTTAACGGTCACGGCTGCAATATAGGAAGGTATGGCTGCCCAAAAAAGAAGCGCTCCAGCGGATTTTCAGCAGGGCGGCTTTGCAAAATTCGTAGGAAGGGCCGCAGCGATTATTTGCCCGGCGCGAGAAAATCGACCAGCCGCCAGCTGTTTTTACCGTTTGCGGCGCTGTCATCATGGTCGAGAACCGCAAGGCCCGATGTCGGAAAACCCGAGGGCAGGGCGGCATGCAGCAAATCTTCGCCGATCATCGCTTCCAGCGTCGCCTCCATGGTGGGGTTGTGGCCCACCAGCATCACCGATTGCGCCTGCGCCTGCGCGGCGATGAGGGAGAGGTAGGTTTCGCTGCGCGCATTATACATTTCATCGACGTAGAAGATGTCTATGCCTTCGTTGAACGCCCGCTGCCAGGCCTGCGTGGTCTGCCGGCAACGCGCGGCCGTGGATGACAGAAGCAGATCGGGGCGGTAATGCCGGTCGGCGGCAAGGTCGGCGATGACTTCCGCCTCGGCAAAACCGGCTTCGTTCAATCCCCGGTCGAAATCCCGTTCTCCCGGCGCCGCCCAGGCGGCCTTGGCGTGGCGCAGAAGATAAACTCGGCTCGGGGAAGATGCTGTCAAGGGCGGGGACCGGCGTTCGAATGTCAGGGCACGGGTTGAATGCTACAGGATAGGGTTGCAGGACCGCAAGTCCTCTTTCCTGTTGGTAAGTCGCGTTGAAGTGATTGAAGAAGAGTTCGCTTCAATACGAATAAAGGATAAAAATTAGTCATTTAGATGATTTTTGTGTCAGTTTTAAAAATGCCTGAAAACTGATCTGCAGACTTGAATCGGCCACTATCATTGGAGTATACACCGCCGCATTGAGATGTTCTTCGAGGAGAATCGCGTTGAGTGAGAAGATCGATCTTAGCAAATATGTGCTCTCGGAAGACGATGAGTTCATGAATGCCAGCCAGCGGGCTTACTTCCGCGCGAAGCTGGTCGCCTGGAAAAATGACATCCTGAGAGAAGCGCGCGAGACCCTCGGACATCTCGCCGAAGAAAGCGCCAACCACCCCGATCTCGCCGATCGGGCTTCCTCCGAAACGGACCGGGCGATCGAACTTCGCGCCCGCGACCGTCAGCGCAAGCTGATTTCAAAGATCGATGCAGCTCTTCAGCGGATCGAAGACGGCACTTACGGTTACTGTGAGGAAACGGGCGAGCCTATCGGCCTCAAGCGTCTGGACGCCCGCCCGATTGCAACGCTTTCCATCGAGGCGCAGGAGCGTCACGAGCGTCGCGAAAAAGTCTATCGCGACGAATAAGGCGCTGCGGCCGAGAGGTCGGCAAATCGCATGACAAATAATAAGGGCACGGAAATCGTTTCCATGCCCTTATTCTATTTCGAATTTCTTGTCGGAAGACCCGCGCGCGTCAGCGGTCGCGGGTCACGGAAAGCTCTCCGAAAATACGCGCCATTTCCTTCTGCATGTCTCCATCCGGTGAAGCGCCGGTGACAGGCGGGGAAGCTGGCTGCGGCTTGATCTGCTTTTCCGCGACAGGGGCGATGGACGGTTCGTTATCCGCCTCCTTGCTCTTGGCGATCTCCGCCTCAAGGAAGCTTTCGAAATCACTGGCGAGCTCGTCGGAAAATTTCGGCTCAGCGTCGTTCGAAGCCACAGCCGGATTTTCAGGCTTGGGCGGGAAAGGTGCGGGCGGCGTTGTCTGTCCCGGCTTCAGGTCGGGAAGAACGCGCTCCCGTGCGGCGTCGAGAAAATCGGCGGCGATGGATTGGTCGATCACCGGCTCGCGCGCGGCAAAGACCGGCGGAGCGAATTCCGCAGTCCGTTCTTCCGCCTTTGCCTCTAACGGCGCCTGTGCAGGGATCGGCGGTGCGACCGGTGCCGGAGCCGGAGCGGGCACGACGGGCTCGGCACGCCTGGGTTCCGTTCGGGCCGCAGCCATATCGAGCGATGCCGCCGCCAGGGGCAAGACCGCAGCGACCGGAGCCGCTGCAACCGGTATTGGCGGTGGCGTGGGGCGCGCTATCTCCCGCTCGGGTGCCGCCTGTCTTGCCGGCGGCGCGGTTTCGCGCGCCGTAGAAGGCGTGGGTACGGGTTGCGGCGGGGTCGATGGGCGTGGCGGAACCTGAGCGGCGGCCGCCGCAACGGGTGCTGGACGCGGGGACGCCACAGGTGCCGGCGGCTCCGGCCGCTGTGCTTGCTTGACGGGTTCTTCAGGCACGGAAACGGGAGCCGCAGCCACAACGGGCTGCTGTTGCGGCAGGGCGGAGCGACGCTCCTGCTTGATCGCGGGCTCGGCTCTCTTCTGCTCGCTTTCGTGGCGCGGCAGCGCCTTCAATTCCGGCTCCTGCACGTCCCTGACAATGGGGATCGCGCCTATACCGCTTTCGATGACGATATCCGTTGGGCCGCCGATCATGACGAGATGCTCGACATTGTCACGGCGCACCAGCACCAGACGGCGGCGTGCGTCCACGGCCGTTGCATCGAGAACCTGCAGGCGCGGCTGCCGGTTGCGCCCGCCGCGGATGAAAGGGGCAGAACCGCTGCGCCTGCGCAGAAGCCACAGCGCAATCGCCAGAACAAGCAGGGCCACACCCACACCGACGACAGCGACGATGAGACGGTTTCCATAAGCGCCGATAAAATCTTCCATCATGGAGATCATCCCTTCAGATTTTCTGGCTTTTTCGTTTCTTGGGCAATTAATATTGCCGTGGTTCTTATAAAGTGAACGTCAAGCAGGAAAAGACGATTTTTTTGGGCGCGATACAAGGTTTATTCATTTCGCCCCACAGGATTGCCGCCTCAACCGTAACGACGCCACCAAAGCGCCATATCTCGTCCTTCAATGCTGAAAGACAGTGAAAGTTGCAATTCTTTTGCCGAAGGAGCGTTCCGGAATGTTCCAGTCATTGCGCATTGACGGCTCCTCCGCACGGCATTTGATGCGTGTCGTTTTGCTGTTGCCACCGTTTTTCGCGTTTCCGTATTCGATAGACGGGGCCGAAGAAAAGGTGCCGGACAACGCCGCGACCATGGCGGAGTTCGTGCGCGACAATCCTTCCTGCGTCGACTTCACGGACGGATGCTCGGTTTGCACCGTCGCTGACGGCAAGATCGTCTGTTCCGCGCCGCGCATTCAATGTCAGGTGAAGGAGCTGACCTGTACCAGGCCGTAGTCTTTTAAGGCTTTTATACACCTTTCAGGCCGTTTTCGCTGTGCGTTTTTAAGCCTTTGTGTCCTGGCGGAGCTTTTTGCCGGTCAAGCGAGTTGCTACAAGAAATTTTACTGCCCGATTCCGTCAGGGAAATAGGGCTGACCGAATGACGACCTGCACGACTGCGAGGCCAAGATGACACGGGTGCGCGAGACAAGCGACAACGACCTTCCGCTGGTGGACAGGCGCGCCCGTTCCGGCACGGTCCTGCGCATTCTGCTTCTGGCGCTGGTTCTGATCGCCGCCGCTGCCGCCTTCGTCTATTTCAAGGATTCGCTCGAAAACGAAATCGTGCTCGGCATTCTCGGCGTGCTGGCCATGATGGGCATCTTCTTTCTGGTCTCGTCGATTATCGGTTTCATCGAGGTCATGCCGCAGTCGCAATCCGACGGGCTTGCCCGCCGGTTTCTCTCGGCTCATCCCGAAGGCACGCTGATCACCGACGCCAAGGGGCATATGGTCTATGCCAATGCCACCTATTGCCGGATGAGCGGCACCACCAAGGCGAGCGATATCCAGAGTCTCGAAACGCTCCTGTCGCGCAGCCGGGAATCGACCGAGGCGCTTTACCGGCTCATCAACGTGTTGCGCGAAGGCCGCGACGGTTACGAAGAGTTCCGCTTGCTCAAACCGCTGGGTGAGGACGCTAACACCGGGCCGCACTGGTACAGGCTGAAGGGCCGGGTCCTGAAGGACGCGGGCGGCGAGGGGCTGCATGTCTTCCAGATCGCCGACATCACACCCGAGCGCGAGGATCAGGAGCGCTTTTTCCGCGAATTGCAGAATGCCATCGATTACCTCGATCACGCCCCGGCCGGTTTCTTTTCCGCCGGGCGCAAGGGCGAGATCGTTTATCTGAACGCCACCCTGTCGGAATGGCTCGGCATCGATCTGGCGCAGTTTTCGCCCGGTTCGATGACCGTTTCCGATATCGTCGCCGGCGAGGGCATGGCGCTGATCGAATCGGTGCACCCGCAGGGCACGGCGAAGCGCACTGAAATCCTCGATCTCGACATGCGACGGGTGAACGGCCAGAGCATGCCGGCCCGCCTCGTGCATCAGGTCACCTCGAAAGATGGCGCGCCCGGCGAGAGCCGCACCATCGTCCTGATGCGCCCAAAGGGGCAGGAGGATACGGAATCCTCCTCCGCCATGCGTTTCACCCGCTTTTTCAACAACACGCCGATGGCGATTGCCTCGCTCGACGGCGAAGGCCGCATCCTGCGCATCAACGCGCCCTTCCTGAAATTGTTCTCCGGCGTTGTCGGACGCGATGATATCGATCGCGGCGTGGCGCTTGAGACGGTCATCCATGACAATGAGAAGCCGCGGCTCGAACAGGCGCTGGCCGAAGCCAAGGACCGTCAGGGCGATATAGCGCCTTTCGATTCCCGCCACCCGAGCGACGAGGGCCGGCATTTCCGCTTCTACGTCAACGCCGTCATCGATCAGGACGATGAAGCGCCGGAAGAGGTGGCTATCGTTTATGCCATAGAAGTGACCGAGCAGAAGGCGCTCGAGACCCAGATGGCGCAGACGCAGAAGATGAATGCCGTTGGCACGCTGGCGGGCGGCATCGCCCACGATTTCAACAACGTGTTGACCGCCATCCTGCTGTCGTCGGACCATCTGCTGCTACAGGCGCGGCCTGCCGATCCGAGCTTCGCCGACCTCATGGAGATCAAGCGCAACGCCAACCGCGCGGCGGTGCTGGTGCGCCAGCTTCTGGCGTTCTCGCGCAAGCAGACCATGCGTCCTGCCATCCTCAACCTGACGGATGTGATTGGCGATCTGCGCATGCTGGTGGACAGGCTTATTTCCGGCACCAATGTCAAGCTGGAGGTCGATTACGGCCGCGATCTATGGCCGGTGAAGACGGATCTGTCGCAATTCGAGCAGGTGCTCATCAATCTCTGCGTCAATGCACGCGACGCCATGCCCGACGGCGGCAAGATCACCATCAGGACGCGCAACGTCGACGCGAAGGAAATCGCAGCGCTTGGCCGTCCGGAATTCCCGGCCGAGGACATGGTGATGGTGGAAGTTGCCGATAACGGCACGGGCATTCCGCCCGAGATCATGGACAAGATTTTCGAGCCCTTTTTCACCACCAAGGAAGTCGGCAAGGGCACCGGCCTTGGCCTGTCGATGGTTTATGGCATCGTCAAGCAGTCGGGCGGTTATATCTATCCCGAATCGGAAGTGGGCAAGGGAACCGCCTTCCGCATCTATCTGCCGCGCCATGTGGTGGAGGCCGTTCAGAGCAACGGGCAGTCCGGCGAGGCGGCGCTTGCTCCGGTCATCGCAGCCGAGCCGGTTAAGGAAGAGCCGCTGGATCTCACCGGCAAATCCGCCGTCGTGCTTCTGGTGGAGGATGAGGAAGCGGTGCGGCGCGGCGGCAAGCGCATGCTGGAAACCCGCGGCTACACCGTGCACGAGGCCGGGTCCGGCACCGAAGCCCTGGAGGTGATGGAGGAGCTGGAAGGCAAGGTCGACATCGTCGTTTCCGACGTCGTGATGCCGGAAATGGACGGTCCGTCGCTGCTGAGGGAACTGCGAAAGTCCTATCCGGACCTGAAATTCATCTTCGTTTCGGGTTATGCCGAGGATGCTTTCGCAAAGAACCTGCCGGCCGACGCCAAGTTCGGTTTCCTGCCGAAACCCTTCTCGCTCAAGCAGCTCGCCATCGCCGTTCGCGAAATGCTCGACGACAAGGAGTAAGGGCGGCGGCGAACCGGATTCGGACTGCGCCGCGACCTGTCGCATCCATTGCATCAGGCCTGAAAAATGCGCCGCTACTGCTGGTCCGTGTCTTCCTGCGCCCTGGCTGCCTCCATATCCGCACTTTTCCCGAGGTTTGCCTCTTCGCAAACGCAATAGTGATTGCACCGTTTCGCAAGGGGCTTAAAATCGCGTCTTAACGACCTAGATATGAAGAGGCGAAGTTCTCCCTCCTGGCAAAGAACTGTCGGTTTGAGAACGGTTTGGAGAATGATGAAAGATGATCGCTAGGCCGATCTACATGCAGGGCGAGGGCGAAGGGGAAGACGGCGGCGGCACCAACCGCGGAACGTCTGTTATCACCCGCGTCAAGCCAAAAACAAAAAGACCGAATTTGTACCGTGTTCTTTTACTGAATGACGACTACACTCCCATGGAATTCGTCATCCACATTCTGGAGCGTTTTTTCCAGAAGGATCGCGAAGCGGCAACCCGCATCATGCTGCACGTGCACCAGCACGGCGTGGGCGAATGCGGGGTGTTTACATATGAGGTCGCAGAGACGAAAGTAAGCCAGGTCATGGATTTCGCCCGACAGCACCAGCATCCGCTGCAATGCGTCATGGAAAAGAAATGAGGATCGCAACGTGCCAACTTTTTCCCCAAGTCTCGAGAAGGCGCTGCACCAGGCACTGACCTTTGCAAATGAGCGTCACCACGAATATGCGACGCTGGAACATCTCCTTCTGGCGCTGATCGACGACGCGGATGCCGCAGCCGTCATGGGCGCCTGCAATGTCGATCTCGATGCGCTTCGCAAGACTGTCAGCGATTACGTCGACAATGAACTGACGAACCTCGTCACGGGTTATGACGAGGATTCCAAACCCACATCCGGCTTCCAGCGGGTTATCCAGCGGGCCGTCATCCATGTTCAATCGTCCGGCCGCGAGGAAGTGACCGGCGCGAACGTGCTTGTGGCCATTTTCGCCGAGCGCGAAAGCCACGCCGCTTATTTTCTGCAGGAGCAGGAGATGACCCGTTACGACGCGGTCAACTACATCTCCCACGGCATCGGCAAGCGCCCCGGCACGTCGCAGACGCGCACGCCGCGCGGTGCCGATGAACCGGAAAGCGAAAACAAGGCGAGCCGCAGCAATCCCGAGGAAGACGGATCGTCCGCCAAGAAGCAGCAGGATGCGCTGAAGGCTTACTGCATCAACCTCAATGAAAAGGCGAAAAACGGCAAGATCGACCCGCTGATCGGCCGCCACGACGAGGTCAACCGCACGATCCAGATCCTCTGCCGCCGCTCCAAGAACAACCCGCTTTATGTGGGCGATCCGGGCGTGGGCAAGACGGCGATTGCCGAAGGTCTCGCCAAGCGCATCGTTGAAGGCAAGGTGCCGGAAGCGCTCGCCAATGACACCATCTTCTCGCTCGACATGGGCACGCTGCTTGCCGGCACCCGCTATCGCGGCGATTTCGAAGAGCGGCTGAAGCAGGTCGTCAAGGAACTTGAGGAATATCCGGGCGCGGTTCTGTTCATCGATGAAATCCACACCGTCATCGGTGCGGGCGCGACCTCGGGTGGCGCGATGGATGCATCGAACCTCTTGAAGCCTGCTTTGTCTTCGGGTGCGATCCGCTGCATCGGCTCGACCACCTATAAGGAATATCGGCAATTCTTCGAAAAGGATCGCGCGCTTGTGCGCCGTTTCCAGAAGATCGACGTC
The DNA here is from genome assembly GCF_027871645.1 of Agrobacterium sp. ST15.13.015. Classification (NCBI taxonomy): domain Bacteria; kingdom Pseudomonadati; phylum Pseudomonadota; class Alphaproteobacteria; order Hyphomicrobiales; family Rhizobiaceae; genus Agrobacterium; species Agrobacterium sp. ST15.13.015. The sequence goes on from NZ_JAQAHF010000002.1 coordinate 362,754, forward strand.
AACGAGCCGTCCATCGATGACGCCATCGCGATCATGAAGGGGCTGAAGCCCTATTTCGAGGACTACCACCACCTCAGATATTCCAACGAGGCGATCAAGGCTGCTGTCGAGCTGTCGGCCCGCTACATTTCCGACCGCAAGCTGCCGGACAAGGCGATCGACGTGATCGACGAGACCGGTGCGGCGCAGATGCTGCTGCCGGCCTCCAAGCGCCGCAAGCTGATCACCGAGCGGGAAATCGAGGCCACCATCGCGACGATGGCCCGCATTCCCCCGAAGACGGTCTCCAAGGATGACGAGATGGTTCTCGCCAACCTTGAAAAGGAACTGCGCTCGGTCGTTTATGGTCAGGACATCGCCATCGAGGCGCTTGCCACGGCCATCAAGCTGGCGCGTGCGGGCCTGCGCGAACCGAACAAGCCGATTGGCTCCTATGTCTTCTCCGGCCCGACGGGCGTGGGCAAGACGGAAGTGGCCAAGCAGCTTGCCGCCTCGCTCGGCGTCGAGATGCTGCGCTTCGACATGTCGGAATATATGGAGCGTCATACCGTGTCGCGCCTGCTCGGCGCACCTCCCGGTTATGTCGGCTTCGATCAAGGCGGTCTGTTGACCGACGGAGTCGACCAGCATCCGCATTCCGTGGTGCTGCTGGACGAAATCGAAAAGGCGCATCCGGATATCTACAACATCCTGTTGCAGGTGATGGACCACGGCTCGCTGACCGACCATAACGGCAAGAAGATCGACTTCCGCAACGTCATCCTCATCATGACGACGAATGCGGGTGCATCCGAAATGGCGAAATCCGCCATCGGTTTCGGTTCTTCGCGCCGTACGGGTGAAGATGAAGAGGCAATCAACCGCCTGTTCACGCCGGAGTTCCGCAACCGTCTGGACGCGATCATTCCGTTCTCGCCGCTGCCGACCGCTGTCATCCACAAGGTCGTGCAGAAGTTCGTCATGCAGCTGGAAACCCAGCTCTCCGAACGCAACGTCACTTTCGATCTGCATGAAGATGCGATCTCCTGGCTGGCGGAGAAGGGTTACGACGAGAAGATGGGCGCCCGTCCTCTGTCGCGCGTGATCCAGGAAAACATCAAGAAGCCGCTCGCCAACGAAATCCTCTTTGGCAAGCTCAAGAAGGGCGGCGTCGTCAGCGTCACCGTCGGCAAGAAGGATGACGGCTCCGATGGTCTCATACTCGAGGTCCTGCCGGAGACGGCACCCGTGAAGCCGCAGCCGGAGGCCGAACTGAAGGCGGCCAAATCGCCCGGCAAGGCGAAGGCCAAAACGAAACCCGCTTCCAAGGCGGCGAAGGCCAATGAAGAGGCGGATGTCCTTGTTGCCGAGGCCGATAAGTCGGACGAGGACAGCAAGCCACGGCGCAAGACCAATGCGGTGCCGAAAGTGCCGAAGAAGAAATGACCAAGGTCTTCGACCGATAAACCGATGCCGGGCGAAAGCCCGGCATTTTCATGTATGAAGCGCGTCGCGTTTTCCCTGATACCTCCGGCGCGTTTCATTTTTTGTTTATGCATGACGTTACCCCGAAGCTACGGCACAGTTTCGGGTGACATGCACAAGTGGGTCAGCAATGCAGACTGCCGACAGCGATACCATCCCCCTGAGCGGCTGGTTTTTCCGGGGAATGCGGGGCATATTTTCGCTGCCCTCGCTCATTCTGATGACATCTTTCGTCGGTTTCAGCGCTTTCGCGCTGGAATCGGGCGTCGCGCGCGGTGAAGCCGTGTTCATGACGCTGATGATCTGGGCCCTGCCGGCCAAGATGATCCTGATCGGCTCCATGGTCGGCGGCGCCAATCTTGCCGCCTGCTTTCTGGCGGTGACGCTGTCCTCGGTCCGGATGATGCCGATGGTCGCCTCCATCGTGCCAGAAATGCGCGGCGCGAAGACGCCGACATGGATCTTGCTGTTTCTCTCCCACTTCGTCGCAATCACGGCCTGGGTTTTTGCCACGCAAAATCTTTCCAAGGTGCCGCGCGAAGCACGCGCCGCCTGGTTCGCCGGTTTCGGCATGACGCTCACCGTGGTCAATGCCATCATCGTCGGCCTGTGTTACGGCGTTGTCGCCGCCTTTCCGCCGCTTGTCGCCGGCGTGCTGTTTTTTCTCACGCCGGTCTATTTCGTGGCATCGATCTGGGCTTCGGCCCGTCATTCCGTTGTCAAGGTCGCCTTCGTCATCGGTGTTATCGCCGGGCCGGCCTTCGCGGTCATCGCACCGGAATTCGATATTCTCTATGCCGGGATCGGCGGGGGCACGGCGGCCTATCTGATCGACCGCCTCGTGTTCCGCCGTCGGATAAAACCCGTCTCACCGGAGAGCGAACCATGATCACCGAACATTGGTGGGCGCCTTATCTCTTCATCGCGATTGCCGGCTGGCTGGCGACCGATCTCTGGCGCTGGCTCGGCGTTCTCGCCGGTAACCGCCTGAAGGAGGATTCCGAAGCGCTGCACTGGGTAAGGGCGGTCGCCACCGCACTCGTCATGGCCGTCACCGCCAAGCTGATCGTCTTTCCAACCGGAACGCTGGAAGCATCGCCCCTGTGGCTGCGCATCGGCGCTGCCACACTCGGTTTCATCGCTTTTCTGATGGCAGGCCAGCGGGTCATCGTCGGCGTGGCTGTGCCGATCCTGCTTCTGGCGGGTGGGTTGTTCGCGCTCGGTTTCTAGTGCACGCTTTATCCGAATATTAAGGCCGTTGCCCTACTTTGCCGCTGATTGAAACAGGGGCAGCAATTCAATGCGACTCTTTGCGGCAGAGCGTTTTGTACTTGGCATTATCGCCATATTATTCGTTGTCGATGCGGTATTGATTGCGGCCAAAGGCATTCAATTCGACTACGCAGGATATCTTCTGTGCGTTCTGGCAGGCGTCGGTGTTTTTATCCTCGGCCAGGTTTATCGCACTACCGGGCGCGATCTTCGCATTGCTGCCGCCCTGATTTCTGGCGGGTTATTCATCCTGTTCACGCTTGTTGCTTCGGTTTTCAACTACATGTTCCTACCCGTGGCCTTTCCGGCGGTTGATCATATGCTTTTCAGTGTGGATGCGGCGTTTGGCTACAGCTGGACAGGCATCGTCCTGTGGGCGGCAGCCCACCCATGGATCGGAACCGGCCTGTTTTTCGTCTATGCCTCATCGTTGCCGCAGCTTTTGGTGATCGTCCTGACGCTTGGATTTACCGGCAACGAGCGGATGCTGCACCATTTCCTCGTGACGGGAGTACTGGGTGCATTTGCATGCATCGTCTTTTGGATATTCTTGCCGACATTCGGACCTTCGGCCTATGTGCAATTGCCGCAATGGGTATCGCAGGCCATTCCGTTGGCCGTCGATAATACCTACGGTCAGGAGTTGAACCGCCTCATAACGGAGGGAGTGGTCTATCTTTCGCCTAAAAATGTGCTGGGGTTGATCGGCTTTCCATCGTTTCACATCTTCATGGCGGCAATGTCAGTCTGGTTCATACCGCGTCACTGGGCGGTGATGGCGGTGATCTTGCCGATAAACCTCTTGATGCCGCTGGCCGTTCTTGTTCAGGGTGGACACCATCTTTCGGATGTTTTCGGTGGTCTCGCTGCTTTTGTTGTCATTTGTGCTGCATCCGCCCGCTTGCTCAACTGGCTGTCGGCGAGGGAACGGATGGAAGAGGCGGCAGCCTCTCGTGTTCAGATCGTCGCGGCGGAATAACTGCCACGCATTTCGCTCCCTCGGGCCTCTGCAAGAAGCCAGTCCGACAGGATGCGGGATGGTGCCGTCATCTCTTCGGCTTCCATCAGCCAGTAATATTTCTCCCTATCGGCCGCCCGGTCGAAGAGCACGGTCAGTTGACCTTCGGCGATCTCGTCGTGAAGCAGCGCCGTCGGGCAGAGGCCGATGCCTTGACCGGCTTTGAGAGCGGTCACGAGCAGATTGAAATCCGCGAAAACCGGACCGGCGTTATCGGGCAGGGATATTCCCCCGGCTGCGAACCAGTCCTGCCACGCCGCCTCGGTGTCGTCATGCAGCAATTCCGTTCGTAACAGGCTGTCAACATTGTCGAAAGGACCGAATTTAGCGACGTAGTCCGGCGCGCATGTCGGCCGTGTCTCTGCGCTGAAAAGCGCGACCGCGTTTTCCTCGGATGCGATGCCATGTCCTATGGTGAGATCGGCTGGTATCGCGTGATGCGCGCCGGAATAGCTGATGGATACCTGTATATCGGGGTAAAGCGCCCGAAAGCGAGGCAAGCGGGGCGTCAGAAAATGCGCCACGACAGAGGGCAGGCTGGCAAGGCGGACGACCATGCGGTCATGGCCCTGACGGATCCGGGCGGCGCCAGAGGCAATCTGGCGTAAGGAGGTCGAAACCGTCGTGCCGAATTCCTTTCCGGCCGGGGTAAGCCTCACACCCCGTGCGTGCCGCTCGAACAGCGCCTCACCGAGCCAGGCCTCCAGATTGCGCACGTGCTGGCTGACAGCAGTTGCCGTCATGCCGAGTTCCTGCGCAGCCAGAGAAAAACTTGTTCTTCTGGCTGCGGCTTCGAATGCCCGGAGAGTGGTGAGCGGCGGTAATTTCATGATGCCTCAAGGGTAAGTAAGACTTGGCCTGAGCGCAAGAAAAACCCGTCTTGTCAGGCGAGCAGGCATGGCGCAATTTCGCCTCGAGATTTTGATTGCCCGAGGATTTCATGACCCCCATGCCCGCCGCCGAACCCGTCGACGCCGCCGCACGCCGCGCCGTCCGTCCTGTTGTCGTTTATCCGAACGGGACGCTTGAAATGCCAGACCTCGCGCGTCTGGAAGAAGCCAAACGAAGCATGAAAAAAATCGATGAGGTCATCGTGCCGCCGCGTGACGGCCGCAGCTTTCATGTGCCAAAGGGGCATTTCTTTCGCATCGTAAGCGTTGAAGGTGCGCAGGTGGGAGACCTGAACCTCTGGAACGCCCATGATCTGACCGAGCGGTTTTTCAGCGGCAAGACCCGTGCCCTGCACGCCACCCATGTTTCAGTCGGCAACCGGCTGTGGAGCAACCTGCCGTCCCTGCGGCCGATGGCGACGATCACACATGATACGCTGTCATGGTATGGCTTCGACGAAGACGGCGGCGGTGTGCATGACGTGATCGGCACACGCTGCGATCCCTATACCAATAAGCTCCTGAGCGGCGGCGACTACCACCATTGCTGCCATTCCAATCTGACCAATGCGCTGGCCTCCGCCAAGGGCCTGTCATTCCGGCAGGCGGAACAGCATGTGCATGACGTCCTCAACGTCTTCATGTGTACTGGTTTCACCCGCGACACACACCAATATTTCATGAAGGCGAGCCCGGTGCGGCCGGGCGATTATCTGGAGCTTTTTGCCGAGATCGATCTTATCGGCGCGCTTTCCGCCTGCCCGGGCGGTGACTGCAGCGCCACGCATTCGAGCGATACGGCGGCCTGTTATCCGCTGAAGGTGGAAATATTCCGGCCGGATTTGGCGGTGCTTGAAGGCTGGCCCTGGCCGGAACGGAATGCATATCTGCCTGTGGAATGATGAGAAACGACACAGTCGGACACGATCTGGCATCCAGTCAATGGGCGTCTGCGCCGTAAGAAGACTCTCTCGCGATCAAGGACTTGATCGCACTGGACCCCGGACCAAGTCCGGGGTGACGACGTGGAGATGTGCTACGCTTTGCAGGATACGCGCGTGCTAGGCAACCATCACGAAGCAAGCGCGGCCTTTATCTTCTCCGCGTGGGCCTTCAATACCTCGCCATCGGCCATCACGCCGGAATGCGGCTTCAGCGGCTCGCCTTCCTTGCGCGGAATGACGTGGAAATGCAGGTGAAAAACGGTCTGGCCAGCCGCCGGTTCGTTGAACTGGGCGATGAAGACGCCATCGGCATCGAAGGCTTCCTTGGCCGCCACGGCCAGTTTCTGCACCACGGGAATGGTCCTCGCCAGCACTTCAGGGTCAGCATCGAGCAGGTTGCGTGAACCGGTTTTCGGAACGACCAGCAGATGGCCGGGGGCCTGCGGCATCACATCCATGAAGGCTAGCGTGTGCTCGTCCTCGTAAAGCTTGTGGCTCGGAATTTCGCCGCGCAGGATTTTTGCGAAGATATTGTTGTCGTCATAGGCGCTGGCCGTCATCGTGTTCTCTCCTCATGGCGGACTATACGTCCGGTTCCTGTCTCTCGCCCTTGCGGAAGGGCGTGTGTTCATCAAGATAATCGCCGATATGCTCGACTTCCTCGCGCTCGCGCTGAAGATAATCGGCAATGGCGCGGCGCAGGCCTGGGTGGACGATGAAATGCGCCGAATGGGTGGTGACGGGCATGTAACCGCGCGCCAGCTTGTGTTCGCCCTGGGCGCCGGCTTCCACCCGTTTCAGTCCCCTGGAAAGCGCGAAATCGATCGCCTGATGGTAACAGACCTCGAAATGCAGAAAGGGGTGATCCTCGATACAGCCCCAGTGGCGGCCATAAAGCGCGTCCGAGCCGATGAAATTGATCGCACCGGCAATATAGCGTCCCTCGCGTTTCGCCATCACCAGCAGCACGTCATCGGCGATGCGCTCGCCGATCAGTGAATAAAATTCCCGCGTCAGATAGGGCCGGCCCCATTTGCGGCTGCCGGTATCCATATAGAAGGCGAAGAACTGGTCCCAGATATCCTCGGTCAGGTCGCTTCCCGTCAGCCAGTCGATCTCGATGCCCTTTTCGAGTGCGGCGCGGCGTTCCTTTTTCAGGCCCTTGCGCTTGCGCGAGGAAAGGGCGTCGAGAAAATCACCGTGATCGCGATAACCGTCATTGATGAAGTGGAACTGCTGGTCGGTCCTGTGCAGGAAATCGCGCGGCAGAAGGGCGGAGAGATCGTTCTCTTCCAGAAATGTGACATGTGCCGACGAGACGCCGATCTTTTCCGTCACCTGCGCGAGACCGGAGGCCAGGAGCGCTTTGAAACGTGTCTCGTCCTCGTTCTTGCAGACGAGCAACCGTGGTCCGGTTGCAGGCGTGAAGGGAACCGAGCACTGCAGTTTCGGATAATAATGCCCGCCGGCCCGCTCGAAAGCATCCGCCCAGCCGTGGTCGAAGACATATTCGCCCTTGCTGTGGTTCTTCAGATAGGCGGGCACCGCGCCGACCAGAGCTCCGGAGGCGTTTTCGAGAAGCAGATGGTGCCCCAGCCAGCCGGTTTTCGCTGTCGCCGATCCCGATTCTTCCATGGATGATAAAAATTCATGGGAAATAAACGGGTTGTAGGTTTTTCCTGACGTATTGCGTGAGGTTCCGGAAAGCCGTTTCCAGCTTTCCGGATCGATATCCCTGAAGGATTGCGCAACGCGAATGGAATAGTCTTCTGTCATGCCGTGGCGGACGGGTTCTCTCTCGGGTCGAAACCTTCGAATGTCATCTGGTCCGCATATTTATAGGTAGTCTCGCGCGCATTTTCATCCCTAACCGTCCAGGTAATCACCGGAAGGCCAAGTTTTCTTTGCGCCTCGATGAAGCTGTTGGGCAGATGACCCCAATGATAGGAGATAAAATCGAGCCCGAACTGCATCGCTTCGTCATGTTTGAAGAAGTCTTCCGGCTTGTCGCCTTCGGCCGTCAGTCCCAGCGGCCAGGGCGAGCCGGCCGCCTTCAAATCCTTCAGCAGATGGTGGTCGAAGCTCATCAGCGCCACATGGCCCTTATAGTCCTCAAGGTCTTCCAGCACCGCCTCGGCAAAACCGTCGTCGACGCCTTCACCGGCGCGGCCTTTAAGCTCGATGACCAGCGGCACCTTGCCGGCGCAGAACGTGAGAAGCTGCTTGAGGGTAGGGACCCGATCCCCGGTCTGGCCGACGGCAAGAAGCGACAGCTCGGCGGATGTGCGTTCGCGCACATCGCCCTTGATGCCGGTCAGGCGGGCCATGTCGTCGTCGTGAAAAATCACCGGCACACTGTCGGCCGCCAGCTGCACGTCGCATTCGATGGCGAAACCGGCTTCGATGGCGCGGGAAAAGGCGGAAAGCGTATTTTCCCAGACCGCCTTATTGAGATCGTGATAACCGCGATGGGCGACGGGCTGAGCTGTCAGCCAGGAGAGTTTCAGCGTCATACGTCGATTTCCACGATGGCGTCTATTTCGACGGCGGCATTGAAGGGCAGGCAGGCCATGCCGACGGCGGCGCGGGCGTGTTTGCCGGGCTCACCGAGAACATTGGCAATGAGGTTGGAAGCACCGTTGATGACGAGGTGCTGTTCCACGAACTCCGGAACCGACGCAACAAAGCCATTCAGCTTGACGACACGGCGGATTTTCGAGAGATCGCCATTCAAAGCGGCCTTGACCTGTGCGAGAATGTTGACGGCGCATAATTCGGCCGCGCGCTGGGCGCCTGGCACGTCGACATCGCGGCCAACGAGGCCCGTCACCGCAATCTTGCCCGATTCCATCGGCAGTTGACCCGATACATAAAGCAGATTGCCGCTGATGGTGAATGGAACGTAGTTTGCGGCTGGTGCTGCGGCTACGGGGAGCGTAAAGCCAAGTTCCTTGAGGCGGCCTTCGATGACGTCCGACATTTTCGTCTCCGGTTTTGTTGTAAATCCTTCAAGAATCCGGCATTCAGAAGATGTTGATCCAAAAGCCGGGCGGTTGCTTGTACAATATGAGCGGCGAGTCCAACAGGAGATATTGCATGTTTGTCAGGACGCTTGGTTTCGTTGCCGCAACAGGGCTTATGACCGGCCTGTCGAACGCTGCCAATGCCTTGCCGGTCACGGTTCCCGATCTCGTCGCCCACCGCGCCGTCTACGATCTCGAACTCAAGGATGCGTCCGATCGATCCGGCATCGAGGGCATGACGGGCCGCATGGTCTATGAATTCACGGGCTCGGCCTGTCAGGGCTACAAGACGGATTTCCGTTTCGTGACGCAGATCAACACCGGCGATGCCGTGCGCATGACCGACCAGCAGACCACGACCTTCGAGGATCTCACGGCCAAGAAATTCACCTTCGAGACCAAGTCCTACACCGACGACAAGCTGGACAAGGAAGTGCAGGGCGCTGCGACCGACGGCACCGATGGCGTGAAGGTCGATCTAACCCGCCCGGATGCCCGCCAGGTCAGTCTCGTCGCCAGCGAATTCCCGACGCAGCATATGTTTCAGGTCATAGAACATGCGAAACAGGGAAAGCGCATCTTCGAATCCCGCATATTCGACGGTTCGGACGATGGCGATGAAAGCCTGATCACCTCCACCCTCGTCGGCAAGTCGCAGATGCCGAAGGATGGCGATGCCGACGCCGGCAAGGCGGGCGAATTCGCCAAGGCGGCATTCTGGCCGGTAACGATCGCCTATTACAACGACAAGACCGGCACCGACGCGCTGCCGATCTACCGCATGTCGTTCAAGCTTTACGAAAACGGAATCACCCGCGATCTGACGATGGATTACGGCGATTTCGTTCTGACGGGAAAGCTTGCGAAGCTCGATATTCTCAAGCCCGAGACCTGCGAAAACAAGCCTGTCCGCTGAAACGCGGCTGTTTCTGCGGTTTTTTCGCATAAATGCTTGCATTTTCGTGCGGGCGACTGTATGCGGCTCACCATTCCACACGCGAAGCTTGGGATGTTCCGGGAGAAATCCGGTCCGTTCCGCCCGGTGGTATCGATGAAAATCGGTGCTGTTCGCTTCGTGGGGGTTAAACCGGAAAAGGAGTAACAAGGCATGGCATTGCCCGATTTTTCTATGCGCCAGCTTCTGGAAGCTGGTGTTCACTTCGGCCACCAGACGCACCGCTGGAACCCGAAGATGAAGCCGTACATCTTCGGCGACCGTAACAACATCCACATCATCGACCTGGCTCAGACCGTTCCGATGCTGTCGCGCGCCCTTCAGGTCGTGTCCGACACCGTCGCTCGTGGCGGCCGCGTTCTGTTCGTCGGCACCAAGCGCCAGGCGTCGGAAATCATCGCCGACAGCGCAAAGCGTTCGGCCCAGTACTACGTCAACTCCCGCTGGCTCGGCGGCATGATGACCAACTGGAAGACCATCTCCAACTCGATCCAGCGCCTGCGCAAGGTCGACGAGATCCTGAACTCGGAAGCTTCCGGCTACTCCAAGAAGGAACGCCTGAACCTCGAGCGCGAACGCGAAAAGCTTGAAAAGGCTCTCGGCGGTATCCGCGATATGGGCGGCGTTCCGGACCTGATGTTCATCATCGACACCAATAAGGAAAAGATCGCGATCGAAGAAGCCAAGCGTCTTGGCATTCCGGTCGTTGCTATCATCGACAGCAACTGCGATCCGGACCACATCGATTACCCGATCCCGGGTAACGACGATGCGTCGCGCGCCATCTCGCTTTACTGCGACCTGATCGCCCGCGCTGCCATCGACGGTATTGCCCGTCAGCAGGGCGCTTCCGGTCGCGACATCGGCGCTTCGGAAGAAGCTCCGATCGAGCCCGCTCTCGAAGACGAGGCTGGCGCCTGATATAGGCCCTGTCTGGCGGCGATCTCGGTCGCCGTCTCCTCGACCAGGATATGACAAGGCCGTCAAAGACCTTCAATGGGTTGACGGCCTTGTTCGTTTCAAGCGCTCCGCCACGTTTTTATGAAATCGCTGGCGTCCGATGCGGTTGAAACGGAAGGCAGTCTTCATAACGCTGTCATACTTCAGCGGCACCCATCATCTCGATGCATGGAGACGCCGCAGCACTTGGGAATGCGCATGCCCCTTTCCTGAAATCCTCTCCGGTTTCAAAGGGTGTGCGGCCGGGTACAGTCATCACCCAGAACTTCGGCACGGCAAATTCCGCCGGCTGACCGATCGAACCGATAAGAGGCACACAATGACCGAAATCACAGCCGCAATGGTGAAGGAACTGCGCGAAAAGTCTGGCGCAGGCATGATGGACTGCAAGAAGGCTCTTGCTGAGACCAATGGCGACATGGAAGCGGCGATCGACTGGCTGCGCGCCAAGGGCATCGCAAAGGCCGACAAGAAGTCCGGCCGCACGGCTGCCGAAGGTCTGGTCGGCGTTGCCACCATGGGTCACAAGGCTGTCGTCGTTGAGCTGAACTCCGAAACCGACTTCGTTGCCCGTAACGATGCGTTCCAGGACCTCATCCGCGGTATCGCCCAGGTTGCCCTCACCACCAACGGCACCGTTGACGCTGTTTCCGCTGCCACCTATCCGGCAACCGGCAAGTCCGTTGCCGACAGCATCAAGGACGCGATTGCCACCATCGGTGAGAACATGACGCTCCGCCGCTCGGCAGCGCTCGAAGTTCCGCACGGCGTTGTTGCGACCTACATCCACAACGCTGCCGGCGACGGCATCGGCAAGCTCGGCGTTCTCGTTGCCCTGAAGTCGGAAGGCGACAAGGCCGTTCTGAACTCCATCGGCCGTCAGGTTGCCATGCACATCGCTGCGACCAACCCGCTCGCCATCCGCGCTGAAGAAGTCGACGCCGCCGTTGCCGAGCGCGAGCGCAACGTCTTCATCGAACAGGCCCGCGAATCCGGCAAGCCGGAAGCCATCATCGAAAAGATGGTCGATGGCCGTATGCGCAAGTTCTTCGAAGAAGTCGCCCTTCTGTCGCAGGCTTTCGTCATCAACCCGGACCTGACTGTCGGCGCTGCTGTCAAGGAAGCCGAAAAGGAAGCCGGTGCTTCCATCGAAGTGACGGGCATGGTTCGCCTGCTGCTCGGCGATGGCGTCGAGAAGGAAGAAAGCGATTTCGCAGCCGAAGTCGCAGCCGTCGCCAAGGGCTGATTATATTTACCCAATCTTGGGAAAACGGGAGGGCATCGCGTGACAACGCGGTGCCCTTCGTGTATCCGCGTTTCGGTTACATTTCCGAGGAGTCATGATGTCTTCCAAGCCGATCTACAAACGCGTTCTTCTCAAGGCTTCCGGCGAAGCCCTCATGGGCGATCAGGGTTTCGGTATCGATGTGGCGGTGGCTGATCGCATCGCTTCCGATATCGCCGAGGCGAGGGCGATGGGCGTCGAAGTCGGCGTTGTCGTCGGCGGCGGCAATATTTTCCGCGGCGTTGCCGTGGCCTCCAAGGGCGGCGACCGCGTGACCGGCGACCATATGGGTATGCTGGCGACCGTCATCAACGCGCTGGCGCTCGCGACCTCGCTGCGAAAGCTCAGCATCGACACCGTCGTTCTCTCCGCAATCGCCATGCCTGAAATCTGTGAGAGCTTCTCGCAGCGCGCGGCGCTCCATCATCTCGCGCAGGGGCGTGTGGTGATCTTCGCTGGCGGTACGGGCAACCCCTTCTTCACCACTGATTCTGCCGCAGCCTTGCGCGCTGCGGAAATGGGCGCCGAAGCGATCTTCAAGGGCACACAGGTGGACGGCATCTATTCCGCCGACCCGAAGAAGGACCCGACGGCAACCCGTTTCGACGAATTGACCCACAGCGAAGTGCTCGGCAAGGGACTGGCGGTCATGGATATCGCCGCCGTTGCGCTTGCCCGCGAAAACCACATTCCGATCATTGTTTTCTCGATCCACGAGAAGGGCGGTTTTGCGCAGATATTGACCGGCGGCGGCCGCAAGACCATCGTGCACGACAAATAATCAAAACGATGCCGCCTCAAGGGGCGATTACGGCCGGCTTGGCCGACAAGATGGAGTATCAAGATGAGTGGTGTTGACCTCAACGATATCAAGCGCCGTATGGACGGCGCCATCAATGCATTCAAGAGCGATATCGCATCGCTTCGCACCGGCCGCGCTTCGGCCAATATTCTCGATCCGGTCACCATCGAGGCTTATGGCTCGCGCGTACCGCTCAATCAGGTTGCGAATATCACCGTTCCGGAGCCGCGCATGCTCGGCGTCAACATCTGGGACAAGTCGATGGTCAACGCCGTCGACCGTGCGATTCGCGAATCCAATCTCGGCCTCAACCCCATCGTCGACGGCCAGAACCTGCGTATCCCGCTGCCTGAACTCAACGAGGAGCGCCGCAAATCGCTCGTCAAGGTCGCCCATGATTATGCCGAAAAGTCCAAGGTGGCGATTCGCCATGTGCGCCGCGATGGCATGGATGGTCTGAAAAAAGCCGAAAAGGACGGTGACATCGGTCAGGACGAAAGCCGTGGACAGTCGGAAAAGGTTCAGAAAATGACCGATGACACGATTTCGGAAATTGACCGCTTGCTTGCCGAGAAGGAAAAGGAAATCATGCAGGTCTGATATCGCTTGCGATAGACCTGTATTTTATTCGTTTTAATTCCGCGCTGCCCTGTTACTGGATCGATATGCCGACGACGACACGTTCCTCCATACCCGAGCACGTCGCCATCATCATGGATGGCAATGGACGCTGGGCAAAGCAGCGCGGTCTTCCGCGCGTGATGGGGCATCGCCGCGGTGTGGAGGCCGTGCGCGAGACCGTGCGCGCGGCCGGCGATTGCGGAATACGCTATCTCACGCTCTTTGCCTTCTCGTCGGAAAACTGGCGTAGGCCCGAATCCGAGGTGAGCGATCTGATGGGGCTTTTGAAAGCCTTCATCCGGCGTGACCTTGCGGAACTGCACCGCGAAAATGTTCGCGTGCGGATCATCGGCGACCGGCAGGGGCTGAAGCATGACATACGCTCTCTCCTCGAAGAGGCGGAGCAGATGACGGCGGGCAATACCAAGCTGACGCTGGTGATCGCCTTCAACTACGGAAGCCGCGACGAGATTGCGCGTGCGACAGCGGCGATAGCGCGCGATGTCGCCGAAGGCAGGCTTAATGCCGAATCCATTACGCCGGAGATGATTTCGGCCAGACTCGACACGTCGGGTATGCCGGATCCGGATCTCATCATCCGCACCAGCGGCGAAGAGCGCCTGTCGAACTTCCTGCTCTGGCAGGCCGCTTATTCCGAGTTCCTGTTCGTTCCCGAATATTGGCCGGACTTCGACCGCCAGCGATTCTTCTCCGCAATCGAGCAATATGCAACGCGTGACCGCCGCTTCGGTGCACTCACCGAGCAGGTTGCCGTGGCAGGCGCCTGATGAGCCGTGAACTCAGACTGCGGATCGTGTCCGCAATCGTCATGGCGGCGGTCATTCTGGCCGCGACCTGGTATGGTGGCATTCTGTTTCGCATCGTCGCGGGCCTTCTGGCGATCCTCATCTATTATGAATGGTCGACGATTACCCGGCTGTCGGAGACCAATTCGACCGGCAATGCCTGGGGATGGTTCGCGGTCGCCGTCATCGCCGGCAATACGATATTCGGCGAATCCTCGCTCGATCTGCCGCTCTTATCCGGCTTCACGCTGACGGCGGCGCTGTTTCCAATTTTGCGCGGCAGAAACTGGTGGCTGGTGGGCGGCATTTTTTATGCGGGCCTGAGCGGCATATCGCTGGCAGCCATCCGTGGTGACGAGCTGACCGGCTTCGTGTCCATCCTGTTTATCTTCGCCGTTGTCTGGTCGACGGATATTCTCGCCTATTTCGTCGGACGCGCCATTGGCGGGCCGAAGCTTGCGCCTTCGATCTCGCCCGGCAAGACCTGGTCCGGCGCGATCGGCGGGGCGGTGGCGGCCGTGGTCGGCGGCGGCGCGGTGTCCATGGCTTATCACGGCAGGATCAGCGTGCTGGTGCTGGGGCTCGCCCTTATCCTTTCGGTGTTCAGCCAGATCGGCGATCTCTTCGAATCTTTCGTGAAACGGCGTTTCCAGGTCAAGGATTCCAGTCATCTCATTCCGGGCCACGGCGGCTTCATGGACCGTGTCGACGGTCTTGTTTTCGCCTGCTTTACGGTATTCCTCATTGCTTTCGTGCATGCGGCGGCAACCGGCGACGTGCCCGGATCGGGCGGCGGTCTGTTGCCGGGTTTCTGAGCGGCGCGAAGGGTCACGACACAAAGGGCAGATTGTCATGAACACAGTAATGGCGGCGACCGGCTTTCTGACCGGCTATATCGTGCCCTTCATCCTGGTGCTGTCGCTGCTCGTTTTTGTCCATGAAATGGGCCATTATCTGGTCGGTCGCTGGTGCGGCATCCGCTCCACCGCATTCTCCATCGGCTTCGGCCCGGAACTGATCGGTTTCACCGACAAACGCGGCACGCGATGGAAGATTTCGGCGATCCCGCTCGGCGGTTACGTCAAGTTCTTCGGCGATGAGGATGCGGCGAGCAAGCCGGATAGTTCCGGCCTGTCGCATATGTCGCTGGAGGAGAGGGCGCAGACGCTTTCCGGCGCAAAGCTGTGGAAAAGGGCGGCCACGGTTGCCGCAGGCCCGATCGCCAATTTCATTCTCGCGATTCTCATCTTCGCGGTGCTCTTCGGCATTTACGGCCGGATGATCGCCGATCCGGTCGTGGCGGAAGTCCGTGAAAACAGCGCGGCGGCTGCCGCCGGCGTGCAGCCCGGCGACCGGCTCATCGCGATCGATGGCGAAAAAGTGATGACCTTCGAGGATGTCCGCCGTTACGTCGGCATCCGGCCGGGCACGCCGATCACGGTGACGGTCGAAAGGGCGGGCGAGGAGCTGAAGCTGCCGATGGTCCCGACTCGCACCGAAACCACAGACCAGTTCGGCAACAAGCTGGAAATGGGCATTATCGGCATCGTCACCGACCAGACCAGCGGCAATTTCCGCCATATCGAATATTCGCCGTCCGAGGCGCTGGTCGAAGGCGTGCGGGAAACTGGCCACGTCATTACCGGAACATTCAACTATATCGGCAATCTCGTGACAGGGCGCATGAATGCCGATCAGCTTGGCGGTCCGGTGCGTGTGGCGCAGGCGTCCGGCCAGATGGCGACGCTCGGCATTTCCGCCGTTATCCAGCTTGCCGCCGTTCTTTCCGTCTCCATCGGTCTTTTGAACCTGATGCCTGTGCCGGTTCTGGACGGCGGGCATCTGGTGTTCTACGCCATCGAGGCCATTCGTGGCAGGCCGCTTGGTGCGGGCGCGCAGGAAGTCGCGTTCCGTATCGGGATGATGATGATTTTGGGTCTTATGGTTTTTGCAACATGGAATGATATCAGCAGCTTGATCGGCTGAGGATTGTGTTTTAACGGTTTTGTTAGTTATTTGTTTACCTTGTTTTTATGCCGAAGTGGCGAATGAGCCACTCTGGAGCACGAAGTAAACAGAATTTAACGTTCGCGCTTGCTTGTAGGGGAAAAGCAGGTAAAACGACGCACATGGCCGGAGTCGGGTTCCGCCCGCTGAGGGACAACGTAAAAAGGTAAGAATTGAAATGAAGGCTGGTTCAAGATTTTTGAACGCTGTGTCGGCGGTTGCTCTGTCTGCCGGTGTTGCTTCGGTTGCGGGCCTTGGCGTGCTTGCCTCTGCTGGCGCTGCAAATGCGGCCGTCATCAGCAGGATCGATGTTCGCGGGGCCGACCGGTCCGGTGCGGACTCCGTGCGTTCCAACATCACCATTGCGCCGGGTAAGAACTTTTCCAATTCGGACATCGATGAATCGGTGAAGCGTCTTTACGCCACCGGTTACTTCTCGAATGTTTCCATGCGCGTTTCCGGCAGCACGCTGGTCGTGACCGTCAATGAGAACCAGCTCGTCAACCAGGTGGTCTTCAACGGTAACCGCAAGATCAAGGACGACAAGCTCGCCGGCGTCGTGCAGACCCAGTCCCTCGGCCCGTTCAATCAGGCCATCGTGACTGCGGATATTGCCCGCATCAAGGAAGCCTACGCCGCCATCGGCCGTAGCGATGTTGAAGTCACTACGCAGACCGTTTCCGTCGGTCAGGGCCGTGTGAACATTGCTTTCGTCATCAATGAAGGCGAGCGCACGAAGATCGGCCGCATCGATTTCATTGGCAACAATGCCTATAGCGATGGCCGTCTGGCCGCCGTTATCAACACCAAGAAGTCCAACATGCTGTCGTTCCTGACGCGTAAGGACGTCTATAACGAGGACAAGCTGCGCGCCGACGAAGAGGCGCTGCGCCAGTTCTACTACAACCGCGGTTATGCCGACTTCCGGGTCGTGTCCTCCGAGGCTGTGCTGGACGAGTCCAAGAACGAATACACCATCTCCATCACGGTCGATGAAGGTCAGCGTTACAACTTCGGCAACGTCGCGGTCGAATCGACCGTTCCGGGCGTCGATGGTTCGGAACTTCAGGGCCTCGTGGAAACCCACCAGGGCGGAAGCTACAGCGCCAAGGAAGTTCAGCAGAGCATGGAAGCGATTTCCAAGCGCGTGGCCGGCGAAGGTTATCCCTTTGCCCGCGTAACGCCGCGCGGCGACCGCGACATGGCTGGCAACACCATCGGTGTGACCTATATCGTCGATCAGGGCGAGCGCGCCTATGTCGAGCGTATCGAAATCCGCGGCAACACCCGTACGCGTGACTACGTCATTCGTCGCGAGTTCGATATTTCCGAAGGCGATGCATTCAACCAGACGGTCATCACGGCTGCAAAGCGCCGTCTCGAAGCGCTCGGCTATTTCTCGAAGGTCAATATTTCGACCGCCGGCGGCAGCGCGCCTGACCGCGTCGTTATCGTTGTTGACGTAGAAGATCAGTCGACGGGTTCGTTCGGTATCGGCGCCGGCTACTCGCAGAACGACGGTGTGCTGCTCGAAGCCTCCATCGAAGAGAAGAACTTCCTCGGCCGCGGCCAGTACATCCGTCTCGCCGCCGGTGCGGGTGAAGATGATGCGCGCAGCTATACGCTGTCCTTCACGGAACCCTATTTCCTCGGCTACCGTCTTGCCGCAGGTTTCGACCTGTTCAAGAGCCAGAGCCGCAGCGAAGACTATTATGACTACGACGAGCAGGGCTTCTCGCTGCGCGTGACCGCGCCGATCACCGAAGACCTCTCAACGACGTTCAAGTACACCTACAAGCAGCTCAATTATGACGGCGAAGGCGACTGGGAAACCGGCAGCAACCTTGCCGCTCCCTACAAGGACCTGATCCGTGGCGGTGACTGGACGCAGTCCATCATTTCGAACACGCTGAACTACAATACGCTCGACGACCGCAACATGCCGCGCGAAGGCTGGCAGGCTGCTCTGACGAACGAATTTGCAGGTCTCGGCGGCGATTCCGAATATTACAAGATTTACGCCAAGGCTCGCTTCTTCTACACGCTTTCCGATGAGTACGATGTCATCGGCTCGCTCACCGGCCAAGCTGGTCATGTGATGCCGACGGGCGACAATCTGCTGGTATTCGATCAGTTCAAGTTTGGCGGCCGTCAGGTTCGCGGCTTCAAGAACGATGGTATCGGTCCGCGCATCGGTTCCGACTCCATCGGCGGCACCACCTATTTCGCCGCTTCTGCTGAAGTCACGGCTCCGATGCCTGGCGTTCCGGAAGATTTCGGCCTTCGCCTTGCTGGCTTCGTGGATGCCGGCACGCTCTATGGCAACAAAGTTGCCAACAGCGCCGGTGTGAAGGACGACAACTCCATCCGCGCATCCGCCGGTATCGGCGTGATGTGGGCGTCGCCCTTCGGTCCGATCCGCGTCGACTACGCCGTGCCTTTCGCCAAGGAAGACTACGACGAGGAACAGCGTTTCCGGTTTGGCATGTCCAACACTTTCTGATATCGGCAGTCCAGAACTGCAACTTTGAACGTTCTGGAGTTTCCGGCTGATGGAATACAACGCCTTTTTTCCGCCCCACGAGGGACTGCGATTGAAAGATATCGCAGACCGTTTTGGGGCGGAACTGTCTGATGACGCGGCGGGAGAGCGGATCATTCGGTCCGTTGCGCCGGTCTACCGGGCAAAACCCGATCAGCTCTGCTATATCCTTTCGCGCAAGAACCGCGATGAGCTGCAGACCTGCGACGCTGGCGCCGTCATTTGTGACGCCGCACTTGTAGACATGCTTCCGTCTCACACACCTGCGCTGATATCGAAAAACCCGCACACGCTTTTCGCGCAGGTGGGTGCCTTGCTGCATCCTTCCGCCATGCGGCCTGGTCCGATTGCGCGAATGGAAGCTGAAATTTCCCATGCTGCGCATGTCGATCCATCCGCGAAGCTGGAGGCGGGTGTCATCGTCGAGTCGCTCGCCGTGATTGGAGCTGGCGCCCATATCGGCGCGGGCACGCGCATCGGTCCCGGCGTCATCATCGGGCAGGATGTGCAGATCGGACGCGATTGCACCATTGCCGGGGGCGCAAGCGTTCTTGCAGCCCTCATCGGTAATAATGTGATTATCCATAACGGTGCGCGCATCGGTCAGGACGGTTTCGGTTATGCTCCCGGTCCGCGCGGCATGCTGAAGATCGTGCAGATCGGCCGGGTCATCATTCAGGACAATGTCGAGATTGGCGCCAACACCACGATCGATCGCGGCACCATGGATGACACGGTCATCGGCGAAGGCACCAAGATCGATAATCAGGTCCAGATCGGCCACAACGTCCGCATCGGCCGCCATTGCGGCATCGTCAGCAAGGTCGGCATTGCGGGCAGTACCCGCATCGGCGACGGTGTGATGATTGGCGGCGCGGCCGGCATCAATGGCCATATCAACATTGGCGACGGCGTACAGATCGCGGCGATGAGCGGCGTTGTGGCGGACGTTCCGGCAGGCGCCCGTTATGGCGGCACGCCCGCGCGTCCGATGAAATATTTCCTGCGCGACATGGCCGAAATTCTGGCGCGCGCTGAAGGGCGTGATAAAAAAACAGGAGAGAAAAACAATGACTGAAGAAACGAAGACGGCGCTCGGCGCGGCTGACATTCTGGAAGTCATGAAGCTTCTGCCGCATCGTTACCCATTCCTGCTGATCGACAAGATCATCGAGATCGACGGTAACAACTCGGCGATTGGCATCAAGAACGTCACCGTCAACGAACCGCATTTCACCGGCCATTTCCCGGACCGGCCGATCATGCCGGGCGTTCTGATCGTCGAAGCCATGGCCCAGACGGCAGGTGCGATCTGCGCTCGCAGTCAGGGTGAGGGCGGTCACCTGGTTTACTTCATGACAATCGACAATGCGCGGTTCCGCAAACCCGTAGTCCCCGGTGATCGTCTGGAAATCCATGTCGTCAAGCAGCGCCAGCGCGGTAATGTCTTCAAATTCCATTGCGAAGCGAAGGTGGACGGCGCGCTGGTGGCGGAGGCCGATGTCGGCGCCATGATGATCCCCGAGGATCAGCAATGAGCACGATTGCCGCCTCGGCCAGAATTCACCCGAGCGCCGTGATCGAAGACGGCGCGGTGATCGGTGAAAACGTCGTCATCGGCGCGCTGAGCTATGTCGGCGCGAAAGTCACGCTGCATGACGATGTTCAGCTGCACAATCACGCCGTTGTTTCCGGCCTGACCGTGATCGGCCGTGGCTCGGTCGTCCATCCCATGGCGGTCATCGGCGGCACGCCGCAGGCAATTCGCCATGACGGTTCGGAAACGACCCTCGAGATCGGTGAGCGCTGCATCATGCGTGAAGGCGTGACGATGAACGCCGGCAGTTCCGATGGCAGCAGCAAGACCATTATCGGTGACGATAATCTCTTCCTCGCCAATTCGCATGTGGCGCATGATTGCCGCCTCGGCAGCCACATTGTGCTTTCCAACAATGTGATGCTGGCGGGCCATGTCACCATTGAGGACCGCGCTATTCTCGGCGGTGGCTGCGCCGTGCACCAGTTCACGCGCATCGGCCGCCAGGCCTTTATCGGCGGACTTTCGGCGGTCAATTACGATGTCATTCCCTATGGCATGCTGAATGGCAATCCCGGCATCCTCGGCGGCCTGAACGTCGTGGGCATGACCCGTGCCGGCATCGAGCGCGCCGATATCCATAAGGTCAGACGCGTCTACAAGGCGATTTTCGAGGCCGAAGGCACGATCCGCGGCAATGCGGCGGCCATCGACCGTAACGACTATCTGGATTGCCCGCAGGCGCTTGAAGTCATCGACTTCATCGGTGCGGATAGCGACCGCGCGATCTCTTCGCCCAACCGGGGCAAGTGAGCCGTGACAGGCGGCGGGCGTCTCGCCATCGTGGCCGGCAGCGGCCAGCTGCCGCTTTATGTGGCGGCCGCTGCCCGTGAGATGGGCGAAAACCCTTTTATCGTGCGCCTGCGTGATGATTCCCGTTTCGACTGGAGCGGTTTCGACAATGCCGTCATCAGTGTCGGCGATGTCGCCGGGCTTGGCCGTCTGCTGCGCGAAAACCGGGTAGACCGCGTCGTGCTGTCCGGTGGTGTGGCGCGGCGGCCGGAATGGCGCGAGATCCGCCCCACACTCGGCATCCTGCTCAAACTGCCGTCCATTGTCAGGACGCTGCTGTCGAGCGGCGACGACGCCGTTCTGCAGATGGTCATCAAGATCATCGGCACGCTCGGCGCAAAAGTCATCGGCGCTCACGAGATCGCGCCCGGCCTGCTGGCCGCTATAGGCCCTTTCGGTGCGCAGAAACCTGCCGAGGATGATCTGCGCGATATACGCAAGGCGGCTGAGGCCGCGCTTGCACTCGGCAAGCTCGATGTGGGGCAGGGCGCCGTCGCCGTCGGCGGCCGCATCGTCGCGCTGGAAGGCGTCGAGGGCACGGATGCCATGCTGGGGCGCGTCGCGGCATTGCGCGCCGAAGGACGGATATCCCCGCGCCGCAGGGGTGTGCTCGTAAAGCTGTGCAAGCCGCAGCAGGATGTGCGCGCCGACCTGCCGACAATCGGTGTGGAAACGGTGGAGAATGCGCGAAAAGCCGGGCTGGCGGGTATTGCCGTCGAAGCCGGGCGGGCGCTGGTGCTTGATCGCGAGGCGATGTTGAAAGCGGCCGATGAGGCGGGCATATTCGTCTGCGGCATCGATACATCACTTGGCGGAGACATGATCGGATGACGGCGGCATTAAAAGTGGCGGTCATAGCCGGGGAAGTATCCGGCGATCTTTTAGGCGCGGATCTGATCCGCTCGCTTAAGGCCCAATATACGGGGCCTGTCGAGTTGGTCGGTGTCGGCGGCGAAGCGCTGGAAGCGCAGGGACTGGTTTCCCTGTTCGACTATTCCGAACTCTCCATCATGGGCTTTACGCAGGTTCTGAAAAAACTGCCGAAGCTCATTGCGCGGATCAACCAGACCGCTCAGGCAATCGCCGCCGCAAAGCCCGATATTCTGCTGATCATCGACAGCCCGGATTTCACCCATCGCGTTGCGAAAAAAGTCCGGCAGCAATTGCCGCATCTGCCGGTCGTCAATTACGTCTGCCCCAGCGTCTGGGCGTGGAAGGAATATCGCGCCACCGCGATGCTCTCCTATGTCGATCACGTGCTGGCTCTGCTGCCCTTCGAGCCGGAAGCCATGCGCCGTCTCGGCGGTCCGCCGACAACTTTTGTCGGTCATCGCCTCAGCGTCGACCCCGATGTGCTGGCAGTGCGCCAGAGGCGGGCGGAACGTTTTCTGCCGGCGAATGGCGAACCGAAGACCATTCTCCTCCTGCCAGGGTCGCGTTCCACTGAAACGACGCGGCTGATGGAGCCGTTTCAGGCGGCGGCGAGAGCTTTTGTGGAGCGCAACGGTCCGACGCGGTTCCTGTTGCCCACCGTGCCGCGTCAGGAAAAACGCATCCGCGAACTGGCGGCCTCATGGCCGGAGGATATCAGGCCCGAAATCGGTATCGATTCCGCTTTCAAATGGAACGCGTTTGCTGAAGCCGATGCGGCGATTGCCGCTTCCGGCACGGTCATTCTGGAGCTCGCACTCGCGGGCGTTCCGACGATCTCGGTCTACAAGACGGACTGGATTTTCACCATGCTGAGCAAGCGGGTGAAGACGTGGACGGGGGCGCTGCCGAACCTGATTGCCGATTACGCCGTCGTGCCGGAATATTTCAACGAGGTGGTAAGGGCAGGTTCGATGCTGCGCTGGGCAGAGCGTCTGTCTTCCGACACCACTGAGCGGCGGGCGATGCTCGAAGGTTATGCACTCGTGCAGCAGCGTTTGCATACGGATGTGCCTCCGGGCGAAACCGGTGCGCGCATTCTTCTGGATGTCCTGAAGAGCAAGGCTCGTCCCTCACAATAATCATGTAAGCACTCTCTCCCACGGGCTGTCGTCCTGCTGCCGATGCAGGCAGGCGAGGGCGCGATTTTACTGCATTTGATCGTTAGGGCGGCAAACGGCTGACCATCGAATGGCTCCCGGCCCATAAATTTCCGTCTGGCACACCTCTTGCTTTCAATCTTGTATGCAAGATAGCCATACATCAGAAAGCGCCCAGAGCGCGGTAGAAGATGCCATCATCTCCGGCATTCTTTCCGCGCGCATTCGTCCGGGAACCCGCCTCAGCGAGAACCAACTCGCCAGCCTCTTCAGCGTGTCGCGCACGCGCATTCGCGAAGCGATGATGAGGCTGGAGACGCGCGGCATCGTCACCGTCAGCCCGCGCCGGGGCTGGTTCGTGGTGGAGCCTTCCGCCGAAGAATCCATCAAGGTCTATGAAGCACGGCGCATCATCGAATATGGGCTCCTGCGCAATCTTTCCGGCGTCAGCCCGGAAGGCATCGCCATCCTCGCCGATCATCTCGATGAGGAGAAGGCGGCGATTGCCAAAGGCGACCGCCAGCGCCTGACCTGCCTGATGGGCGACTTTCACATTCGCATCGCTGAAATCGCCGGCAACGACATCATCGTCGAAACGCTGCGCGACCTGACGGCCAGAACCATCCTCATCTCCATGCTCTATCAGTCCGATTTCCATGCGCAGCAATCGCATGACGGACATTGCCGTATCTTCGAAGCGATCAAGGCTGCCGATTTTCATGGCGCCGCCGAACTCGCCATCCGCCATCTCGACGAAGTCGAAACCGGTCTCGATCTCACCCGCAGGCCGGACCCGCTCTACGAGCTTCGCAATTCCCTTTCACTTCAGCCTCTTTCCTCAAGCCCCAAGGAGTAATTCCCAATGTTTTCCAGACGTTCATTGCTTGCCATTGCCGCGATTTCCGCAACGCTCGGCTTTTCGCCCGCAGCCTTTGCCGATGCGCTCGGTGATATCACCTCCCGCGGCACGATCCGCGTTGCCGTCCCGCAGGATTTCCCGCCTTTCGGCAGCGTCGGCACGGATATGGCCCCGCAGGGCTACGATATCGACGTCGCCAATCTGATCGGCGAGAAGCTGGGCGTGAAGGTCGAACTCGTGCCGGTCACCAGCGCTAACCGCGTACCCTATCTCCAGACCAACAAGGTCGATCTCGTCATTTCGAGCCTCGGCAAGAATCCGGACCGTGAAAAGGTCATCGACTTCTCCACCGCCTATGCGCCTTTCTTCAACGGCGTGTTCGCTCCGGATTCTGTTGCCGTCACCAAGGCGGAAGATTTGTCCGGCAAGACCATCGGTGTCACCCGTGGCGCTGTCGAGGATCTGGAGCTGACGAAGGTGGCGCCTGCCGATACGACCATCAAGCGCTACGAGGACAATAACGGCACGATCTCCGCCTTCCTCGCCGGCCAGGTGGAAGCCGTCGCCACGGGCAATGTCGTAGCCGCCGCCATTCTCGCCAAGAACCCACCGAAGCGTCCCGAGCTGAAGTTCCTGATCAAGAATTCGCCCTGCTATATCGGCCTGAACAAGGAACAGCCGGCGTTGCTTGAAAAGGTCAACGCCATCATCGCCGCCGCAAAGACCGATGGTTCGCTGAACACGATCGCGCAGAAGTGGCTGAAAACCGACCTGCCTAAGGATCTCTGAGCAACCCGGCAAAATGCATGCGCCGGCCTCGCCTTGAGGCGGGACCGGCGCGTGGTTTGTCCTCGCCGAAAGGAAGCATCGGGTGAAATACACATTCGATTTTGGATGGCTTCTCGACTATTACCCGCAGATCGCCAAGGGCATCGCCGTTACGCTGGAACTGATTGCCATTGGCGGCGTTCTCGGCATCGCACTCGGCATCGTCTGCGCCTGGGTGCGCGCGCTCGGGCCCAAATGGCTGCGGCCGCCGGTCGCGACCTATGTGGAGCTCATTCGCAATACGCCATTCCTCATACAATTGTTTTTTATCTTTTTCGGCCTGCCATCGCTTGGCCTGCAATTGTCGGAACTGACCGCCGCCAATATCGCCATGGTGGTCAATCTCGGGGCCTATAGCTGCGAAATCATCCGCGCCGGCATCCAGGCGACGCCGAAGGGGCAGTTCGAGGCGGGGGCAAGCCTTGCCATGACCCGTTTCGAAACCTTCCGGCATGTGGTGCTGGTTCCCTCACTGCAACGCATCTGGCCCGCTCTTTCATCGCAGGTGGTAATCGTCATGCTCGGCTCGTCGGTCGTCTCGCAGATCGCCGCCGAGGATTTGACCTTCGCCGCCAATTTCATCCAGTCGCGCACCTTCCGCGCCTTCGAAGCCTATATGGTCTCCACCGTCATTTATCTCGTGCTGGCCATCCTTCTCCGGCAGGTGCTGGTGATGGGCGGCAACCTCATCTTTCCGCGCAGGAGTGTCCGATGATCGAATTCTCCACCTGGGATATTCTCAGAAACCTGCTGCTCGCCACGCGCTGGACGGTGTCGCTGTCGCTCGTCTCCTTTGCCGGCGGCGGCATGGTGGCGCTGCTTCTGCTGTTCATGCGCATTTCCCGGAAAAAATCGATGCGGGCTTTCGCACGCTATTATGTCGAGCTTTTTCAGGGCACGCCGCTTTTGATGCAGCTCTTCATCGCCTTTTTCGGCCTCGGCTTGTTCGGCATCGATGTGCCGGCCTGGCTGGCGGCGGGCTTGACGCTGATCCTGTGGGCAGCTGCCTTCCTCACCGAAATCTGGCGCGGCTGCGTTGAATCCGTCGCCAAGGGCCAGTGGGAGGCATCGGCAAGCCTTGCCATGGGACGCCTGCAGCAGATGCGTTATGTCATCCTGCCGCAGGCCATGCGGGTCGCCATTCCGCCAACCGTCGGTTTCTTCGTGCAGGTCATCAAGGGAACGGCCGTGACCTCGATCATCGGTTTCGTGGAACTGTCCAAGGCCGGCACGGTCGTTACCAACGCCACCTTCCAGCCCTTCACCGTTTATGGCCTCGTCGCCCTCATCTATTTCGCGCTGTGCTGGCCTCTGTCGAAGAGCAGCCAGATCCTCGAAAGGAAGCTCAATGTCGCTCATCGAAATCACTGAAGTCCGCAAAAGCTATGGCAGCAACGAGGTACTGAAGGGCATCAACCTCGATGTGGAGCCCGGTGAGGTCATCGCCATCATCGGCAAGAGCGGATCGGGAAAATCGACCCTGCTTCGCTGCATCAACGGGCTGGAGACGATTTCGGCCGGTTCCATATCGGTCGCCGGCGCGCAGCTTCTCGAAGACGATCTGCATCTGAAAGCCCTGCGGTTGAAGGTCGGCATGATCTTCCAGCAGTTCAATCTCTTCCCGCACCAGACTGTTGGCGGCAATGTCATGCTGTCGCAGACCGTGGTGAAAAAGACGCCGAAACCGGAAGCGGAAGCCGTTGCCCGCAAGATGCTGGAACGGGTCGGGCTGGCGCATAAATTCGATGCCTATCCCGATGAATTGTCCGGCGGCCAGCAACAGCGCGTCGCCATTGCCCGCGCGCTCGCCATGCAGCCCATCGCGCTGCTATGCGACGAAATCACCTCGGCGCTCGATCCCGAACTTGTCGCGGAAGTGCTTGCCGTGGTGCGCGAACTTGCCGCTGAAGGCATGACGCTCTTGATGGTGACGCATGAAATGAAATTTGCGCGCGACGTCTGCTCCCGCGTCGTCTTCATGCATGAGGGCAGGGTGCATGAAATTGGCCCGCCGGAAGAGGTCTTTTCCAATCCCGCGACACCCGAACTCAAGCAGTTCCTGGGCGTTGCGGCGCGCCACTGAGAACCATTCGGATGC
Source organism: Agrobacterium sp. ST15.13.015 (assembly GCF_027871645.1). Lineage (NCBI taxonomy): Bacteria > Pseudomonadati > Pseudomonadota > Alphaproteobacteria > Hyphomicrobiales > Rhizobiaceae > Agrobacterium > Agrobacterium sp. ST15.13.015. The sequence continues at coordinate 389,547 of NZ_JAQAHF010000002.1, forward strand.
CCAACAAAAAAGGCCGGCGGGTGAAAACCTGCCGGCCTTTGATCTTATAGGGTTTAGCGGCTTAGCGCTTGGAAACCGGAACGTAATCGCGCTTGCCGGCGCCCGTATAGAGCTGGCGCGGACGGCCGATGCGCTGCTGCGGATCTTCGATCATTTCGTTCCACTGTGCGATCCAGCCGACGGTGCGGGCAAGAGCGAAGAGAACGGTGAACATGGTCGTGGGGAAGCCGAGCGCCTTCAGCGTGATGCCGGAATAGAAGTCGACGTTCGGGTAGAGCTTCTTCTCGACGAAGTATGGGTCGGAAAGGGCGATCTTTTCCAATTCCAGCGCGACCTGCATGATCGGATCGTCGGAGTTACCGGTGGCTTCCAGCACTTCGTACATCGTCTTCTGCATGATCTTGGCGCGCGGGTCGTAGTTCTTGTAGACGCGGTGACCAAAGCCCATCAGGCGGAACGGGTCGTTCTTGTCCTTGGCGCGGGCGATATATTCCGGAATGCGGTCAACCGTGCCGATTTCGTTGAGCATGTTGAGCGCCGCTTCGTTGGCGCCGCCGTGAGCCGGGCCCCAGAGGCAGGCGATACCAGCCGCGATACAGGCGAACGGGTTTGCACCCGAAGAACCGGCAAGACGCACCGTGGAGGTGGAAGCGTTCTGCTCGTGATCGGCATGCAGGATGAAGATGCGGTCCATGGCGCGGGCCAGAACCGGATCGACCTTGTAATCCTCGCAGGGCACGGCAAAGCACATGTGCAGGAAGTTCGAGGCGTAATCGAGGTCGTTCTTCGGGTAAACGAAGGGCTGGCCGATATGGTACTTGTAAGCCATGGCGGCGATCGTCGGCATTTTCGCAATCATGCGCAGCGAAGCGACCATGCGCTGGTGCGGATCGGTAATGTCGGTCGAGTCGTGATAGAAGGCCGAAAGAGCGCCGACCGTGCCGCACATGACGGCCATCGGATGCGCATCGCGACGATAACCGGTGAAGAAGCGGCTCATCTGCTCATGCACCATGGTGTGGCGCGTGACGCGGGTGTCGAAGTCCTTCTTCTGAGCCGCGGTCGGCAGTTCGCCGTAAAGCAGAAGGTAGCAGGTTTCCAGGAAGTCGCCCTGTTCGGCGAGTTGCTCGATGGGGAAACCACGATGCAGAAGAACGCCTTCATCACCGTCAATATAGGTGATCTTGGATTCGCAGGAGGCCGTCGACGTGAAACCCGGGTCGTAAGTGAAAGAGCCCGTGTGCTTGTACAGCGTGGCGATATCGACGACGCTTGGTCCGATCGTGCCTTCCCTGACCGGGAGTTCGACCTGCTTTTCGCCAAGTGTCACTGTAGCGCTTTTTTCCGTCATACTGATCCTCCGAAAACATGCGGGTGGGGGCGTTGAGACACGCCCCGCGGTTAAGCGTCTACCGATTAGCTATATGATCCTTGCGCAGATGCCAAGCTATCCAAAGGTCAAATTGTGCATTGCGGCAAACGCAATTGCCTCGCTTTCGTCTTTCCCGGCGATGGCAATTCAATCTCAGTCAACGCAGGGTTAAAGGAAAGGATTGCAATCCCTCGCATCCGCCTGCAAACCTGTTCCCGGTGCGGCAGGGGCGCGGCGCGGATTGCTCGGTCAAGGGGAAAAACAGCATTTCAGATATGCCGAAACGATGCAGGGCGATTTGCCCGGCACGGCGGAAATCCTGTTTCCCGTTCACCGTGCCGGCGATCTTGTGGCTTATGATCTGCCCACACTTGTCGGCAAGCCGAACCTGCGAGCTGTCGCCTCCCAAAAAATCGCCGTATGCGTCGCCGAGGAGCGCGCATTCGGCCACGATTTTCTTTTCGTTCCGGTTTTCATCGGCTGCGGTGCGATCCTCTGGTTTTCCCTCAACACCTCGCCTTCATTCTCCGTTCTGGCGATCACATGTCTTATCGCCACCGGTCTGGCGTTTTTCGCGAAATATCGCTCGGGCTTTGCAGCCACGGCGTGTGGCCTTCTCGCGCTGCTTTTGCTGGGCATGCTTTTCGCCGGGGTCGAAACGTGGCGTGCGGGAACAGTGGTGCTGGATACGCCCGTCACCACCACCATCACCGGCACGGTGACCCGAAGGGAGGTGGATGCGCGCGGGGACTGGCGATATGTGGTGCAACTCACCGCAACGGAAGCGCCGGGATTGTCACGCCCGCCGGGGAAGGTCTCGCTCCTGTCACGTGGGGGAGGCGAGCCCGCCGCCCTCGGCGCGACCATTCGTGGCAAGGCGCGGCTTTCGCCGCCATCCGGCCCGGCTCTGCCGGGCCTCAACGATTTCGCCTTCGCCTCCTATTTCAGGGGCATAGGCGCGACCGGATTCTTCTATAAGCCGCCACAGACGGTAACTCCACCCGGCATCGACGCGAAGACGGGCTGGCTGGAATGGGCCGACATGCGGCTCTATGGCCTTCGCACCGCCATTGCCGAGCGCATCCGCAACACCATCGGCGGCGATGCCGGCGCCTTTGCCGCCTCCATCGTCACCGATGAGAGACAGGCCATATCCGCCGAAACGATGGAAGCGTTGCGGCTCTCAGGCCTTGCCCATATCGTCGCCATATCCGGGCTCAACATGGCGCTGGCGTCGGGCATATTCTTCGTGGGGCTGAGGCTTGCCTTCAGCCTTTTTCCGGCATTTGCGCAGCGCTGGCCCGTGAAGAAGATTTCGGCCTTCGCCGCGCTCTTGATGACGCTCGCCTATTACCTGATTTCAGGTTTCGCCGTCTCCGCCGAACGCGCCTGGCTGATGATGTCGGTGATGCTGATCGCGGTACTGTTCGATCAACCCTCGCTCAGCCTCAGGAATGTTGCGCTTTCCGCTTTGGTCATTCTCGCTTTTTCGCCCTCGGAAATCATGGGTCCGAGCTTCCAGATGTCTTTTGCCGCGACCATCGCGCTCGTCGCCTCCTATGCCGCCTGGAGCCGCTGGTGTATCGATCGCGAGCGTCTGTTTATCGGGCGCAAACCGGCATGGATGACGGTGGCGCAAACGGCGGGCGCCATCGTTGGCGGTGTCATCACGACGTCGCTGATCGGCGGTCTTTCGACGGCGATCTATTCGGTCGAGCATTTTCAGCGTGTCACCACCTATGGACTTTTCGCCAATCTGGCTGCCATGCCGCTGATGTCGCTGATCGTCATGCCTTTCGGCCTTGTCGCCATGCTGCTGATGCCTTTCGGGCTGGACGCGCCATTTCTAAAGGTCATGGGGTACGGCATGGCTCTCGTCATCGAGGTTGCGCAGGAGGTGGCGTCCTGGGGCGGAAGCGCTGCGACGGGCCGGCCGCACGGGTGGTTTCTGGGGCTCGCCTCGGCTGGTTTTCTGCTGCTGACATTGCTGCGCAGCCGGCTTGCGCTTCTGGGCATGCCGCTTCTGCTCCTTGCCTTTGGCCTGTCAGCCGCCACGGCCTATCGCGATCCGCCCGATTTGCTTGTTCATGAGGATGGCGAGCTGGTGGCGCTGCTGGAGGACGGCAAAGCCTACACGACGAAGGCTCAGCCGCAGGGTTTCGTTTATGGCCAATGGCAAAGGGCGCTGCTTTTACCGGAGCAGCCTGTGCCGCCGGTCTTTCTAAAGACCGAGGCCACGGCTAACACCGTGGCTTTGGCCCCGAAGGGAAAGCTTGATCCGCAAGAGATGAGCGCGGTTGCACGGCAGATGACGGCGGCCCTGAGAGACGCCGAGCCCGGTGTTTTCACCTGCAGCAAAGGCACATGGTGCGTTGCGCGCGCGGGAAGCGGCGAATGGATCATCGTTCTGGAAGATGGCCGCTTTGCCGGAAAGGCTTGCGATATCGCCGATATCGTTATCGTCTCCCGCAGAACGTCCTTCTCCCAATGCCGCTCGGGTGCACTTCTGCTGAACCGGGATATCCTGCGACGGACCGGTTCGCTGGAAATGGACTTTGCCGGCAACGAGCAGGCAGCGGTCGTCGGCAGGCTGCGCGCCGCAATCGCCGGCATGGACAGGCCCTGGAGCGAACATCGCTATTACGACTGGAAAAGCGGCCGTTTCGATCACGACGTGCCTGATGCCATCATGCGGTTGCTGGCGGCATCGCAATAAAGTGCCGCCGGCATGGACCGTCAGGGCTTGATGCGCAGATCCGCGGTCAATTCGCCGATCCCGCTAATTTCCTCTTCATGCGCCGCATCGCGCCAGACTTCCTTCAGTCCGGCCTCGTACCATTCGCGCATCGCGGGAAGGGCGAGCAGCCGGTCGCAATAGGCTTTCGTCGCGGGCGAAAGTTCCGCGCCATAAGTCTGGAAACGAAATGCCACCGGGCAGAAGAAGGCATCGACCGCCGTGAATTTCTGGCCGGCAAGAAAAGGCCCGCCGAATTTCGCGAGGCCTTCGCTCCACAGCGTATCGATGCGCTTTATATCGGCCGCAAGCCCGGTATCGCCACCCTTCGGCTTTACCCGAATGCCGACCGACATCGGGTAGAGATTGCGCAGCGAGGAAAAGCCCGCATGCATTTCGCTCGCCGCCGAACGTGACCAGGCCCGTGCCTGCTTGTCGGTCGCCCAGACGCCCTGGTGTCTTTCCGCCAGATATTCGGCGATCGACAGCGATTCCCAAACCGTCACGCCCTCATCGACAAGGCAGGGCACCTTGCCGGTCGGCGAGAAGGTGGAGAAGGAAACGCCTTCTCCGAACGGAACGAGTTTTTCATCGAAGGCGATGCCGAGCGTGCGCATCAACACCCAGGGCCGTAGCGACCATGAGGAGTAATTCTTGTTGGCGATATAAAGATCGTACATGACATGTTTCCCCGATATGACGCGCATTTCTATACCGGCGGATGGCCTTTGGAATATTGCAAATAATCCATGGCTCCCATAAGCCGCGTTGATGAATGGGAAGGTGAGGGAAGGGAGAAGGAGGCATATCCACGTCACCGCCCGGAGATGAGGGCGAAACACATCCTCTCTTTACTTGCGCAGGGCCGCATTGTTCCAGGGAACAAGCCAAGATGCCTCAAAGGGAGCGTCCTCTTCTCGATGACGCCCCTGGCGAAAAAAGGCGGGCTGCCAATTAATGATAACGGCGGATCAGCCCTACGAGCTTGCCCTGGATTTTCACCCGGTCCGGTCCGAAAATGCGGGTCTCATAGGCGGGGTTGGCGGCTTCCAGAGCGATGGAGGCTCCCTTGCGGCGGAAACGCTTCAGGGTCGCTTCTTCATCATCCACCAGTGCTACGACGATGTCGCCCGGATTGGCCGTGTTGCCGTTGCGAATGATGACGGTATCGCCATCAAAAATGCCGGCTTCGATCATCGAGTCGCCCTTGACCTCAAGAGCGTAATGTTCGCCCGAGCCGAGCATGTCGACCGGGACGGCCACATCATGGGTGTTGTTCTGGATGGCGGAAATCGGCACACCGGCGGCGATGCGGCCCATGACCGGCACGGTGGCGGCGCCGGCGAAATCATTGGTGGGCGCCTTGGGGGCAGGGGCCGGCTCCGGCGTCTTCGGTTTGCCAAGGCTGCCTTCGATGACGCTCGGCGAGAAGCCGCGCTGCGGCCTTGCACCCGGCGCATAGGCCTCAGGCAATTTGATCACTTCCAGCGCCCGCGCCCTGTTAGGTAGCCGGCGAATGAAGCCGCGCTCCTCGAGTGCCGTGATTAGCCGGTGGATGCCGGATTTGGATGCAAGATCGAGTGCGTCCTTCATTTCATCGAAGGAGGGCGGCACGCCGGACTCTTTCATTCTTTCATGAATGAAGAGAAGCAATTCCTGCTGTTTGCGCGTGAGCATGAGGAAAACACCCTTGAGAATCGTCGTTGAAGTCGCGAAACAAATACAGAACGAACACTATATGTTCCATATGTGTTCCGCAATCCCCTAAAACTTCGTGAAGGGTGCATCGCAGATCGTGATTTGATCGTCGAAACTATCAACAAAGCAGATCTAACGATGTGTGCCGCATCTTGAATACCAGAAACCACCGATCGGAGAGACCCGGCCGGTGGTTTCTGGCTGCCGTTTGCTACGGCTCTTATATCAGTAGATCGTGAGCGCAGGAATGAAGCTGACCGCGATGAGGAGCAGCATCGCCATGGTGAAGAACGGCCACAATTCCTTCGTCGTCGCGCCGAGCGGCGCTCTGGCTATGGAGGACGAGATGAAGAGTGTGGTGCCGATCGGTGGCGTATAGAGCCCGATACCGAGATTGATGACCATCATCATGCCGAGCTGCACCCGGTCGAGCCCGATCATATCGGCGAGCGGCACGAAGATCGGTCCGAGCAGCAGGATCGACGGCGGCAGATCGAGCGGCATGCCGATGATCAGCATCAGGATGTTCATCATGAGAATGATCAGGATCGGGTTGGAGATATTCTCGGCCACCCAGGTGGCGAAATGCTGGGGCGCCTGATCGAAGGTCAGCACCCAGCCCACCGCCGCACTGCCCATGATGACCAGCATGACGACGCCGGTTGCGGAACCAGCTTCGACGAAATTGTCGCAGAAACGCTTCCACGTCAGATCGCGATAAAAGAAGATGCTGAGCACGAGCGAATAGACGACGGAAAGAACGGCCACTTCGGTTGGCGTTGCAAAGCCGAAGCGCAGGCCGAGGATGATCAGGATCGGAAGGAGGATCGCCGGCAGGCTGCGGAATGCAAGTAGCGCCAGATCGCGCTTGCGGGTGCTTTCGTCACGCACCGCATAACCGCGCCGCACGGCAATGGCCCAGCAGACGAAGATGAAACCGGCGGCCATAAGCAGGCCCGGCAGTATGCCCGCGATGAACAGATTGGCGATGCTGACGCCGCTGACCAAAGAATAGAGGATCATCGGGATCGACGGTGGAATGAGTACGTCGATGACCGCTGAAGTGGCATTGTTCGCCGCGCAGAGGGGAGCGGGGTAACCCTGGCGCTTTTGCCATGGAATGAGCACCGAACCGAGTGCGCTCGCGTTGGCGACCGCGGAGCCGGACACGCCGCCGAACACGACCGACGAAATGACGGTGGTGGAAAGCGGGCCGCCGCGCCAGCGCTGCATGGCCTTGGAGGCGAGTTCCAGAAGCTGGGTTCCGAGTTTGCCGCCGAGCATCAGCGTGCCCGCGAGCATGAAGAACGGCAGCGCCAGCATCGGGAAAGACTGCGTCTGGTCGTAAACCTGCTGCGCCACGATCGAAAGCGGCACATAACCGTTCCACAGAACGGCGACGCCGGCAGAGATGATCAGTGCATAACCGACCGGAACCGCAATCATCATGAGAATACAAAATGCAATGATCATCACGATGGTCATAGCGGCATCTCCTCGGTTGCACCGTGCGGGCGGGCATGCCAGCCGCTGGAGAGAATGCGCAGGCTCGCGGTTGCGGTCGTGACCGAGACCAGTGCCGCGCCGAAGGCGATGGAATAATATCCGATGCTGTTGGGCAGTTGCAGCACAGGGCTGATTTCCGCACCGGCGATCTCGGCGACGACAAGCGCCTGCTGCGCGAGAATGACGAAACTTGCGACCGTCACGAGATTGGCGAACAGCAGAACCGCCACCTTGCCGCGTTCGTCGAACTTGTCATAAATCCATTCAACCGCCATATGCGCGCCGCTCTGCGCGGCAAGGGTAATGCCGGCGACGATGAACCATGGAAACAGCATGGTTGGCAGTTCTTCCGCAAAGTCCAACCCGCCGGAAGTCGATAGATAGCGGACGATGACGTTTGCCGTCATGATGACCGTGAGCAGAATGCCGGTTGCCACGATGACGATGCGGCAGAGGGTGGCGATGAAACTGTCAACGCGATTGGCGGCGGACAAGGCTCCTTCGAGCATTGGCGCATCTCCTGAAAACTGAAACCGTATGAATGTCGGCGTGAGCGAGGCTCCCGCCGATCCTGTCGGTGGACATGAAGGCGAGGCCCGGCATCCTGATCCTCAGCCCTTGGCAGCCTTTTCCAGCTCGGCGACGAAATCGCCGAAGGGCTTCTGCTTCCATGTCTCCAGCACCTGCGCGGTCGCTTTCGCGAAGGCCGCGTGGTCGAGGTCTTCCACCACCTCGATGGCGGCATTGGCCCTGAAGGCGGCCAGTGACGCGCTTGCCTTTTCCGCCGAGAGTTTGCGCTGAAGCGCGCCTGCCTCCTTCGCAGCCGCCTTGACCGCCTCAAAATCCTTGCCCAGCCGCCCCTCGGCGAATTTGGACATCAGGAACGGGGTGGACTCCCATTTATGGGCGGTGAGGCTGATATGTTTGTTGACCTCGTAAAGCTTGGAGCTTTCGATATTCACGAGCGGATTTTCCTGCCCGTCAACGACACCCTGCTGAAGCGCGATGTAGAGTTCGCCAAACGCGATCTGAACCGTCGCCGCATCCAGCGCCTTGAAGATATCCATGGTCATCGGGTCGGCCGGCGTGCGGATTTTCAGGCCCGCGACGTCCTGTGGCTTGGTGATGGCGTGTTTGGAGTTGGAGACATGGCGGATGCCGTTATCCCACCAGTCGAGCGGCACGATGCCGACCTTCTGGAAACGCGCATCGAGCGATGCGCCGACATCGCCCTCGAGTACCTTGATCGCCTGATCGGCGTTGCTGAACAGGAAGGGTAGGCCAAGCGCCGCGAGTTCTGGAACAACGCTCGAAACCGGACCCTGGCTGTTGGCGGTGAAATCCAGCGCCCCGGTGCGCAGGCTGGTCAGCATGGCGGCGTCGCTGCCAAGCGTTTCCGAACCGGCGACATTGATCGCCACGCGGCCTTCGGTTTTCTGGGCAACGAGTTCCGCGAATTTCGCGGCCGCCAGCGTGCGAGGATTGCCCGGCGCAGCCCCATGGCCGAGCGTCAGCGTCGTGGCGGCCCGGGCGTTGCGGGCCGTCGTCAGAACGGCCGGCGCAGCCAGCGCCAGTCCGGTACCGGTCAGGAACATACGCCTGTTGATGGAAATACTCATTTTTCTCCTCCCTGGATTTAAACACTCTCGGCGTTGTCCGACCACGCGGATAACGCGCTCCACTCCCTTGAAACCGCCGGCTCCCCCGGGCTGATTCCGCACCATGTCTGAGCTTCAGCCTTTAGACCGAACCGTGCGGTACTTCAAAATTTTCATTCTCCAGCCACGCCCTTGCGCGCGCCACGATCATCGCCGTCGAGATGCCGTAGCGGTCATGCAGGGTGGGCAGCGCGCCTGCATCCAGAAAAGCATCGGGCAGGGCGATCTGCCGCAGGCGCGGCACCCGGCCGCTTTTCATCAGCGCCATCGCCACGGCCTCTCCAAGCCCGCCGATTTCGCTGTGGTTTTCCGCCACGATGACCAGACGATCCGCCCGGTCCACTTCCGCGAAGATCGAGGCGGTATCGAGCGGCTTGATGGTGGGGGAATGCAACACGGCGCAGCCGACGCCCTCCTTCTCAAGCAGGGCAGCCGCTTCGAGAACCCGCATCGTCAATATGCCGGACGATATGAAAAGAACCTGCGCACCATCGCGGATAAGCTTCGCCTTGCCGAGTTCGAACCGATAGCCATATTCTTCGAGCACCACCGGCACCTGGCCGCGCAGCAGGCGCATATAAACGGGGCCGTTAAAATCCGTGATGGCTGGCACCGCGCCTTCTATGTCGGTCGCATCGCACGGGTCGATGATCGTCATGTTCGGCAGCGCGCGAAAGATCGCCAGATCGTCGGTTGCCTGATGGCTGGGGCCGTAACCCGTCGTCAGGCCGGGCAGGGCGCAGACGATCTTCACCGGCAGGTTTTCCTCGGCAATCGCCATGGCGATGAAATCATAGGCGCGGCGGGCGGCAAAGACCGCATAGGTGGTCGCAAAGGGCACGAAACCTTCGCGCGCCAGACCGGCCGCAGTGCTCATCAGGAGCTGCTCGGCCATGCCCATCTGATAAAAGCGCTCGGGAAAGGCTTTGGCGAAAATATGCAGGTCGGTATATTTGCCGAGATCGGCGGTGAGGCCGACAATATCCTCCCGTTCCTTCGCCAGCTGAACAAGGGCGTGACCGAAGGGAGCAGGCCGTGTCGGCTGGCCTTCGGCGGCGATGGAGGCGATCATCGCCGATGTGGTGAGGCGCTTCTGCGGGGCTGCTGTACTCATTGCGGCCGTCCTTCCTCAAGGGCGTCGAGCGCCAGTTTCCATTCATGCGCTTCCACGCGAATGAAATGGGTGATTTCGCGGTTTTCGAGAAAGGGCACGCCGCGGCCCATCCGGGTATCGAAAATGATGGCGCGCGGCCTGTCATCGGTAAGTGATATTGCGATATCGAAGGCCTCGCGAACCTTGTCGATATCGTTGCCGTCCACGCGCTGCACGTGCCAGCCGAAGGCCGCGAATTTGGCGTCCACGGGTTCGGAGGACAGCATCTCGCGGGAAGGGCCGTCCGCTTGTTGATTGTTGAAATCCACAAGATTGATGAGATTGCCGAGCCTGTGATGGGACGCGCCCATCGCGGCCTCCCAAGTGGAACCTTCGCCCAACTCGCCATCCGACATCAGGTTGATGATGAACCGGTCGGAATTCTTGCGCTTGAGGCCAAGAGCCATGCCCACCGCAATGCCAAGCCCATGGCCGAGCGATCCGCCGGTGATTTCCATGCCCGGCGTATAGGAGGCCATGCCGGACATGGGCAGGCGCGACCCATCGCAGCCATAGGTCTCCAGCTCGTCTTCCGGGATGATGCCCGCCTCGATGAGCGCCGCGTAAAGCGCAATCGCATAATGGCCGATGGAAAGCAGAAACCGGTCGCGGCCTTCCCAATGCGGATCGTCCGCCCGGTAACGCATGGTGTGAAACCAGGCCACCGCCAGAACATCGGCAATGCCGAGCGCCTGGCCTACATAACCCTGGCCCTGCACCTCACCCATCAAAAGAGCGTTGCGCCGGATGCGCCAGGCGCGTTCCGCCAGCGATACATTCGCCAGCGCCGCTTCCTTCGTTGCATCTGTGTCCGAATACGCCTGAGCCATGGTTTCCTCCTCCCGGTCAGAAAAATCGAAGCCGATTTTCCGGCTTCGAAAGGGCTTTGTCAGTGAATGAGCATTCCGCCATTCACGTCGACAACCGCGCCGGTGACGTACGAGGAGAGATCCGAGGCGAGGAAGAGATAGATATTGGCGACATCGATGGCGTCGCCGAGACGGTTTAGCGGAATGCCCTTGAGAATGTCGCGGCGCATATCGTCGGTCAGCTTGCCGCCGGTAATGTCGGTCTGGATCAGGCCGGGAGTGACGGAGTTGACGCGAATGCCGTCGGGGCCGAATTCACGCGCCATGGCCTTTGCGAGACCCAGAACGCCCGCCTTGGCCGCCGAATAATGCGGCCCGCCGAAAATGCCGCCGCCACGTTGCGCGGAGACGGACGACATGCAGGCAATCGAGCCGCCGCCATTGTCGCGCATATTGGGAATGAAGGCCTGGCTGAAATTCAGCACACCGGTCATGTTGACATCGACGATGCGCTGCCAGTCTGCGCCGGTAATGTCGAGCGTCTTCACCGGCTGGGTAATGCCGGCATTATTGATGAGGATATCGATCTTGCCGAAAGCGGCGATGACTTTTTGCGCGGCCGCCTCGCAGGAGGCGCGATCCGCCACATTGCCGCCGACCCCGAGATGCTCGCCGCCATCCACTTTTTCAAGCGAGGCCGCAGCTTCGATGCTGCCGGCTTCATCCAGATCCACGATGGCGACGCGGGCGCCGTGGCGGGCGAAAAGTTCCGCCGTGGCGCGGCCGATGCCGCGTTTGCTGGCGGCGCCTGAAATAACCGCGGTCTTTCCATTCAACAACATAAGCAATCCTCCCAAGCCGGGCGGGCCGGCTTCATACGCTTGACGGCGGTGCTCCCGACCTGCCGCCGCATCCCGTCCTGCGACGAATGCAGCCTCGATATTGCAGATGGGGAGAGGGCGCTTCAAACGCGAAGTTTACATCATCTCATGAATCTGCTTCAGTAATCGAATGTTGAACGGCATTTCACTCACCTCCATCCGCGCCTTCGAATCCGCCGCCCGGCTCGGCTCATTCCGGGCCGCTGCCGATGAGCTCAACCTGTCGGCGAGCGCCGTCAGCCATGCCATCGTCAAGCTCGAAAGGGTGCTCGGTACGCCGCTTTTCGAGCGCACCACACGAACGGTGCGCCTGACGGCGGCGGGGCAGACGCTTCTGACACATGCATCGAACGCCTTCGAGGAGTTGCGGCAGGGCATTGAGGTAGTGTCCTCCAACCGCTCCCATCTTCTGCGCCTGCATTGCGCGCCGAGCTATGCGGCGCAGGTATTGTCGCCGCGCCTGCCGCAATTTTTAAACGCCAATCCGGGCATTGAGGTGCGGCTGGCGGCCAGCACCGCCTATGTGCGTTTCGTCGATGGTGAATTCGATGCCGATATCATCTATGGCGAACCGCAGGGAGACGATCTCATCATCATTCCGCTGGGCAGAGAGCGTGTCACGCCGCTGTGCTCGCCGTCGCTCGCGGACGAGATCAGGACACCCCGCGATTTGAACCGTCAATTGCTTATTCGAAGCGACAACAAACGTCTGCAATGGCCGGACTGGTTCGAGGCTAATGGGCTCGGCAAGCCGCCCATTCAGGCCATGAGTTTCGACCGCAGTTTCCTGGCGATCGATGCCGCCGCCAATGGCGTCGGCGTGGCGCTGGAATCGACACGGCTTGCCCATCGCGAGATAAAATCCGGGCGGCTGGTCGCGCCCCTGAGCGGCGCGACGCAGGACCTCCACTATGTCGGCCATTATCTCGCTTATCCCAAATCCGGCAGCCAGCGCAGGCTGGCAAGACGGTTTGCCGACTGGCTGATCGAAGATCTTCAGGATCCCGCATTTGAATAGGAATGCGGTTGTTACGTGAATTGAATTCACTGGCGCGTTAATTTTTTCCGCTTGCTCACGAACGGAGCTCTCCGTCATTTTCCGGTCGGAATAATGAGGTTGCAGCGTGATTGGCATCGTCCCTTCGGCTGCGGCTCAAGGGGAGGATCGCATGAAAGATCGCATCATATCGGCGTCCGGCGCGCCATATGACGGCTATGGGCGCGAGGAGATGCTGGAAAGCATCGCCAGGATCGGTTTTCGCCATGTGGAGCCTGCCTTTATCGTCGGTTACACCGAACAATTTGATGAAAGCGCGTTCCTGCCGGCTGAAATGGCGTCATGGCGCCGGTCGCTTGATGATGCCGGGCTGGGCTGCCATGCCATGTCGTCGCATATCGATCTTGGACTGGACGATTCCGTAGAAATTTTCACCGGCAGAATGGCTTTTGCAGCGGGAATCGGCGCGAGGGTTATCGCCACAAATGCCTCGGCCCGGCAACGCGAAGACCGGTTCCTGCGCAATATCGAAGTGCTTCTGCGTCGTGCTGAGGCCTTCGGCATCGTGATCGGGCTGGAAAATCCCGGCGATGGCAGCGACAACCTTTTCAACATCGCGCAGGAGGGCGTCGCGCTCACGCGTCGTTTCGGCTCCCCATGGCTGGGGCTGAATTATGACGCGGCCAATACCGCGTCCCATCGTCCGCAACTCAAAAATTTTGCCGATGACGCGGTGGCGGCGCTGCCTGCCTCGGTCCACGCGCATATCAAGGACGTGAAACGAACGCCGGAAGGCTGGTTTTTCGTGCCGGTGGGCGAAGGCGATATCGATTGCCACAAGCTGCTCGGTGAGATTGCCAAAAAGCCGGAGATGCCGATCAGCATCGAGTTTCCAGCCCGCCTGCACCGTCGCGCGGATGCCCAGCCGGTAAGGCGTATCAGTCCTGCATCGCTTCGAGAAATAGAGCAGGCGCTGACGGTTTCGCTTCACGCGGTCAAAAGAGGATTGGCCGGGGGCGGAGCCGCAAGCTCGGCCGCTGTCGCCTGAGAGGCGGCCTGAGAAGCGGCCCGAGAAGCGATAGGGGCTGGCGCGTAGACGGCATAAAGGAGGAGAGTAATGCAGAGATTTGTGAATAATCCCGACGAGGTGGTCGAGGATACGGTGAAAGGCTTCGTCAAGGCCCATCGCGACATCGTGCGCCTTGCGGAAAATCCGCGTGTCGTCGTTGCCAGGGGCGCGCCGGTCGCCGGCAAGGTCGGTGTTGTCACGGGCGGCGGCTCGGGCCACGAGCCGGCCTTTATCGGTTACACCGGCCGCAACATGCTGGATGCCGTCGCCGTCGGCGAATTATTTTCATCACCCACGGCCAAGAGCTTTCACGACGCGATCCGCGAAGCCAATGGCGGCAGGGGCGTGATCGTGCTCTACGGCAATTATGCCGGCGACAATATGAATGTGAAGATGGCGACAAAACTCGCCGCCAAAGACGGCATCGAGATCGCCACCGTCGTCGCCAATGACGATGTGTGTTCCGCGGCCCCCGAGGAGCGTGAGAAACGCCGCGGCGTCGCCGGCGAAATCTTCATGTGGAAGATCGGCGGCGCCAAGGCGGCAAGCGGCGCTTCGCTGGAGGATGTGCGGGCCACCGCCCAGAAGGCCATCGACAATTGCCGCTCCATCGGCGTCGGTCTCGGCCCCTGCACCCTGCCGGCGGTCGGCCATCCCAACTTTCAGATCGAACCGGGCACGATGGAAGTGGGCATAGGCCACCACGGCGAACCCGGCGTTCGTGTCGAGACGCTGAAATCCGCCGCTGATGTGGCGAAGGACATGTGCAAGATCGTGCTCGATGATCACAACCTGCCGGCCGGCAGCGAGGTGGCGGTGCTGGTCTCCGGCCTTGGCGCGACGCCGGTCAACGAACTCTACATCCTCAACGACACGATAGAATCCGAGATTTCGGCGCGTGGCCTGAAAATCCACAAAACCTATATCGGCAACTATTTCACGTCGCTTGAGATGGTGGGCGCGACTTTGACCGTGATGGCGCTGGATGACGAGCTGAAACCGCTGCTCGATGCCGAAGCACTTTGCACCGTTATGCTGTGAGGAGAAAATTCATGCAGTCTTTTCAGAACGCCAGGGCCGGCGACATCGTTCTCTCCATGGCCGAAAGGATCATCGAAAACCGCGCCTATCTCAGCGAGATCGACGGCAAGATCGGCGATGGCGACCATGGCGTGAACATGGCCAAGGGATTCGGCATGGCGGCAGACCGGCTGAGAGGGCAGGACGCCTCGCTTGCCAAGGCGCTCGATACGCTCGGCACGATCCTGATGACGGAAATCGGCGGTTCCATGGGGCCTCTTTATGGGGTGCTGTTTACGGAATTCGCCGAGAAGATCGAAAATGCCGAGGTTATCGATGCACCGTCCTTCAGCAGAATGCTGCATGCCGGTCTTGAAGGCGTCAGTTCCATCGGTTCGGCCAAGGTGGGCGACAAGACGCTGCTGGATACGCTGGTGCCGGCCGTGACGGCATTCGACAACGCCACCGCCTCGGGCGCGTCATTCCACGATGCTGCCGCAGCCCTTGTCGCTGCCGCCGAAACCGGCAGGGATTCGACTATCAATCTCGTGGCGAAGATCGGCCGCGCCAGCCGTCTCGGTGAGGGCTCGCTCGGTGTTCTCGATGCGGGCGCCACCTCCTGCGCGCTCATCCTGCGCAGCCTTGCCGAAGGCGCGCAGGCCAGATTGCAATCCTGAAAATAGGACATGTCTGCTGAAGCCGACGAGGCTCGCACGCGAATAACGGGAGACACCGAAATGAGAATTGTCGCGGGCGCCGACAGCGCCGGAAAACCACTGCTGGATGCGGTGCTCGCCCATCTTTCCAGCAGGCAAGGGCTGACCGTCGTGGATCGAAGCCAGGACGGATTTTATGCCGATCTGGCCGAAGCCGTGGCCGGCAGCATCATCGCCGGTGAATTCGATCGCGGTCTCTTGTTTTGCGGAACCGGCATCGGCGTCTGCATTTCCGCCAACAAGGTGCCCGGCATCCGCGCCGCCTTGACCCATGATACTTATTCCGCCGAACGTGCGGCGAAATCCAACAACGCCCAGATCATCACCATGGGCGCCCGCGTGATCGGACCGGAACTGGCGAAAGCCATCGTCGACACCTGGCTGGCATCGGATTTCGATCCGAAAGGGTCTTCGGCGAAAAACGTGGAGGCGATCAACCGTCTCGATGCATGCCGGTGAGCCATAGGCACGTGACCAGGCCTGTCCGGCGAAGCTGACTGTTTGCATTGCTGGCGTCATTTGTGCTTTTGTCACGCGCAAACCCGCAGCACAGGGGCTCGAAAATGGCGAACCGAAATAGTGTCGATCATCTCGTTTTGCCGGTACAGTCTCTTGCCGTGGCGAAAGACCGCCTTGAGCTTCTCGGCTTCACCGTCGCGCCGGAGGCCCTCCATCCCTTCGGAACGCAGAATGCCTGCGTTTTCTTCACGGACGGCACCTATCTGGAACCGCTCGCGATTGCTGACCCGGCTAAATATAATGAATCGGTGAACAGGGGCGACGTGTTCACCGGTAGGGATCGGGCCTTTCGGCAGCGTCATGGCGAGGACGGTTTTTCGGCCCTGGTGGCAAGAAGCGAAAGCGCCATTGCCGATCATGACAGGTTTTCCGCATCCGGCTTCTCGGCAGGCGATATCTTTGAATTTTCACGGCCCGTGCGGATGCCGGACGGCTCACAGAGTGAGGCGGCATTCCGGCTGGCATTCGCAGCGAGCGGCGCGGCTTCGGATTTCTTTCTGTTCAGCTGCCAGCGATTGCTGGCTTTGCCGAACGACCGGGCGGCGCTGGAGCGCCACGCCAATGGTGCTTCCGGCATCAGCGAGATCGTTCTGTTTTCCGGCGGCGATCCGAACGCGGTCCGTCTGATCGAAACGGTATTTGCCTGTCAGGAGGAGATGTCTCCGGATGGAGATATTATTTTTGCGACCGGCAACGCGCACATCAGGCTGAACCAAAAACCGGCCTTCAGCGAAAGCCTGCCCAATTCTCCGAATGGCCTGCACGGAGCAGGCGTCGTCTTTTCCGTTCACGATCTTGCCGTGACAGAAGCGGTGCTTGCTGCTAATGGCGTCTCCAGCGCAGAAGCGGACGGCCGTCTTGTGGTGTCCGCCGCGCCCGGTCAGGGCGTTGCATTCGCCTTCGAGGAAAAATGATGAGCGTTACGAACAATCTCAAAGTCACCGCCGGCGACGGCGCCAATTCGGTTTCCTTTTCCAATAGCGAGCGATTTTCCCTGATTGCCGGCCCCTGCCAGATGGAAAGCCGGGAACATGCTTTCATGATCGCCGGTGTCCTGAAGGAGCTTTGCGACAAGCTGGGGATCGGGCTCGTTTATAAGTCGTCCTTCGACAAGGCGAACCGTACGTCGCTTTCCGGCAAGCGCGGTATCGGCCTTGACAGCGCTATGCAGGTTTTCGCCGATCTCAAGAAGGAATTCGGCTTTCCTGTTTTGACTGACATTCACACCGAAGAACAATGCGCCATCGTGTCCGAAGTGGTGGATGTGCTGCAAATCCCGGCCTTTCTCAGCCGCCAGACCGATCTTCTCGTCGCCGCCGCGAAAACCGGCCGCGTTATCAACGTCAAGAAGGGCCAGTTCCTCGCCCCCTGGGACATGAAGAACGTGCTGGCCAAGCTGAATGAGAGCGGCAATCCGAATGTGCTTCTGTGCGAGCGCGGCGCCTCCTTCGGTTACAACACGCTTGTTTCCGACATGCGCTCGCTGCCGATCATGGCTTCGCTCGGCGCGCCTGTTGTCTTTGACGCCACGCATTCGGTTCAGCAGCCGGGCGGGCAGGGCGGCTCCACGGGCGGCCAGCGCGAATTCGTCGAGACGCTCGCGCGGGCGGCGGTTGCTGTCGGTGTCGCCGGGCTCTTCATCGAAACCCATGAGGACCCGGACAATGCGCCGTCCGACGGCCCCAACATGGTTCATCTGAAGGACATGCCGAAACTGCTCGAAAAGCTGCTTGCTTTCGACGCCATTACCAAAGCCTGAGGGGCGGAGGCGTTACGGCGGGCACAGTCTGTGCCAATCGATTTTAATGGCGGGCGGGCCGTTTCTGCCGCCCGTCGTCATTGTAATTTCTTCGCCATCGTCTAAGACAGGCGACGGAAAATATCTGTTCCATTCCCAAGGGAGAGACCATGACTGCCATTACCGATATCATCGCGCGCGAAATCCTCGACAGCCGCGGCAACCCGACCGTTGAAGTCGATGTTTACCTCGAAGACGGCTCCATGGGCCGTGCCGCCGTTCCTTCGGGCGCCTCCACCGGCGCGCATGAGGCGGTTGAGCTGCGCGATGGCGGCAAGCGTTATCTCGGCAAGGGTGTGGAAAAGGCGGTCGAAGCCGTCAATACGGAAATCTTCGACGCCATCGGCGGTTTCGATGCCGAGAACCAGATCCAGATCGACCAGACGATGATCGTGCTCGACGGCACGCCGAACAAGTCGCGCATCGGCGCCAACGCCATCCTCGGCGTATCGCTCGCTGTCGCCAAGGCTGCTGCCGAAGCCTCCGGCCTGCCGCTTTACCGTTATGTCGGCGGCCCGAACGCACATCTGCTGCCGGTTCCGATGATGAACATCATCAATGGCGGCGCGCATGCCGATAACCCCATCGACTTCCAGGAATTCATGATCCTGCCGGTCGGCGCGGAAAACATCCGCGAAGCCGTGCGCATGGGTTCTGAAGTGTTCCATACGCTGAAGAAAGAACTGGCGGCACAGGGCCACAACACCAATGTCGGCGACGAGGGCGGTTTTGCACCGGGTCTCGAAAGCGCGCCGGCCGCGCTCGATTTCATCATGAAGTCGATTGAAAAGGCCGGCTACCGCCCGGGCGACGACATGTTCGTCGGTCTCGACTGTGCCTCGACCGAATTCTTCAAGGACGGAAAATACGTTCTCGAAGGCGAAGGCCGCACGCTGGAGTCGGGCGCAATGGCGGAATATCTGGCGGAACTCGTTGCCAAGTACCCGATCATTTCCATCGAAGACGGCATGGCCGAAGACGACTGGGAAGGCTGGAAGACGCTGACCGATCTCATCGGCAATAAGTGCCAGCTCGTCGGCGACGATCTCTTCGTCACCAACTCCGCGCGCCTTCGTGACGGCATCAAGATGGGCGTTGCAAACTCCATCCTCGTCAAGGTCAACCAGATCGGCTCGCTCTCCGAGACGCTGGATGCGGTCGAGACGGCGCACAAGGCCGGTTACACCGCCGTCATGTCGCACCGTTCGGGCGAAACGGAAGATTCCACCATCGCCGATCTCGCTGTTGCGACGAACTGCGGTCAGATCAAGACCGGCTCGCTTGCCCGTTCCGACCGGCTCGCAAAGTACAACCAGCTGATCCGCATCGAGGAAATGCTGGGCCCGCAGGCTGCCTACGCCGGCCGTTCGATCCTGCGCGGTTAATTCGCGTTCGGGTTTCTTGATGTGGCCCGTTGCCTGGCGGGTTCGTTTAAGCGGCGAGTGGTATGGTCCGCACTCCGTCACCCCGGACTTGATCCGGGGTCCAGCGCGATCAAGTCCTTGATCGCGAAAGACTCTTCTCACAGCGCAGACGCGCTGTGGCTGGATGCCGGATCAAGTCCGGCATGACGAGCGTTCTTTTAGCGTCTTTGCCAATCCAGCCCGCCTTTCGGCGGGCTTTTTAATGCCCATTTGCCAATCGCCCGTTAAGGTCAACGGATAGTTAAACAATCCGCCTTAGTCTCGAGACTCAGGTTATGCGTTTTAAGGCTTCTCTCCGGCATGTGGACCAGACATCATAAAAAGAGACGATTCGGTCGGCTGATCGTTCCGGCCATCACGATCGCTTTTCTTTCCTATTTCGGGTATCATTCCATCCATGGCGACTTCGGCCTGCAGGCGACGGAGCGGCTGGAGCGGCAGCGTGTCACCCGCACTGCGGAGCTTGCAAAGCTGACGCAGGCGCGTGTGGCGCTGGAGCGGCAGGTGGAATTGATGAGCGATGGCTCGCTGGAGCGGGACATGATCGACGAGATTTCCCGTTACCAGCTGAATATGTCCCGCACGGACGAAATCGTCATCATGAACACATATTTCTGATTAACCTGAATCAAGTTAATTTAACATTTCTGATTTATTCACAGCATCTTAGCGTGAATATGTGCCATGCGTTTAAAGCATTGCTGCATGGCATTTTCTTGCATATGGTACGCGCCACTCTATCCATTCAAATGGCAACTCAGGGAGGGATGAATGGCGCCGCGAAAATCAGCGACCGTATCCGGCCGCAAGACCACGGCAAAGGCTGCAACCGAATTCACCGGCAAGAACAGCCCCGACTTCTCCAAGGAAGACGAACTTCACGCTTACCGTGAAATGCTGCTCATCCGCCGCTTCGAGGAAAAGGCCGGCCAGCTCTACGGTATGGGCTTTATCGGTGGTTTCTGTCACCTCTACATCGGTCAGGAAGCCGTTGTTGTCGGCATGCAGATGTCGCAGAAGGAAGGCGATCAGGTCATCACCGCTTATCGTGACCACGGCCACATGCTGGCTCTGGGCATGAGCGCGCGTGGCGTCATGGCCGAATTGACCGGCCGCCGCGGCGGTCTGTCAAAAGGCAAGGGCGGCTCCATGCACATGTTCTCCAAGGAGAAGCATTTCTATGGCGGCCACGGCATCGTCGGCGCTCAGGTTTCGCTTGGAACCGGTCTTGCTTTCGCCAACAAATATCGCGGCAACGACAATGTCTCCGTGACCTATTTCGGCGATGGCGCGGCCAACCAGGGCCAGGTCTATGAGAGCTTCAACATGGCTGCTCTCTGGAAACTGCCGATCATCTATATCGTTGAAAACAACCGTTACGCCATGGGCACCTCGACCGCCCGCGCCACGGCCCAGTCGAACTATTCGCTGCGTGGCCAGTCCTTCGGAATTCCCGGCGTTCAGGTGGATGGCATGGATGTGCGCGCCGTCAAGGCCGCAGCCGACCAGGCACTGGAACATTGCCGCTCCGGCAAGGGTCCGATCATTCTGGAAATGCTGACCTACCGTTACCGTGGTCACTCCATGTCCGACCCGGCGAAATACCGTTCCAAGGACGAAGTGCAGAAGATGCGCTCCGAACATGACCCGATCGAGCAGGTCAAGGCACGGCTTCTGGAGCAGGGCTGGGCAAGCGAAGACGAACTCAAGGCCATCGACAAGGATGTCCGTGATATCGTCGCCGACAGCGCCGACTTCGCCCAGAACGACCCAGAGCCGGATGTATCCGAGCTCTACACCGACATTCTGCTCTGATCGGGAAAGGGAAACCCATGCCAGTAGAAATTCTTATGCCCGCCCTTTCCCCGACCATGGAGGAAGGCACGCTTTCCAAATGGCTTAAAAAGGAAGGCGACAAGGTCACCTCCGGCGACGTGATCGCCGAGATCGAGACCGACAAGGCGACCATGGAAGTGGAAGCCGTGGACGAGGGCGTCATCGGCAAGCTGCTGATCGATGCCGGCACCGAAGGCGTCAAGGTCAATACGCCGATCGCAGTCCTCATCCAGGAAGGCGAAAGCGCCGACGATGTCGCGTCCGCTCCCGCGCCGAAGGCTGAAGCCGCAAATTCCGATTCGGATGCGGCCGGCGGCAAGACCCGCGAAGCAACCGAGGAGCCGAGTGCTGCCAAGGAAACCGCCAAGGTTCCGGCAGCACCCAAGATCGAAGTCGCAGCCGATCCGGACATCCCGGCAGGCACGGAAATGGTGATGACGACGGTGCGTGAAGCGCTGCGCGACGCCATGGCCGAAGAAATGCGCGCCGACGAAAAAGTCTTCGTCATGGGTGAGGAAGTCGCCGAATATCAGGGCGCCTACAAGATTACCCAAGGTCTGTTGCAGGAATTCGGTGAGCGTCGCGTCATCGATACCCCGATCACCGAGCACGGCTTTGCCGGTATCGGCGTCGGTGCGGCGATGACGGGCCTGCGGCCGATCGTCGAGTTCATGACCTTCAACTTCGCCATGCAGGCGATCGACCAGATCGTCAACTCGGCGGCAAAGACGCTTTACATGTCGGGTGGCCAGATGGGCGCTCCGATGGTGTTCCGCGGTCCTTCGGGCGCTGCTGCCCGCGTCGGTGCACAGCATTCGCAATGTTACGCCGCATGGTACAGCCATATTCCGGGTCTCAAGGTCGTCATGCCTTACACCGCAGCTGACGCGAAGGGTCTGCTCAAGGCCGCCATCCGCGATCCGAACCCGGTCATCTTCCTTGAGAATGAAATTCTCTACGGCCAGAGCTTCGAAGTGCCGAAGCTCGATGATTTCGTGCTGCCGATTGGCAAGGCGCGCATTCACCGCAAGGGCAAGGATGCGACCATCGTTTCCTTCGGCATCGGCATGACCTACGCGATCAAGGCCGTTGCGGAACTCGAAAAGCTCGGCATCGACGTCGAACTGATCGATCTGCGCACCATCCGCCCGATGGACCTGCCCACCGTCATCGAATCGGTCAAGAAGACCGGTCGTCTGGTCACGGTCGAGGAAGGCTTCCCGCAGTCATCGGTCGGTGACTTCATCGCCAACCAGGTCATGCGCGCCGCTTTCGATTATCTCGATGCGCCGATCCTGACGATCGCCGGCAAGGATGTTCCGATGCCTTACGCGGCAAACCTCGAAAAGCTGGCTCTGCCGAACGTCGATGAAGTCGTTCAGGCCGTCAAAACCGTCTGCTACAAGTAAGGGGAGGCGTTTCGATGCCGATAAACATCACCATGCCTGCCCTTTCTCCGACGATGGAAGAGGGCAATCTGGCCAAGTGGCTGGTCAAGGAAGGCGACAAGGTCGCACCCGGTGACGTGATCGCCGAGATCGAGACCGACAAGGCGACCATGGAAGTGGAAGCCGTTGACGAAGGCACGGTCGCCAAGCTGGTCGTTCCCGCCGGCACCGAAGCGGTCAAGGTCAACGCCCTGATCGCCATCCTCGCCGCCGATGGCGAAGATGTTGCCGAAGCGGCAAAGGGCGGCGCCGCCGCGCCTGCCAAGGCCGAGGCTCCGAAGCAGGAAGCTGCAAAGGCTGAAGCGCCGAAGGAAGAATCTGCCCCGGCCAAGGCTGAAAAGCCGGCCGCCGATCAGGCTGCCGCATCTTCCACGCCGGCTCCGGTCGCAAAGTCCGGCGAGCGCATCTTCGCTTCGCCGCTTGCCCGCCGTCTCGCCAAGGAAGCCGGTCTCGACCTCTCGGCCGTTTCCGGTTCCGGCCCGCATGGCCGTATCGTCAAGACCGACGTGGAAAAGGCCGCCGCTTCCGGCGGTGCGAAGGCCGCACCGTCTGCCGCTGCATCCGCAGGCGCACCGGCTCCGGCGCTTGCCAAGGGCCCGTCTGACGAAAGCGTCCTCAAGCTGTTCGAACAGGGTTCCTACGAGCTTGTGCCGCATGACGGCATGCGCAAGGTCATCGCCAAGCGTCTGGTCGAATCCAAGCAGACGGTTCCGCATTTCTACGTTTCCGTGGATTGCGAGCTCGATACGCTTCTGGCGCTGCGCGCCCAGCTCAATGCGGCTGCTCCCGAAAAGGACGGCAAGCCCGCCTACAAGCTGTCGGTCAACGATATGGTCATCAAGGCGCTGGCTCTTGCCCTGCGCGATGTGCCTGATGCCAACGTCTCCTGGACGGAAAGCGCCATGGTCAAGCACAAGCATTCGGATGTCGGCGTTGCCGTTTCCATTCCGGGTGGCCTGATCACGCCGATCATCCGCAAGGCGGAAGAGAAGTCGCTCTCCACCATCTCCAACGAGATGAAGGACTACGGCAAGCGCGCCAAGGAGCGCAAGCTGAAGCCCGAGGAATATCAGGGCGGCACGACCGCCGTGTCCAACATGGGCATGATGGGCGTCAAGAGCTTCTCGGCCGTCATCAACCCGCCGCATGCCACCATTCTGGCCGTCGGTGCGGGTGAAGAACGCGCTGTCGTGAAAAACGGCGAGATCAAGATCGCCAACGTCATGACGGTCACGCTCTCCACCGACCACCGCTGCGTCGATGGCGCGCTCGGAGCCGAACTGATCGGCGCCTTCAAGCGCTACATCGAAAACCCGATGGGCATGCTGGTTTGATCGGAGAGTGACATGGTGAAGTCGGTCCTCTGCTTTGGCGATTCCCTGACATGGGGATCGAACGCGGAAACGGGTGGCCGGCATAGCCATGACGATCTCTGGCCGAGCGTCTTGCAAAAGGCGCTTGGCCCTGACGTGCATGTCATCCACGAAGGTCTTGGCGGTCGCACCACCGCCTATGACGACAATACCGCGGATTGCGACCGCAACGGTGCGCGGATTCTTCCGACGTTGTTGCACAGCCATGCGCCGCTTGATCTGGTGATTATCATGCTTGGCACCAACGACATGAAACCGGCGATCCATGGGTCGGCGATTGTTGCCATGAAGGGCGTGGAGCGGCTTGTGAAACTCACGCGCAACCACATCTGGCAGGTGCCGGACTGGGAAGCGCCTGACGTGCTGATCGTCGCTCCGCCGCAGCTTTGCGAGACGGCAAATCCTTTCATGGGCGCGATCTTTCGTGATGCGATCGATGAATCGGCGATGCTGGCATCCGTTTACCGGGATCTGGCCGACGAGCTCGATTGCGGCTTTTTCGATGCGGGCTCCGTTGCCCGAACGACGCCGGTGGATGGCGTCCATCTCGATGCTGAAAATACGCGGGCCATCGGGCGAGGGCTGGAGCCCGTCGTCCGCATGATGCTCGGACTTTAAGAACAATTCCCGGTCGTGGCGCTGCTCGCGACCCGATAGGACAAGGCAGGATTTCCAATGGCTCAATCATATGACGTCATCATCATCGGTTCGGGACCGGGCGGTTACATTGCCGCGATCCGCGCAGCCCAGCTCGGCATGAAGGTTGCCGTCGTGGAGCGTGAGCATCTGGCCGGCATCTGCTCCAACTGGGGCTGCATTCCCACCAAGGCGCTGCTGCGCACCGCCGATGTCATGCACACCGCCACCCATGCGAAGGACTACGGCCTGACGCTGGAAGGCTCGATCAAGCCTGACGTCAAGGCAATCGTGGCGCGCTCGCGCGGCATTGCAGCGCGCATGAACAATGGCGTCGGTTTCCTGTTCAAAAAGAACAAGGTCGATATCATTTGGGGTGAAGCCAAGATCACCAAGCCGGGCGAGATCGTCGTTGGCAAATCCACCAAGCCGGTGGTGCAGCCGCAGGGTCCCGTGCCGAAGAATACGCTGGGCGAGGGCACTTACACCGCCAAGCACATCATCGTTGCGACGGGCGCCCGCCCGCGCGCACTGCCTGGCATCGAGCCGGATGGCAAGCTGATCTGGACCTATTTCGAGGCAATGAAGCCGGAAGAACTGCCGAAGTCGCTGCTCGTCATGGGCTCGGGCGCCATCGGCATCGAATTCGCCAGCTTCTACCGCACCATGGGCGTCGACGTCACCGTCGTCGAGATCATGAGCCAGGTCATGCCGGTCGAGGATGCGGAAATCTCCACCTTCGCCAAGAAGCAGCTCGAAAAGCAGGGCATGAAAATTCATCTGGAGACCAAGGTTTCCAAGGTGGAGAAGGGCGCGAACTCCATTACCGCGACGCTTGAGAAGAAGGACGGTTCTTCTGAAAAGATCACGGCTGATCGCATGATCTCGGCTGTCGGCGTCGTCGCCAATATCGAAGGTATCGGCCTTGAGGCTGCCGGCGTGAAGACCGATCGCGGCTTCATCGTCATCGACGGTTACGGCAAGACCAACGTGCCTGGCATCTACGCCATCGGCGACGTCGCCGGCCCGCCGCTGCTCGCCCACAAGGCCGAGCATGAGGCAGTGATCTGCGTCGAAAAGATCGCCGGTCTGCCGAATGTCCACCCGATGGACAAGCTGAAGATTCCAGGCTGCACCTATTGCAACCCGCAGGTCGCCTCGGTCGGTCTCACCGAAGCCAAGGCGAAGGAACAGGGTCGCGACATCCGCGTTGGCCGCTTCTCCTTTGCGGCGAACGGCAAGGCTGTTGCGCTCGGCGAAGATCAGGGCATGGTCAAGACCATCTTCGACAAGAAAACGGGTGAGCTGCTCGGCGCGCATATGGTCGGTGCGGAAGTGACCGAACTCATTCAGGGCTTCGTTGTTGCGATGAACCTCGAGACCACTGAAGAAGACCTGATGCACACGATCTTCCCGCATCCGACCATTTCGGAATCGATGAAGGAAAGCGTGCTTGATGCCTATGGGCGTGTGCTCAACGCATAAGTGCTCCGTGATACCCGGCATTGTCTAACCATGCCGGGTGTCCCATATGTCTCGATGCAGGCTCCTTAAAAGGGGCTGGTTCTTTCAGGGAGCGTGGGAATGGAAAGTGTAGGCTGGATTGCAGCAATCATCATCGGCGGTCTCGCCGGCTGGCTTGCGGGCAAGCTCATGGATATGCGCTTCGGCATTTTCATGAACATCGTCCTTGGCATTGTCGGTTCGGTGGTCGCTGTCGCCGTGCTGCGAACCTTCGATGTTTTCGTGCAGGACAGCAGGCTCGGCTATTTCGTCACCTCGTTCCTCGGCGCCAGCCTTTTGCTGTTTCTGGCGAAGCTAGTACGGCGCTGACAGGCCTCGTGGCCGGAAGGGGCTTACGCTTTTTCTGGAATTGTTCTAAAGCATCGGGCCAACAGATGTTTAGGTCGCCAGGGGCGATGGAAGCAGGTTTTTAATGGTCACTATTCTCGACAGGACGTCGTCCGACGAAAAGCGCATTCGCCACCCGGAAAAGGCGCATAAGCCCGATACCGAGGTCATGCGCAAGCCGGAATGGATCCGCGTCAAGGCGCCGACCTCCAAGGGCTATCACGAGACGCGTGAACTGGTGCGTTCGCACAAGCTGGTGACGGTGTGCGAGGAAGCCGGCTGTCCGAATATCGGCGAATGCTGGGACAAGAAGCACGCGACCTTCATGATCATGGGTGAAATCTGCACCCGCGCCTGCGCCTTCTGCAATGTCGCGACCGGCAAGCCCAATCCGCTGGATATGAACGAGCCGGAGAACGTCGCCAAGGCCGTCAAGCAGATGGGCCTTTCCCACGTCGTCATCACTTCGGTTGACCGTGACGATCTCGCCGATGGCGGCGCTGAACATTTCGAAAAGGTGATCTGGGCGATCCGCGCCGCGTCTCCGACGACGACCATCGAAATCCTCACGCCCGACTTCCTGAAGAAGCCCGGCGCGCTGGAGCGTGTCGTGGCCGCCAAGCCCGATGTCTTCAACCACAATATGGAAACCGTTCCGGGCAATTACCTCACGGTTCGCCCCGGCGCGCGCTATTTCCACTCCGTGCGCCTCTTGCAGCGGGTGAAGGAACTCGATCCCACCATGTTCACCAAGTCGGGCATCATGGTCGGCCTCGGTGAAGAGCGCAACGAAGTGCTGCAGCTGATGGACGACCTGCGCAGCGCCGATGTGGACTTCCTGACCATCGGCCAATATCTGCAGCCGACCCGCAAGCACCACAAGGTCGAGGCCTTCGTGACGCCAGAAGAGTTCAAGTCCTATGAGACGGTGGCTTACACCAAGGGCTTCCTGATGGTGTCGTCGAGCCCGCTGACCCGCTCTTCCCACCATGCCGGCGACGATTTCGAGCGCCTGCGTGCGGCCCGCGAAAAGAAGCTGCTGGCAGCTGCGGAGTAAGGGACAAAGGTTCGGCAACATAGGTTGCTGCCTTAGGCGATATACGCTCTCTCCACCGTCATGCTCGGGCTTGTCCCACTGCTGTCCGGTTTAAATTTGGTGGACATGGCGCACGGTGTTGATTCTACTCGTATTCGAGCGTTTGGCGACGATCTCGGACACGAAAGAGGAGCAACACCGTG